>NZ_JBATHY010000135.1:0-26332 GCF_049667325.1 Parasphingorhabdus sp. | reverse complement strand
GGCCCCATTGCCTTCCAGGCGCTCGAAACCGATTTTCGCGGTAACGGAGCCAGCAACGAGGCTTGCCTCGGCCAGCCAGTAATCATGGCTGAAGACCAGGGGATTCGAGCCATGTTCCTGCTGATTGGCATATTCGGCAGTATAGAGGATTTTCGTGGTCTGGTTGAGTGGCTGATCGCCGGTTAACCGGACGCCGAAGGTGCGCGACGACATGGATGGAGCAGACGGTATGTCAAGCCAGTATCCATAAGCCGACAGGGTTCCCAGAGGCTTGATTTTCAAACCACCGCGCAATCCATGGATATCCGTGTTCCGCCAGATGCCCTGGGGGGAGTCGGTTCCGAAAATACGGTTGACGCGCCAGGCATGAAAATAATCCACAGAAGAATCAGCGACCGGCCTGATCGATATCTTGACCGCATCAAGCGTCTGGTCATTCTGGCGCCAGCCGACCGAGCCGACCCATCTTTGATTGTCCAGATTCACGACTTGCCGCCCGACAGTCGCCTCGATCCTGCTATCCGGACGCCAACGGACATAGGCCTGATTCAAAAGAAAGTCCTCCGGATCGGCGACGACCGGGAATTGCGCCTGTCCGTTGATCGTGTCGTTGAAACGTTCCTTGCCGATCACGACAATCGCTTCTCCCTCGACGACGGCACTGAACCCGTTCCATTCACCGGTTTTCAAACCTGCCCTCATCCGCAGGGTAGAAGCCGTTGCATTCTTCGCTATGCCGTCCTGATCGACCAGTTCCAGCCGATAGCGGATATCGGCATAGGGCGTGATAGAGGGCGCTTTTTTTTCAGCCTGAGGTTCGGTATTTTCCTGCGCGAGGGCGGGATTGGCCAGGCAGCCAGCGGCAGCAACTGCCAGGGCGATAAAATTGTTCTTGTTGATCGGTTTCATGCAGGGTGCGTAGAGGCCGGTCAGCACGAAGTAATTGACCTAAATCAAGAGATGTCTCGCTGTTCGGGATTATCGCCCTGCCATGCTGCATATGAGAGAATGATATGGATGATTTCACGATAGCACGAGTGGTTCACGTCGCCAGCGTCCTGCTGTGGATCGGCGGGGTTGCGTTCGTGACGATGGTTGCCATGCCGGCGATCCGGCGTCAGTCAAAGCCCGATGATCGGCTGGCGGCCTTTCACAGGTTGGAGAACGGTTTCGCATGGCAAGCAAAAATTTGGGTCCTGCTGGCTGGCGCGAGCGGGTTCTGGATGACCTGGCGGGCCGACTTGTGGGATCGGTTCTTGGGCGCGCATTTTTGGTGGATGCACGCGATGGCGATAGTCTGGCTATTGTTCATGATCATGCTGTTTGTGCTGGAGCCTTTGTTTCTCCATCGCCGGATGGCAGAGTCCAAAGAGCCCGGGCGGGATTTTGCACGGCTGGAAAGGGTGCATCAAATATTGAATATTCTGGGGATTATAACCGTCATCGGCGCTGTTGCCGGCAGCCACGGGCTCATCTGATGCTTGTGCGTCTCGCCGTCGTTTTTGCCGCGGCCCATCGCCCGCTGTTCCTCGCCGGCGTTCTGAATTTTGCGTTGCTGATGATCTGGTGGACGGTGACGCTTTTCGATATTTATATCTGGCCGATCGGCATCGCTTCAGGTGAGGGTCCAGCATCGCTTCTACATGCACCGGTGATGCTGTTCCTGATGGTTCCGTCCTTCTTCTTCGGCTTTCTGCTGACCGTCTTCCCGCGCTGGATCGGCTATCCCGATCTCGATCAGCAGCAATATGTTCCCATCGGAAGCGCGTTTATCATCGCGTCTGTAGTGGCATGGACTGCCCTGGTCGGCGGCAATAATAATTTGCTGGCGATTGGCCTGTGCATTGCCGGGCTCGGTTGGCTGACCGCCTTGTGGCATATGATCGCGCTACTCACAGCAGAAAGACGCGATGGCAAGGGGCCGACGTGGCATGGGTGGTCGGCGTTCGCGGCGCTATGCTTCGGTCTGGCAGGACTCGGTTTCTCGGTGAAATTCCTGCTGACGCTCGATGCTCAGGCTTATCAGATCGCCAGCAGCCTCGGAACATTCGGCTTTCTGCTGCCGATATTCTTCACCGTCGCCCACCGGATGATCCCGTTTTTTGCGGGCAATGTTGTCAAAGACTATGTGGTCTGGCGACCTTATTGGCTGCTGGCGCTGCTGTGGGTCTTTCTGATGGCGCATCTTGTAATGCAAATTTGTGGCTATAATGATCTGCAATTTGTCAGCGCCGCCGCTTTATTTACACTTACTGCGACAATGCTGTGGCGCTGGTGGCCACGGCAGCAGGCTCCGGGTCTTTTCATGGTCCTGATATGGGGTTTTGCCTGGGCACCGATCGGATTCGCTTTGATCGCGACCGTGAGTTTTGCTGAGTTTGCCGGGTTCGGCTTCGGTCTGGGTAAAGCACCGGTTCACGCGCTCTATATCGGGATGGCGGGTAGCCTTGTGATTGCAATGGTCACGCGTGTGACGCTGGGGCATTCCGGCCGGCCGTTGGCGATGAACCGCCTAAGCTGGCTTGCCTTCTCGGGAATTCAGCTTTCCGCTATCGCCAGAATTGTCGCCGGTGTCCGCGGAGAGCATGGCCACTGGTTTGTCCTGGCGGGGGGTGTCTGGATATTGCTCGTCACACCCTGGACTGTGCGGCAGGCGCGGATTTACCTGACAAAGCGGGCGGATGGAAAAGCCGGTTAAACGGCAACCGGGCATATTCCGGAACAAATCACAGTTGAAGAAACATCGGTTTGTTGCGTTTGTCGCTACCCGGGCCTAGTCAGCAAACATGAGCGATTGTTCAACATGCGTTGTCCGTAACCGCGCGATTTGCGCCAGCCTCGAAGCTGATGAACTGCAGTTATTAGGGAAGATTGGTCGTAAACGGACGATCAAGCGCGGCGAGACACTTTTGTGGGAGGGTGATCCGGCTCCGGTCGTCGCCAATATCATCGACGGCGTACTCAAGCTCTCGGTAAACCTCCAGGACGGTCGTGAGCAGATCGTGAGCGTCATGTATGCGTCCGATTTTATCGGCCGCCCGTTTGGCAAGGAAAGCCCCTATCGGGTGACCGCAATGACCGATGCAGAGGTCTGCGTCTTTGCAAGGTCTTCCTTTGACAGCTTTGCGCGGGAACATCCCGACTTGCAGAATAAACTGCTCCAGCGGACCCTCGACGAACTCGACCGCGCGCGCGAGTGGATGACCTTGCTGGGCAAGAAATCTGCCACCGAACGCATTGCTACTCTGCTGATCGAATTGTCTGATCGCCTGACTATGGATGGCTGTAGCCCGGCTACACCTTATCTTGATCGTTTCGCGCTGCCGATGGACCGGCAGCAAATCTCGGATATATTGGGCCTGACAATCGAAACCGTGAGCCGGCAATTTACCCGCATCAGGAAGGAAGGGATCATCGACCTGCCTGACCGGCGCACGGTCGTTATCAAGGACCGCAACCGGCTGAAAGCCCTCGCAGAAGTAGCATAGGCACAGGCCAATCTGGTCAGATTATTTTGTGGTGTGCGTTTTGACCGAGATCAAAGCGCGGCGTAGTACACCCGCTTACCACCTTCAGCATGTGGCCTTATTATCCAGAATTGCTGGCAAAACCGGTACCCCGCTACACAAGCTATCCTACTGCTGTGGAATTCGAGAATGGCTTTGGCGCTGACCAATATATTCGGGCCTTGTGCGACATGCCGTCGGGAACTCCGCTGTCGCTTTATGTCCACATTCCCTATTGCCAGTCGATCTGCTGGTATTGTGGATGCAATACCGGAGCGGCCGGCAAAACCCAGAGATTGACAGCTTATCTGGATGCGCTCGAAAGCGAATTTGCTTTGATCGGACGCTTGCTGAGCGGACGGGGCAAAGTGCGCCACATTGCATTCGGCGGCGGTAGCCCGAACGCCATCACGACCGTTGAATTTGTCCGCCTACTCGACCGGATCACGACGATATTTGATGCCGGAACGCCGGAAATTTCGGTCGAGATTGATCCGCGCGGTTTTACCTCTGAATGGGCCTTGGCGTTGGCGGCTTCGAATGTGGGAAAAGTGAGTCTGGGCGTTCAAACCTTTGCACCCGATGTCCAGGAAACCATAGGACGTGTCCAGCCGTTCACCGATATCGAAAAATCTGTTTCGGCTTTGCGTCTGCGTGGAATTGACGCGATCAATTTTGATCTGATGTACGGTCTGCCCAAGCAATCGTTGCAGGATCTGGACGAAACGCTGACACAGGCGATTCAGCTGAAACCAAGCCGCATTTCGTTATTCGGCTATGCCCATATGCCCGACATGATCCCACGACAGCGGCGGATTGATGACAAAGACCTGCCCGATGCAGCGCTACGCTTTGAACAAAGTGAGCTCGGCTATCAGAGGCTGACCGAGGCCGGCTATGTCGCGATCGGTTTTGACCATTTTGCCTTGCCGACAGATTCGCTCGCCATCGCGGCAGCCGAAGGCCGGGTGCATCGCAATTTTCAGGGTTTTACCGATGATCCGAACGAGATCTTGCTCGGCTTCGGTGCCAGCGGGATCAGCAGCTTGCCCGGGCTAATGGTGCAAAATGAAAAGAATGTGGGGCGGTATCGGTCCCTGATCTCGTCAGACAATGTTGCGGTCATCCGGGGTGTGGGCGTCGATGAAGAAGCAGAAGAGCGGGGTAGGATTATCTCGTCGTTGCTGTGTCAGGGGCAAGTCGACGCCGGGGCGATCAGCATGTTGCCGACAGCAGAAATGCTCGATGTCTTTGAGCAGAAAGGCCTGACCTGCCAGCGCGAAGGTAAATTGGTGATTACCGAAGCAGGTCGGCCTTATGCCCGGCACATCGCCTGTCTCTTTGACCAGTTTCGCGCGCTACAAGAGACAATCGCAGCGCACTAGATGCAATCGTCAGCGACCGCCGCAAGCAGAAGGAATATCCAACTCAGTGCGGCGGGCTCGGATCCGGAACCGCTGCAGCATCCAGCATCTGGCCCAGCTCCTTCACCAGGCGCCCCGACTGGATGGGTTTCGAAAGGTGCAGAGAACCTGAAAAGGCCGCAGGCCGATCTTCGACTCCGCGACCCGAGACCGAGAGATAGGGCGTTCCCATACTGGAAAGTAGTTTTGCTACCGGCTCGGACGTTTCTTTACCAAGATTGATGTCCAGCACAGCCGCGTCACACAACTCTTTCTCGAGATGTTTAAGAGCTCCGCGGACAGTAGTTACCGGGCCGAGAATATCGAACCCCGCGTCCTTCAATATTTCCGCAATCTCGATTCCGATCAGCACCTCGTCCTCCACGACCAGAATGCGGCGTGTAGTCTCTGGCTGCGGTTGCCGTAATTGGATTACCGAGTCCGTTTTCTGAACGGGCGTCGCCGAGCCGCTAATAACCTTGTCGGCAGGACATGATATCTGGCAGACAAGACCGGTTGGTCGCCAATCCAGATCAACTTCCCCTTCAAGGCTGGCCGCGAGCAGCCGCCCGATCACCGTGGAACCGAAGCCATTTCGCGTCGGCTTCTCGACTGCGGGTCCACCGCACTCGGTCCAGGTCATCGTAAACCCCTGTTCCGGTCCGGCGCTTGGCGCCAGCTTCCATGTGATTTCAATGACACCGTCTTCGTTTGATAACGCGCCATATTTCGCAGCGTTGGTAGCGAGTTCGTGCACCGCCATTCCGATGGCCTGAGCCGCCGGTGCGGTGATCTTGAGCGCAGGCCCGGACAATTTGATACGCGATCCGAATGTGTCCCGGAAATGAGCAAGCTGTGATCGCACAAGTTCTTCCAGCGGTATATCCTGCCAGCAACTGGTCAGGAGAACGTCGTGGCTGGCAGAGAGCGCGAGAATGCGCTCTTCGAAGCGCTGTGCAAAAGTCGTGGCATCATTCGCGGCAGTCTGTCGTGCGATGACTTGGACGAGGGTCAACATGTTTTTCGCCCGGTGGTTGACCTCGCCCATCAGCATGCGCTCGCGCTCTTCGGCCTGTTTGCGCTCGCTGATGTCGTGCGCAATTTTCGAAGCGCCCACGATTTTGCCGTCGGCATCGAAAATCGGCGATACGTTGACCGCTACGTCCACTTGGCGCCCGTCACGACACACACGTACGGTCTCGTAATTGCTTATTTTCTCGCCGCGAGTCATACGCGCAAGAATATCGTCTTCCTCGGTTTGACGATCGGCCGGTATCAGAAGGCGAATGGATTTGCCGATCATTTCCCCGGCCGAGTAACCGAAGATTTTTTCGGCACCGTCGTTCCAGCTTGTAATTGTGCTTTCCAGTGTCTTGGAAATGATCGCCTGGCTGGAGGACGCGACGATTGCGGCGAGATGGGCTCGGGCCTGTTCCGCACGCTTGCGATCCGTAATATCGGTTATCGAGGCGTAAAAAAGATTCTCGACGCCCGGAAAAAATTGCAGCTGGACCGCGACATCGTAATATGTACCATCTTTGCGCTCGTGCACAGTTTCAAACAGCTGGGTCGGCACCTCGCCGTTCCGCAACGGCGTCACATATTCAATGAATTGTTCCATACTATATTGAGGCTTTATATCCCACGGAGTGAGTTCGCGAAGCTCCTCCATCGAATAGCCGAGATTTTCCCGGGCGCCGCGATTTACCAGTTCAAAATTATAGCTGTTGGCGTCAAAAACATAGACTTCACTGACCGAGTCCTCGACAATTCGTCCCAGCCGTTCGTTAAGCGAAGCGGTTGCCAGGCGTTCCAGCTCTGCGGCCGCGCGCCCGGAAAACAGCTCGACTATTTCTGCAGCCTGTTTGGCAGATGCAATGGGCTTGTCGTCAAGCGCAGCCAGCAAACCCAAAACTTCTCCTGTCGAAGAACGAAGCGGCGTTCCGACATAGCCCTTTGCGTCCATATCCTTCAGCATCTGGTCCTGTGGGAACAGATTGACAATATCGTCCGGGAAACAACAGGCACCTTGGGCGACAATATCGGCGCAAGGCGTATGTTCCAGCTGATACTCGAAATTCTTCGCCGGGCCGTTGTCCCAGACCGCGATGGTACATACTCTTCCGTGGTCGATAGGGTGAAGCGTAGACAAAAACACCCATCGCACCGAAAGCGCCTCGGCCAGCGCTTCGACCATCACCGGAAAAAATGCCTCTCCTACCACTTTGGAGCAGGAGGCCAGCTTGGCCTGTACAGAAGCGAAAGACAATTCGTCGGCGTTTGGCGGTCGTGTTGTCTGCACCATCAGTTAGCCTCCCATAGGCCATTTATCAGGACATATCGTTAAAACGTTCGCGCGGTTCCTGCAATAGGATGTTTTGATCCTCGCTTGACTCACGCGGCGGTGGGATCTTGCATTCGGGAGGTAGAAAAACAGCCCTGATTTTTATGGAACCGATAGCGCGCTATTCTGTTGATATGACAGGTCACCAAGCGCTTGCCTCCCCCAATTTGGCATGGTTGGCGGCCTGGATAACTGTAAATGAAAGGACCCTGATATGATGTTACGAGATAAAGAAAAAAACAGTGATCTGATCGGCAGCGATCGTGTGGAAGGCACAGCCGTTTATGGAGCCGATAACGACAAAATCGGTTCTGTGGAAAAGCTGTTGATTGAAAAACGCGGTGGCCAGGTTACCGATGCGATTCTCTCGGTCGGAGGATTTCTCGGCATCGGCAACGAGCATCACAGCATCCCCTGGTCCAAGCTGGACTATGATACGGACCTTGGCGGGTATCGACTCGATGTGACCGAGGAGCAGCTGAAAGACGCGCCGCGCTTCGCAAGCAACAATGCCGATCGCGCTTATGACCGCGACTATCAGACCAGTGTTTATGATTATTGGACCGTCACCCCTTATTGGTGATCACCCTCTTGTAAACGATAAAAAGTCGGGCGATTTTTGGTCGCCCGGCTTATTCGATTTCACTCTCTCCGCGTCGCTCAACCGCTAGTCAGCGTTGTCCAATTTATCGGGCAGGCCATCATGATCGGTGCTGGCAATTTCCTCCAGCTCCTTTTCGGTCATGCTGTCATACATTTCCTTGGAAGCCCCCTTCAGATCGCTGACTTTGCTATCGCCGCGTTTGACCGACAAGGCGGCACCGGCTGCTTTCTGCTGGGCTTTTGATTTTGCAGGCATATCGCTCTCCTTTTTACTTTATGTGGTTGATTGATCTTCGGCTTCGCTATTCATCCTCGCCAGGATCCCATTTCGCGGTGAACGGGCTGCTGGCGATAAGCAGGACCAGGATGATGGCAGTGACGATCAGCGCCAGCCACAATTCTCCGAATCCGCATATCAGACCGATCGCCCCGGCTGCCCAGATCGCTGCGGCGGATCCCGCCCCCTGGACAAAACTGCCGCGACGGAACATCGCGCCCGCGCCCAAAAACCCGATTCCGGTAATCACCCCTTCAAACACCCGGCTGGGGTCAATCTGCGCGCGCGGATCAACGCTCGATTCGACCAGTTCCATGGCCCCGATCGCCAGTCCGCAGGCGGCAACGGAAATGATCACAAAGGGCCGGAAATCGATCGGTTTCCGTCGCAAAAATCGTTCGAGACCGATCAGAAAAGGAAGCAGCGTCGCTGCTCCCAACCGCCACAAGGCGTCGGACAAGCTGATAGCTTCGGGACCTGCCAAAATATCCGTCATTTAGCTGAAAAGCGCAAAGGCGGAGTTGGTTGCATCAGGCGTCAGCAACCTTTTTGCCGCCGGCGCGTAAACCGAACACCAATCAGGAGGATTATCCGATGTTACGCTATGCTATTATATTTCTTGTGATCGCGGTTATCGCAGCCGTGCTTGGTTTTGGTGGTATCGCCGGGGCCGCAGCCGGGATCGCGGAAATCATCTTCTATATATTCCTGGTCCTTTTCGTCATCGGTCTGATCGCGCATTTCATGCGACGTGCCTGACCGGAGGCGGGAGATGGAGGCGTGATCGCGGTGCCGATCACGCCTATCCATTTTCAATGGGAATGGCGGTGTGATTGAATCGCATCGGAACACGGTAAAAAGAGGAACAACTCCTGAGCAGAATCTAATTTTAAGAGGCACCGTTGACCAGTCATGGCTATCCAATGGATGTCCCCCACATGTCCGCCCAAATCGGTCCTTTCCTACACTAGCCGCTATCTGATAAATCCGACTCATGACCAAGAAGCATCAGCTGTGCCTCGGGCGGGCGCCCGTGCACCTCGCCGCGACGTCTTCCGATCCGTGCGTGTCTGCCCCAATCATAAGGAGACCGATGTCCTTTTAACCACCAAATTGGCCTTATCCGCCGCCAAGCGACTTTCCGCTTTAGGGGGTGTGACCCGTGTGACCCTGGGACTTTATCGTCGCCGCTGAATCAAGCGGACAGCGCGCGAATTCCGGCACCCGGTTTCATCAGGCGTAATAGGCTACGCTCTGCATCGCGGTCGCCATCAGTTCGCGGCGGCTGTTCCAGATGCTCATATACTGGCTGCTCGCACCATGATCGGCATGGTGAGTGTGCGAATCGATCAGCCACCAGCCGTCCTGGGTCGTAAGCTGTTCGGCGATGATGTTGATCTGCCAGTTCATCGAACTGACCATCGCGTTTTTGTCGAGCAATCCCATCACCGAAGGCGGCAGGCTGTCGCACATGCAGAGGATTTCAGCCACCGGGTCGAGCCCGTCGCGTTGTTTCAGCCGCATCCAGCGGGTCAGGCGATTGGTCTTAGTGCTGGTGTCAATCCGCTTGCCGACATATTCCATGTTCGATGTGAAAAATTGCGCCGGACCGCTGTGCAGGTCCTCGCCATCGGGGAGCGGGGGGAAATCTGGCTGGACGATGTCCAGCGTCTTGACCTCTGTCACGCGGGGCGCGGCAAAAATGAAATTGCAATGGAGGCCGAGACCCTTGTCGCCAAATATATCCGACTGGACAAAAGCGGTATTTTTGCCGCGGCGCAGCATGGCGGTTTCCGCGGTCAATGCCCCGAACAATGGGCCGGTGAAGGCAATCTGTGCCGACCGGAGCGGCGGCAGGTGGTCCTCGATATGGCTGGCTGCGTGATAGGCAAGGGCCCCGGACAGCCCACCAAAGGCGGTTCGGCCTTGCGTCCAGCTTTGCGGCAAAACCACGGGATGATCTTTTCCGCCGGGCCCGCATTGATCGAGCAGTTCGGCGAGGGCAACAGGCTGGGGATGTTTATCGGTCATAGTCTCCGCATATCGAGCTAATCGGCTGAAATCCACTGGTAAGTTTGCCGTCAACGTTTACAAAAGCGTGGATTTGATTTATGCCTTTGGCGAGTTTTCAATCTCTTGATGGAAGATATTGTGATGAGCTATACAAACACCCTGACCCGCGCCGATCTGGCTGAAACAATGAACCGGCTGGTTGGCCTGTCGCGTGCCGATAGCGCGGTCATGGTTGAATCGATTCTCGATCATATGATCGAGGCGCTGGTCGATGGCGAAAATGTCAAGGTTTCGGGGTTCGGCACCTTCGTGCTGCGCGACAAGGGAGAACGCACTGGCCGGAATCCCAAGACCGGCGTTGAAGTGCCGATCGCGCCGCGCCGGGTGTTGACCTTCCGCGCCAGTCAGACGATGCGCGACAGGATTATCGCTGCCGGTTAACCGACCCAGCGAACCCGGGGGGATTATAGTATGACCAAGGAACAAGGGGCTTTCCGGACCATCGGAGAGTTGTCGAAAGAGCTTAGCATCAAACCCCACATATTGCGCTATTGGGAAGACCAGTTCGCAATGCTGTCGCCGCTCAAGCGAGCCGGCGCACGGCGTCATTATCGTCTCGAAGATGTCGAGATGGTCAAGACGATCAACCGCCTGCTCAACGAGGAAGGCTATACTATCAAGGGTGCCCGCAAATTCCTGGCTTCGCGACGCGGAGGACCGGAGATGGTCGAGGATGCCCCGCAAATGGCCGCTGCCGCTCTGCCAATGATGGCCAATGCGCAAGAGAATGAGAGTCTGATCCTGGCAGAGCTGAAATCGATCCGCGACCAGCTTTCACATGCGCTAAACGAGGCTTAGTCTCCGCGACGGGCTCGGGAAACCGGTCTCAATCATAATCCGGTCCGAGTTCGGGATCGAGATCTCGCGGCCGGGTGAAACGGTCCAGCGTACCGCATTTTTCGGAGATATCGTCCCAATTGTCGATGGCGAGCGTCATCTCGGCCAGCGTTGCGGTCGGGTATTTTGTTTCAACCTCGTCGCGAGCCGGAGAGCTTCCGTCGTCGGGGACAAGATCAAAGACCAGATCTTCCAGCCCCGGATTATGACCGACCATCAAGATATGTCCGGCCTCGGCACGAGCGCCGCGCAGCACATCGAGCAGGGTGGCCGAAGAGGCGAGATAGATTTTGCGGTCCCAGGTCGGCTCCATCGCCAGACTACTCGCTTCCTCGACATTTTCGAGTGTCTCGATAACTCTCACGGCGGGGGACGCGAGAATCTGGTCGAAGGCCAATCCGTTTTGCTTGATGAACCGGCCCATCACCGCTGCCGCGCGTTTGCCTTTCTTGTTGAGCGGCCGGTCAAAATCACGTTCGACCGGATCGTCCCAGCTGGATTTGGCGTGGCGCAGGAGTGTGAGCTTTTTCATCTCCGATTGCCATGCATCAAACTTGTTTCAGTTGAAAGACCGGAATCGATCATTTCTGATGTCGCCTTGCGGATCTCCATCAGCGCCTGTTCCAGCGGCATGCGCTCGATCGGCGTGCCTTCAGGGAAGGCCGTGAACAGACGCGAGGGAAAAGACGGGGAGAGGATGACAAAATGGCCATGGTCATCGGCCCGGCGGATTATCCGGCCAAAGGCCTGGGCCAGCCGTGCGCGAATGATCCGGTCGTCATAGGCGCTGCCACCACCAGCCAGTTTGCGCGCACGATGGAGAATATTGGGGCGCGGCCACGGGACCGATTCCATCACCACAAGACGCAGGCTCTGCCCGGGGACATCGACGCCGTCGCGCAGGGCATCGGTGCCGAGCAGGCTGGCCTTGGGATCGTCGCGGAAAATATCGACCAATGTGCCGGTATCGATAGGATCGACATGCTGGGCATAGATCGGCAGCCCGCTTTGCGCCATCCGGTCAGCGATCCGGGCATAGACGGTGCGCAGCCGTCTTATCGCTGTAAAAAGACCGAGCGTTCCGCCGCCGGAGGCTTCAATCAATTGGGCATAGGCACCGGCTAGCCCCGCCATATCGCCGCGCTTCACGTCGGTGACAATGATGACCTTTGCCTGATTGGGGTAGTCGAACGGGCTGGCGACTTCGAATTCCGCGGCGGGATGTTCGAGATGCACAGCACCGCTCCGCGCCCGGGCGGTATCCCAGCCGCCGCCGCCTTTGAGCGTCGCCGAGGTGATCATCACGCCATGAGCGGGTTTGGTGACAACTTCCGTGACCGGGATGGTCGGGTCGAGCCAGTGGCGACAAATCCCGACGTCATATTCGCGGCCTTCATAGCGGTCGATCATCAGCCAGTCGACGAAATCGGGATCGGCCGGGCCGCCGATACGGGACAGGAGCGAGAGCCAGCCTGACAATGTATCGCAGCGCCAGCCGAGGCTCGACAGCGCGCCCTCCATCCGCGCCCGGGCCTGTGCGTCCATCCAGTCGGGGCCTTCCTCGATCAGATGTTCGATCCGCTGGCCGAGACGAACCAGAGGTTTGAGCAGGGCATCCATCGCCTCGGCCGCATTGGCGACCGCGTCTATCATCGGGCCCTCGACATCGGTCAATTCGGTTTCCAGCCCGTAACCGGCATCGGCGCTCTGGCTCTCGTCGCGGGCGAAGACCATCGCGCGGACCTCGTGGAGCAATGCTTCGATCGGGCCGAAAGGTTCGCTTTCACCGATCCGCTGAAGCCACCCGTCGCCGGGCATTGCCTCGGCTGCATGGCGGGCGCTTTCGATCGCGCGCGCGCCTTCCTCGTCATAGGACGCGAGATCGGCGAGGCGCGCGGCGAGGCCACGACGGCGGCCACGGTTTTTGGTTTCCGGTCCGATCACCCAGCGCCGTATCTCTATCGCTTCCTGTCCGGAAAGGCGCGCGGCGAACATCGAATCGGCGGCGTCGAAAAGATGATGGCCTTCGTCAAAAATCAGCCTGGTGGGCCGGCTGTGCTGTTCGCGTCCGCGGGCGGCGTTGACCATGACCAGCGCGTGATTGGCGATGACGATATCGGCCTGCTGGCTTGCCCGCGCGGCTTTCTCGATGAAGCATTTGCGATAATGCGGGCAACCGGCATAAACGCACTCTCCGCGGCGGTCGGTCAGCGCGGTGGCGCCGTTGCGACGGAACAGAGTGGTGAGCCATCCGGGCAGATCGCCGCCAACCATATCGCCGTCCTTGCTATAGGCGGCCCAGCGCGCGACGAGATGGGCAAGGATCGCCGCGCGTCCGGTAAAGCCACCTTGAAGCGCATCTTCCAGATTTAGCAGACAGAGATAATTTTCCCGCCCTTTGCGGACCACGACTTTCTTGCGAAACGTCTCTTCGTCTGGATAGATGCGGCGGGTTTCCCTATCGAGCTGGCGTTGCAAGGCCTTGGTGAAGGTCGAAATCCACACCGCCCCTCCGGCCTGGCGAGACCATAATGCCGCAGGTGCCAGATAACCGAGCGTCTTGCCGATTCCGGTGCCCGCCTCTGCCAGCAACATATTCGGCGCGCCCTTGATCTTGCGCGGGTCAAAAATCTGGGAAACCGCGGCGGCATAGCTTTTCTGGCCCTGCCGATCCTCTGAGCCTTCGCCGGTCAGAGCGTCGAGCGTGGCTAGTGCCTCGCCCCGGTCCACTGTGATCGATCTCGGGGCTGGTCGCGGTGCTTCTTCTTCCCATTCCTGCAATTTGGAGAAAAGCCAGCGCTCAGCCTCGACTGGTTTTTCCAGTTTGCGTCCCACTTCCTGCGCCCACGGCCAGCGCAGCCGATACAGCGCCTGTGCGCTGCTCCATGCCCCTTCCCGTTCTTTCCAGAAAGGTGCTTCCAATCCTTCCAATAAGAGGCTCGCTGCCTGCCGACAAAGCGCCGCAATATCGGCCTCTTGCTCAGGCGGTTTAAGGCCGAGTGTCTTAGCCAGTCCAGCCGGCGTTGGAACGACGAACTGCGCCGGATGGATGAAGGCGAATAGCTCCAGAAGATCCAGACCGGACAGATCGGGATAGCCAAGTCGCTGTCCCAAAAGCGGGGCGTTGAGCAGAATATGCGGTGTTTCCGCTACACGGCCAATGGCCTCGCCCTTGCCTATCGCGCGGGTTTCGCCATCGCTTGAGCAAAGCCAGATGCCGCTATGGCTGGCATGAAGCGCGGGATAGGGGAGCGGCGTAACCATCTAGCCGGCGACGACTGGTACGCCAGCGATCCAGGGATGGATGAATACAAGAATGACGTACAATATGGCAGCAATGGCCAGGCTCAGTAATTCACGACCAAAGCTCGCGATCTTGGCTGGTTTCACCCAAGGGCCTTCGTTTCTCGACACGGTGATGATCGAGATCAGCGCCCACAGCCCGAGACCGCCGAACAATACCAGCGACTTGTGGTCGCCATTGGCGAGCAAATGGCCGACTGCCCAGACAAGCACGCCGGTCAGCATCGGATGCCGGATCCATTGACGTATCCGAGATGCGCCCTGCGCTGCGCCGAGCAGCAGGATAGCGGCGAACATCAGCGCCATATTGGCATGGCGACCCCATGTTGGCGGGTCATAGACAAATTCCGCCGGGGTCGAGCGCCAGCCTAGAATCATCAATGCCAGCGAACCCAGCAATGTCAAAGCAACCAGACCCTTGTGCGGCCCTTCTCCGATTGCGTTCTGAATCGAGCCGCGCAATGACGGCGTGACCGACTTCATCAAGTGAACCAGGCTCCACAATGAAACCCCAATGATCAGCATTTCCATGTTCAATCTCCCGCTTTTGTTGCGTTCTACCTTGCCATATCGGCTAAGGCTACTATTTGCGCAGCAACGACTGAAGAGGACAAATTTGTGACCGACTATCGTGAAGCAGCAGAGAATTCCAAGGCATGGCCGTTCGAAGAAGCGCGCAAGCTGCTCAAACGCTATCGCGGCGAGCGCGGTGCACCCGCGCCCAAGCCGAATGGCGAACCGATGCTGTTTGAAACCGGCTATGGTCCCTCGGGTCTGCCGCATATCGGGACATTCAACGAAGTCTTGCGTACCACGATGGTGCGTCACGCCTATGAAACGCTGACCGGTAATCCGACCCGATTGATCGCGTTCAGCGATGATATGGATGGCTTTCGTAAGGTTCCGACCAATGTTCCCAATCAGGATATGCTGGCCGAACATCTTCACAAGCCGCTGACTCAGGTTCCGAATCCTTTTGAAACCGACCATGAAAGCTTTGCCGCTCACAATAATGCGATGTTGCGCGAATTTCTTGATCGTTTCGGCTTCGATTATGAATTCATCTCTTCAACCGAGCAATATCAGAGCGGTGCGTTTGACGAGACGCTGAAACTGGTGCTGGCTCGCAATCAGCAGATATTGGACATCATGCTGCCGACATTGGGCAAGGAGCGCCAGGCGACATACTCACCAATACTCCCGATCAGCCCGAAAACCGGTCATGTGCTGCAGGTGCCAGTGGAGATCGTCGATGCCGAAACCGGGACCGTGCGGTTCGAGGATCAGGGCGAAATGATCGAGCATAACATCCTCTCCGGTGGAGCAAAACTGCAATGGAAAGTCGACTGGGCGATGCGCTGGACCGCGCTGGGCGTCGACTATGAAATGTATGGCAAGGATCTCACCGACAGCGGCGTGCAGTCGGGCAAGATTGCCAAGTCGCTGGGCGCACGCAAGCCTGAAGGCCTGATCTACGAAATGTTTCTCGATGAAAAAGGCGAGAAGATTTCCAAATCCAAGGGCAATGGCCTGAGTCTGGATGACTGGTTGCGCTACGGCTCCGAAAACAGCCTGGCTTTTTATATCTTTCGCGAACCCAAATCAGCCAAGCAACTGCACCTCGGCGTCATCCCGAAAGCAGTCGACGAATATTTCCAGTCTCGCGCCCTCTGGCACGAGCAGACACCGGAAAAGCGGCTCGGCAATGCGGTGCATCATGTCCACAATGGTGACGTCCCGACTGACACGATCCCTGTGACTTTTGGCCTGTTGCTCAATCTCGTCGGTGTGATGGGTGACGCTGATCGTGACCAGATATGGGGCTATTTGCGGCAATATGCACCGGATGCGACAGCGGAGAAATATCCTGATCTCGACGAGCTGATCGGCAATGCGATGGCTTATCATAAGGATTTCATCGCTCCGACTCTGCAACGACGCAAGCCTGAGGGCGTCGAAGTTGCGGCGCTGGAACGGCTGGACAAAGAACTGGCCGGTATGCAGGACCATGCTCCGGCAGAGGACATCCAGACCATCGTCTACACGATTGGCAAGGAAGGCGGCTTCGAAAATCTTCGTGACTGGTTCAAGGCGCTTTACGAGACTCTGCTCGGTTCCCCGCAGGGACCCCGGATGGGCAGCTTCATTGCGCTCTACGGCATCGCCAATACCCGGAAACTGATTGAGGAGGCTTTAGCATGAACGGTTATCATCTCGCCCAAATCAACATTTTGCGGTTCAAGAAGCCGAAGGATGATCCGGCCAACGCCGACTTCATGGCCGCACTGGATCCGGTCAACGCGGTTGCCGACCAGGCACCTGGTTTTGTGTGGCGGCTGGTGGGTGAAGGCAACGACGCAATTGATATTGATCCGGTGCCTGATGATCCCCGTCTTGCGGTGAACATGTCGGTTTGGCAGGATATCCAATCGCTCGGTGATTATGTCTACCGAAATACGGAGCACCTCGCGGTAATGCGCCGCCGCCGGGATTGGGCCGAGCAAATGGAGGTCTATCAGGCCCTGTGGTGGGTGCGGGTGGATCATGTTCCCACCGTCGATGAAGGTTTGACCAAGATAGAGTTGCTCAAAGAAGCCGGTCCCACGGCAGAGGCTTTCACCTTTTCCAAACCTTTTGATGCGCCTGACGGTACGCCGGCCATCCCGGTTCTGGACGAATGCGCCTGATGATCGATATTTTCACCACCGGTGGTACGATCGACAAGGTCTATTTCGATGCCTTGTCCGAATATCATATCGGCCCGACGCCCTTGCCGGACATTTTGGCAGAGAATAATGTCCACGTTGCCCACCGGGTGACGCAGCTGATGCGCAAGGACAGTTTGGAACTGACCGATGCCGATCGTCGCGATATTCACGCGGCAATTGTTGCCAGCGATGCCGATATGATCCTGGTGACCCACGGTACCGACACGATGGTCCAAACCGGGCTCGTGCTAGCCGATATTGCCGGCAAAACCATTGTGATAACGGGCGCTATGCAGCCAGCAACCTTGCGGAACAGCGATGCCGAGTTCAACGTCGGTTTCGCACTGGCCGCAACCCAGACTCTACCACCCGGTGTCTATATCGCGATGAATGGCGAGATTTTCGACCCGGCGAAAACGCGCAAGGATCGCTCGGCACACCGGTTCATCACGGAATAGAATCACGTTGAGGATTTGGCAGCAGCAAACGGGGAGGTCGGGATGAAAAGGCGCACGGTCGAGCAACTCAGCGAGCAATTGCTCAACAAACCACTGGCGTCCCTGTCCCGCGAAGAACGGGGTGTTCTGGAAGCGATTGTGGCGCGCGAGATAGTTGCGGATGACGCCGGCAATCTTGCAGATGAGCAGGCCAGTTTCGGTGAGCGCCTGTCTGATCGGGTTGCCGCTGTCGGCGGTTCCTGGGGTTTCATCATCGCCTTTGCGGTCGTCCTGTTCGGCTGGATGCTGCTGAACTCGGAAATTCTAACCCGGTTCAACGCCGCCTTTGATCCCTATCCTTTCATCTTTCTGAATCTGATGCTGTCGACCCTGGCAGCCATTCAGGCACCTATCATCATGATGAGCCAGAACCGCGCCTCCAACAAGGACCGGATTGCCGCCGCACATGATTACGAGGTCAATCTGCGGGCAGAAATTGACATCATCCGCCTGCATGAAAAAATCGACCTCCTGATGCTCGAGAAAATCACCAAGCTAGAAGCCGACCTTGCGGAGATCAAGGCGGCGGTGAAGACTGCGGACTAAATCGTTTGCCGATCAGCATGGCGACTGCAATCGTCGCGATCATGGTCAGATAGGCGACCAGTCCGTAAAAGGTCAGTCCCGGAATCGTCCACATCAACAGGACATCATTTCCGCCCGGAACCGCGCTGGCCCCGATTCCCATCAGGAAGCCGCCGGCCAGATTGGTCAACGCCAGTTTCCAGCCACCCCATTCCGGTTTGAACCGGTCCTTGAGCCAGCTCGAGATAATCGCGCCGGCGAATAGGGCAACGACCGCCAGTTCGACGGTTTTTCCAACCGAGAGACCCTGACCTTGCAAAAAGCTGTTGAGCAAAGCTGTGTAGGCCCATTCGGGTCGCGTGCCATAGATTGTCGCCGCGCAGACACCGATGGTGATCAGGGCTACATAGGTCCATTTGCGCTTGATCAAGACCAGCCAGAGGCTAACCAGCGCGATCATTCCAAACAGTCCCAGTGCTATTTGTTTGGCCGGAGTCTGTTCGATCGTCGTTCGCGGAAGAAAGGTTATTGGACCGAACAGATCGAGACCCTTTCCTCCCGCCAGCCACAAGGCAAAGCCGAGGCCGATAAAGCTAAGGATGTAGCTGAATTTGCCGGTCCCGATATAGCCCACGGTCCCGATGAAACAGGCCCGGTTGATGATCGCTCCCAACCCCATCATCCCCGCACCGAAGAACAGCTGGCCGTTGAGTGCGATATCGAGCGGCAAATGGACGCGGCCGGTCCATTTAACCAGCAGGAACAGCATGATCGCGGCCCAGCTTGCGACGACGGTCAAGCCGAATAGCCAGTCCAGCTTGCCCTGATTGACCCAGCGGTCGGTCGCTGCCACCGTGCAGGTCGCTGCCCGGCTAAGGGCAAACCCAAGGATGAAGGCGAGCGCGATGACGTAATAGGAAGGCATATCCCTGTTTAGAGCATCGCTGCATATTCACAATGCAGGATGAACGGGGCAGATTTGCCTAAGCCGCTAGCGGCCGGGTAACCGTCCGCAATAGCTCGGCATAGCTGTTGGCGATCGTCATCCGCGGCCCATAGCCTTTGGCGATCAACAGATTGTGCGCCCGTGCGAGATTGTAGCAGGGCACGCCCATGAACAGATGATGCTCGCTATGAAAATTGACCCAATAGGGCGCCAGAGTCATGCGCATCAACAGATTGGCGCGGGTTGTCCTGGCATGGCTGAACGGATCACCGCCGCCCGTCGTAGTGCAGGCATGTTCGGCGATATTGCGGATTCGCAGGATCAGCTGGAAACTGGTCGCCAGCGCGACGATCCAGATCAGGAACGGAATGATCCCGATGGTCGCCAGGCTGACCGCCAATACTGTGAGTTGAATGAGCAGGAACCGCGCCACGGTCTGCGTCGTCCGTTTCGCACCGTCGAGATTGACCACAGGCGCAGCCACGCCGGCAGCGCCGTTGCGGTTGAGCGGTGTCCCGGCCGATGTATCGCGCTTGGCCGACGGTGTGGTATCGGTTGCACCCGATAGCATCGCTTTCAAGCCCTTCCACGCCACTGCAAATTGATTGCCCCGCTGTTTGAAAAACGTCTGGCCGGTCAGGTCGCGGATGATCTTGCGCCGCATGCTCGCCGGCGTGGTCGGGAAAGCCTCGGACAGCCCGAGATCGGGATCCTCGGGCTGCTGGGTGAACCGGTGGTGGGTCAGGTGATAGGTGCGATAGCTGTGCAGGTCGCTACCAGTCGCCGCTCCGGTCAGCCACTGGCCGGTGAAATTGTTGATCTTGCGCTTGGGATGGAGCAGGCCGTGGGCGGCTTCGTGCATCAGGATCGATAGTCCCAGCTGCCGACCGCCGACCAGCGCGATGGCCAGCGGGGATGCGATCAGCCCGGCGAGCCAGTGCCATTGCCACAGCAGCGCGGTTCCGCTGGTGATCAGCGCCACCATCAGCCAGGCGTGGAGCGCCAGCCACAGACCGTGCCAGCGCGAAACACGGGTCAGTTCGGCCCACTCGTCGCGGGCGAAAATCTCGTTTGGCTTGGCGGCCTTGACTGCGGGCATAGCGGTCCTCTCGTTGGCCCCAATATACCGGTTTTCTGAAGATTTTACAAATTTGCGACGTGACGCTACGACATGCTTGGGGCAACGTTTTGCGCTGCCAGTAGTTAGTATGGCAATCATGCCATGATCGGGATGAGAAATACGGGGGTCGCGATGCAATTCAGGCAATTTGGACAACGGTTCGAGTCGGCGCAGCTTGTAATGCTGGCGTGTTTTGTCATTCTGCTGACAGGTTTTTTGGCACCCTCGGCCCATGCCCAGATCGAATTGCCCGGTATCGAAAGCCCTGCCGAGCCGGTCGACCCGCAGCCGGTTATCGAGGCGCAGACCATTTCGCCGACCGATGTCGAGATCAAGGAGCGCATAGAGGGAATCTTCAACGAAATTGATGCCTTGAAAGGCGTCCGGGTCAAGGTTGATGCCGGTGTAGTGGCGATGACCGGCGATGTACCGGCGCTGGCCGACGCCGATCGCGCGGAAAGCATCGCCACCCGGGTGGCGGGCGTGGTCACGGTTGAAAACGCGCTGGAGCGGAATCTGGATGTTGCGGACAATCTGCAGCCGGTGACCGACAAGCTGCAAAACAATCTCCAGAAATTTCTCAACATCCTGCCGCTGCTCGGCATAGCTCTGGTCATATTCATCCTGTTCTGGTTGCTGGGCCGGCTTCTCTCCGGAATGACCGGCCTGTGGCGACGGATTGCGCCGAACATATTCATGGCCGAACTGATGGCGACCAGCATCCGGGTCGTCTTTGTTGTTGTCGGCCTGATCATCGCCCTTGATGTGCTGCAAGCGACCGCCTTGATGGGTGCGATCCTCGGCGGCGCCGGCGTGCTCGGTCTGGCGATCGGTTTTGCAATCCGCGACACGGTCGACAATTATATCTCGAGCATCATGCTTTCGATCCGCCAGCCGTTTCGCGCCAATGACCATGTCGTGATCGGCGACCGTGAAGGCCATGTCATCCGCCTGACTTCGCGGGCGACGATATTGATGACGCTCGACGGTAACCACTTGCGCATTCCCAACAGCACCGTGTTCAAGGCCGAGATCCTCAATTATTCCACCAATCCCGAACGTCGGTTTGATTTTGAACTGGGCGTCGATGCCGAAGACGACCCGCTGGCGGCGATGAATATTGGTCTGGAAGCCCTGCAGGGGCTTGCCTTCGTGCTCGATGATCCCGACGCCAGCGCGCGGCTGGAACAGGTTGGCGATTCCAATATCATCATTCGTTTTCTGGGCTGGATTGATCAGACACATAGCGATTTCTACAAGGCCCGCAGCATTGCCATCAGAGCGGTGATGAACGTATTGGAGGCCGAAGGTTTCGGGTTGCCGGAACCGATATACCGGCTGCGTTTCGACAGCGGTGCACCGCTCGAGATCGCGCGTGCTTCCAAGGATGTTGACAGTGGCACCAGTAAGAAGAGCCAGCCGGCCATCCAAGAGGCGCAGCCAGATCTTGCGATGGAAGATGTCAGCCGTGACGATGATATCGGCAGAAAAGTTGCGGAAGAACGCGCTGCTGCCGGCGAGCAGGATATATTGGACGAAGACCGGCCGACCGAGTGAGCTATTGGCGCGACAGTTCCTCCGCCAGGCGCAGCATGAAATCCGCGCCGCGGGCAAATTGATCGACCGCCAGATATTCATTAGGCTGGTGGGCCTGTTCAATCGATCCCGGGCCGCAGATCACGGTAGCAAAGCCGGCTTGCTGAAACTGCCCGGCTTCGGCGGCGTAGGAGACTACTCCTGCCGGCCCATTGTCGCCTGTCAGGCGGCGGACAAAATCTTCCGCTTCCTGCGAACCGGCAGGTGCCATAGGCGGGGCGTTGGACAGCCGGGTGATGGTGACGCCCGCTTCCGGGAAAGCCCGCCGCATCTCTTTGTTCAGCGCCGTTACTTTCTCCTTGAACGGCGCCAGCACCGCCTCGGGATCGACATCCGGAGGGCAGCGCAAGTCAAACACGAAATGCGCCCGGCGAGCGAGGATATTTGCGGCGGTGCCGCCTTCCATTGTACCGATGGTCAGCGTTGCATGGGGCGGATTGAACGGCGAATCCGGATTGCCTTGTTCCCACAGGGTCCTCGCCAGTCCGGCCAGATCGTGCATTAGCTCCACCGCCACCATATTGGCCGAAATGCCGAGATGGGGGAGGCTCGAATGGGCCTCGTGCCCCAGGACTTCGACTTCGTGGACGGTGATCCCCTTGTGCCCGGTGACCACCTTCATCATCGTCGGCTCGCCGATAATCGCCAAAGCCGGCTTTGGTAATCTGGCTGCCATTTCCTCGATCATCGCCGGAGCGCCGAGACAGCCGACTTCTTCATCATAGCTGAAAGCCAGATGGACCGGGCGCTTGCCGCTCTTGAACAACGGCACAGCGGCCAGAGCGAGTGCGATAAACCCTTTCATATCGCACGTTCCGCGCCCGTGGAGCAGGCCGTTCCGCTCGGTCACCGTCCACGGATCGCTGTGCCAGTCCTGTCCGTCAATCGGCACGACATCGCTATGGCCGGACAATATGACCCCGCCTTCGCGCATCGGGCCGACGGTGGCGTAGAGATTGGCCTTCGATGCATCCGCGTTGATGACCCGCATCGATGCGACTCCGTGTTCGCCAAGATAGTCCTCGATCCATGCGATTAGCTCGAGATTGCTGTTCCGCGAGGTGGTGTCAAAGGCGATCAATGCACCCAGAATATCGCGCGCGGCGGGGATGAGATTGTTGGTCATGGGGATATGAACTTTACAAACTTTACAGTGTTAAAAGAAAGAAAAGGGACTGGCCCCAGAATGGCAGAATTTGGCGGTTGATTGAAAGATATTACATTGGTGGTCATGGGGGACGATTATCACTTCGCGGACCTGTAGGACAGGAAATTTCGTTTGGTCCTTCCTCTGGAGAGAAGGGGCTAAACATTGTGAATTTCCGGACACCGTGAAGCGAACAAAGCGCAGTCATGCGGGTGAGCTGATCCTCGGGGGTTTCCCCGGACGTCTCAGTCGGCTGCCTTCTCCGCATTCGTCGCCTGCGCTGCTTTCGCCTCGGCTTCTTTCATCAGTGTTTGCGCCATTTCGGACAGGGAGGACGGGTGCGGGTTATTCGCCAGCGGCCCCAATGTTGCCGCTGCCCACGCATATTTTCGATCCGCCATATACTGGTTTGCATTCATCCAGCGAAGCTCCGGATCATAGGGTGCAAGTTCAAGCGCGCGCTGGAGGCCCTGCACGGCTATTTCGGGAGGGGTGATGCCCTGTCCGCGGTAGCTCATGTAGAATTGCATCAGGGGAATTGGATTGTCATTTTCTATCCGGTTCACCTTTACAAACTGGCCACGCACCGCTTCCCACGCCGCATCGAATTCTTCCGCATCGGGAGCCATCCGGGCCAGAGCATAGCCTTTCTGGATATGGGCATTGATCGCGCGCGGGTTTGCAGCAATGGCCCGGTCGGCCGCCGCGACAGCCTCCTTGTCATTGCCCGCATCGAATTCGGCCTCTGCCAATGCCGCCTGCACAAAAGGATCATTCGGGTATTTTGCGCCAACCGCCCGGGCCTCGGGGAGCAAGGCGGTGGCCTGTTCCTCATCAACGCCGCGCTTGGACCGAATGCGGACCGGCATGATCTCTGCTTCAGCGGCATTCAAAGGACGGATATTGATCTCGCCGGTTTTCAGATAGTCCGGAGGAATATTATAGGTTAGAATTTTGCGTTTTCTGAGATAGCTGGAGAGATCCTTGTCGAGTTGCGAAATGTCGCCAAAGGCTTCGGCAGCGGCCGCCATTTCGGTTTGCCCCTTTGCCATTGCCAGCAAATAGGCTTCCAGCTGTCCTTTGCGTTCCTGGGAGAAATGCAACATGTGATATAGCGCCCAGCTTTGTCCGTAAAAGCTGTCATAGCGTTTGGATTTATTGGCCTGATAAGCTTGCGTGTCGAGCAACATCTCGATCGGCACGTCTTTCGCCAGCGCCAGTTCATAAGCCCGATTCTTGGAAGAAAGGCCAAGGCCGACGCTCCCGTCACTGCCAAATTTTGCCGTCCCGAAAAATTCGGCATAGCCTTCGCTAAACCACAAAGGATAGGCGCGCGCCGATACACTCAGCAGAAAGTGGTGAGCATATTCGTGCAGCAATACCGACTCGGATTCGGAGAGTTCGTAGCGGCCGGCCTTCACTTCCGGAATTACCGCGAGAGATCCGCCTGCTCGGGGGACGTAAAATCCCTGGAGATATTTGCTGCCCTCTCCGGCGAGTTCGCGCACGTCACGGGCGCTGTTGACGGCATAGATGGTTACGCGATTGGACGGGCTGGGTTTGTCTGTTGGCCGATTGAACAGAAAGCGCATCGCGTCGTGATAACGCTCCAGACGTTCGGCAAATGCCCTGATATCCGATTCTTTTTGATCCGAATATATCAGAAAATGATCGCTGCTTGCCTCGTGCCATGCCGCTTGGGCTGGCGCATGCATAATCATTGCAGAAATGCAGAAAACGAGAAAAACACGTATCATAAAAATGCCCCTATACTCGTCCCACCCATAAGTCGGGATCAAGTATAAGGGCAATGATTAGTTCAACAAAAATATTTAGCCTTGCGAAGCGACCCAGTCGCGGATTTTTGTCTCGAGCACGGTCATCGGCAGAGCGCCGGTGTTGAGCACCTGATCATGGAATTCGCGCGGATCGAACTTGTCGCCGAGCGCATCCTGTGCTTCCTTTTTCAGCCGCTGAATGGTCAGCGCGCCGATCTTGTAGGCCAGGGCTTGCGAGGGAATGGCGATATAACGTTCGACTTCGGCGGTGGCATCGGTTTCACCCATGCTGCTGTTGTCGAGCATATATTTGATCGCCTGTTCGCGGGTCCAGCCCTTGCTGTGCAGTCCGGTGTCGACCACCAGCCGCATAGCGCGGAGCATTTCATCGTCGAGATGGCCAAAGCGCTGGTAGGGATCGTCAAATAATTCCATCGGGAAGCCGAGTTTTTCCGAATAGAGTGCCCAGCCCTCGACGAAGGCAGTGTTGCCGCCAAAGCGCATGAAGTTGGGTAGCTCGGCATTTTCCTGCGCTAGTGAAATCTGGAAATGATGCCCGGGCGCGCCTTCGTGCAGGTAGAGTGTTGTGATGCCCGAGGTGTTGCGCGAAGGCAGATCGTAAGCGTTGAAATAGAAGACGCCGGGACGGGAACCGTCGGGAGTACCGCTCTGATAGGAGCCGCCGGCCTGGAATTTTTCGATCGATTCGTCATAGGGCCGGATTTCCAGCGGCGATTTTGGCAAGACCTTGAATTGTTCGCCAATGCGGGCGTCGACTTTCTTGCCTATGTCATAATAAGCCTGAGTCAGCGCTTCGCGCGATTCCGGGTGGAATTGTTCGTCGGTCCGGAGAAATTCGAAAAACTCCGGCAGCGTGCCGTCAAAACCGACCTCGTCCTTTATCTCTTCCATCTCGGTTTTGATCCGCGTCACTTCGCTAAGGCCGAGATTGTGGATATAGTCGGCCTTGAGCGGCAAGGTGGTCGTGTTCTCGATCATGTTTTCATAGAGAATCGCGCCACCCTTCATTCCGGACAAGCCGACTTCTTCGCGAGCGACCGCGAGATACTCATCTTTCAGGAAATCATGCATGCGCTGATAACCGGCAAAAATATCGGTGGTGGCAGCTGCATATTCCTTGGTCAGGCGCGCCTTGTCGGCGTCGCTGAAGCTTTCCGGGAAATTTTTTGTCGGCGCCATCAGCGGACTGCCGTCGAGGCCAAGTGCAATCTGGGTGGCGAGCTGCTCGATGACATTGTTGATCGTCAGCTTGGTTTCGACCACGCCGGATTCCATGCCTTCGCGGAAGCGTCCGATCGAGCGGTCACCGATGATGATGAACTGCTTGTGGCGTTTCAGATTGTCCTCGTAATTTTTCACCGTCTTGAACGGCGCGCCGCCCTTGCCGGAGGCAAAATTGGGATAGAATGTATGAACTCCGCTGAAATGGTTAAGCGGGCGGACGACCGTCAGCGCCATAATCTCAGGGGTGTAACCTTTCAGGGCCTGTTTTTTGTCACGCATGAAAACATCATAGGCGATCTTGTCGGTCTCGCTCAGCTTGCCGCGGTCCAGTTTCATCAACTCGGCAAGCTGGGATTGCTCGGCCGCTTTTTCACCGGCAAAATATTCGTCGGAAATATAGTCGCCGAGCTGGTCGGCATAGCGT
>NZ_JBATHY010000134.1:0-1999 GCF_049667325.1 Parasphingorhabdus sp. | reverse complement strand
AGAAATATCCGCAGTGGAAGAGCGGGGATGTGGAACCGGTGTTTGGTTTGGAAGAGGCGGCTTAGCGCGGGTCATATATATGGTCGGGGAGTGGCGTTAATTCGGGCGACGTCAACTTGGTTTGGGAGTAGTTGCACCGGTCAGCGTTATCCGGACTCGCACAAAGCCACGAAGACGCAAAGCGCCATGAATATGCAGAGGAATTGCGCGTTTTCTTATCGCCTTGGTGGCTTGGTGTCTTCGTGTGAGCCCGGCCATTGCTGCGTCTGGCCGAAAAACTGACAGCGAAGCCCCGGTTTATTTTTCTGTGACCTTCGCCCCGAAGCCCCGGATTTCCGCCATTTGTGGAGCGCAAGCCAGTCGCCGAGTGTGACCTTCCATTTCTCCATCATCTATTCAGATTGTCAAAGAGCCGGTCCCGCGCCGTTTGCAGGGACCGGTGGCAATAATAAGCGATCCGGCCGGATGTAGGAAAGTGCTTTGATTATCGCGGCTACAGAGTCTTGTCTCGAACACGGCGGCGCCGAGCCACCCGACCGGCATCGCGGACAACAGCGGATCAGGCCTTTGCAATGCCGTGCCAGCCACTTCTTCAGCACATTCGGATCACTCGCCACCACATCACGGCGGGATTACGGTGACAGGTGCAACGATCCCCTAACTATTCTGGGTTTTCGCTCCAACAGCATAGCACTGTCTCCGCAAAGCCTTCTGAAAGCAACATGTAAGCAATCCTATCCTCAAATCCCGACCCGAAGCTTCAGCCCGACCCGCGTATCCGGCGCGGCGTCGGACAGGCCGACCGCGCCATCGACGCCGATGCGGACCGAGCGGGTCAGGTTGGTGCCGAAGCCCATGTTGATGCTCTGGCTGTCACCGATGCCGGAGGATGCGGATTGTTCGTAGCTATAGGAAGCGGTCAGCGCGCTGTTCTTGCCGAGCAGGAGATGGCTGCCAGCGGTTCCTGACAATGTGTTGCGGGTCTCGAAATTATCCGGCTCGCCGATGATCGTATAGCCGGCGCCGACGAACGGCACGACCGCGCCGAGTTTCTTGGAAAGTTGTCCGGAGACGCCATAATCGACCTTGCCGGTTC
This sequence comes from Parasphingorhabdus sp., assembly GCF_049667325.1. Classification (GTDB taxonomy): domain Bacteria; phylum Pseudomonadota; class Alphaproteobacteria; order Sphingomonadales; family Sphingomonadaceae; genus Parasphingorhabdus. Next base: position 903 of record NZ_JBATHY010000134.1, on the reverse strand, counting down.
CGAGGCCTTTCTCGCGCGATGCGGTTGGTACTTTGACCGAGGCCCCGATGCTTGCGTCGATGCCAGAGACCGGCAGCTGATAGGCGGCGGCGAGCGAGAGGTCGCCGATGCCCTCGCGCTTGACCTGACCGGTCTGCGTGCCGCTCGAGCCGAGCAAGGGCGTGCCGAACAGACCACCCTGGTTGATGATCACCTCCTGAGGGGCGGTCGAGGAAATATAGGGGAGCGAGGCGGAGGCGCTGAACCGGCCTTTGGTCATTGCCACGCCGGTGGTGGCAAAGGTGGTCTTATAGTCGAGCCCTTCGCCGGCATCGCCTTCGAGATGGTCAACGCCGCCGAGAAGCTGGAAACGGGTTTCCTGCTTCGGGCTGCTATCCTGTTGTTTGATGGATTCCTGAGCGAGTGCAGGACCGGTCACAGCGAGAAATATCGGCAGAGTAAGAAAAATGCGCATGGTTGGTTTGCTCCTTGAAGATATGGCAAGGCGCCAGCGAGGCAGGCGCTTGTCTGTCTGTGGAGGGAACGAACCGAAACGACGGTTTAATCCATATTATTTTTCAAAAGCCGGTGCTGACCCCGATATGAAGCCCGGTCCAGCACGGGATATGACGGGCCTTGCCGCTGTCCGGCGGCTGTAGACGCACTATCCGGTCAGGATTTGATTCGGCTGTTGCGCGGCTCATCGACGTGCAGACGGGCGTTTCTGGGGGCCAGAAAATGGATTTTCCGTTTCGGGAAATCGATCGCGACCTGATCAAATTTGCGCAGCACATCCATCCCGATCAACAGAGTCGGCTTGTCGCCCAGTCCGAACCGCTCGAACGGCGGCGCGTCGGCGAAGGCAACCGTCAGGCTGGCGAAGCGGGCGCGGCCGATGCGAAATTCCCGCACCCGGCCAAATTC
>NZ_JBATHY010000133.1:0-6496 GCF_049667325.1 Parasphingorhabdus sp. | reverse complement strand
CGAACAGGACGAGGCCGGGGCCCCGGGTTTCTTTACCGGCGGCGCGAAGCTGATGTTGCTTGACGGGGATGGTGCAAAGCTCTCGCCCGAAAGCGTGGAGGCTTGTTGCGCGGCGATTCGAGACGATGTCCATCAGGTCCAGCCAGCCGCTGTTTCGATTACCAATGCCAGCGAATGTGGCATGATTTATCGCCCCGATGAAGTTGCTGGCCTCGCCGCTATTTGCGAAGCACGCGGGCTCGGGCTGCATATGGACGGCGCACGCTTTGCCAATGCGGTTGCGACGCTCGGTTGCTCGCCCGCCGATATGACCTGGAAGGCCGGTATCGATGCGCTCAGCTTCGGTTTCGTGAAAAATGGCGGGATGAGCGCTGAAGCCCTGATATTTTTTGATCGTGATCTGGCCGCCGAAACCCGTTATCGCCGCAAGCGTGCGGGGCATTTGCAGTCCAAAGGACGCTATCTTGCCGCGCAGCTTTTGGCGATGCTCGACAAAGACCTCTGGCTCGACAATGCCCGCGCCGCCAATGCCGGTGCGCAGATCATCGCCGCGGCCGCACCGGAGCGATTGCTCTATCCGGTCGAAGCGAACGAGGTCTTCATCAAATTGTCGGCTGCCGAAGCGGCGCATTTGCGCGGCTTGGGATTTGATTTTTACGACTGGGGCGAAGGACAGGCACGGCTGGTAACCAGCTGGAACCAGAGCGGGGACGATATCCGTCCGCTGGCCGAAGCGATCGGGGCCTTATGAACGCTGAGGACGGGAGCGAACCAAGCCTCCTGACGCCGCGCATTCTGATCCCGTTCCTGCTGGTTTCGCTGATCTGGGGTTCAACCTGGCTGGTGATCAAGGACCAGATTTCCGAAGTACCGCCGAGCTGGTCGGTCAGTTACCGGTTCATCATAGCCGCCGCCGCGATGTTCGTGCTGGCGGGGTTCAAGCGCCTGCCGTTCCGGCTCGACCGGACAGGCTATATGCTGGCGCTGATCCTCGGACTGTTCCAGTTCACCTTCAATTTCAACTTTGTCTATAATGCAGAATTGTTCATCACCTCGGGACTGGTTGCGGTATTGTTCGCGTTGCTGATGGTCCCCAATGCCATAATGGGCCGGATATTTCTGGGGCACCGGATAACCGCGCCGTTTCTCGCGGGTTCCGCGATCGCGGCGGCCGGGATCGCGATGCTGTTCTGGCACGAGTATCGGGCATCCCCGGCCAGTCTGGAACAGGTTCTGATGGGCGCTGCTCTCACCTTCGGTGGCATTTTGTCGGCATCGATCGCCAATGTCATGCAAGCGGGCGAACGGCTCAAATCCTATCCGATCATCACGATCCTCGCCTGGGCGATGCTTTTCGGAGCACTGATCAATATCGCCATCTCGTGGACCACGGTTGGCCCTCCGGTCTATGAAATGCGAGCCGCCTATTGGGGCGGGATATTCTATCTCGGTGTCATCGGCTCGGTCGTAACCTTCCCGCTCTATTTCGCGATGATCCGCGAAATCGGTCCGGGCAAGGCGGCTTATTCGAGCGTTTTGGTGCCGGTGGTGGCAATGATCCTTTCGACAATTTTCGAAGCTTATGTCTGGACCTGGCTGCCGATTGGCGGCGCGGTTCTGGCGATGCTCGGATTGCTTGTCGCGCTGCGGGCACGCAAACCGAAGACGCCGCGCATTTCGGCCTGAGCATCAATCAAGTAGCGACTGTAATCCTGCTTTATAGTCCGGATATTGTGGCTCCCAGTTCAGCAACCGCTTGGCCTTGCCATTGGCCACGCGGCGGTTCTCTGCATAGAAACCCAAGGCCGCCCCGGACAGATTGGCATCCTCCAGCGACAATAATGGCGGGACATCCATTCCCAAAAGCTGCGCTGAATGGGCGATGACCGCATGCTGAGGCGCGGGTAGATTATCGGAAATATTATAGACCCCTGACGGGCCCTCGAATGCCGCGGTGATCGCCGCGACGATGTCGTCGACATGGATGCGACTGAACACCTGTCCCGGCATGTCGACCCGCTTGGCCTTGCCTTCACGGACGCGCGTGAGAGGGCTGCGGCCCGGACCATATATGCCGGGAAGACGAAAGACGTGCATGTCGCTGCGCAAGTCCTGCCAATTCTGATCGGCCTGGCTGCGCGCCTTGCGGCGGCCTGATCCGATAGGCGCGCTTTCATCGACCCACGCGCCGGCCGCATCGCCATATACGCCGGTGGAGGAGAGATAGCCGCTCCATTCCAGAGACGCGGATTGGATCGCCTCGCCATAATGATCGAGCACTGGTTCGCGGCCATCATTTGTGGGCGGGACCGAGGACAGCACATGGGTCGCCTCCGCCAGAGCTGCCAAGACCAATAGCACATTGTCAAAAGCCAGCGCGCCATCCTGCGCCGTGCGGCGCGTACCGGTCACCGTCCAGCCGTCCTTCCGCAGCCGCTGCGCGAGCCGCGAAGCGGTATAACCCATTCCGAAGATCAGCATATGGGGCATCGGCGGCTATTCTTTCTCCAGCGTGCCCGGCTCGGCTATTTGCGGATTTTCGACATGGTCGGCTTTCCATTGCATCGCCATGCGCACCCGCGTGGCACCCGACGGATGGTCAAAGAACAGCATTTCCTCGACCGGTCCCGGTTCGATCTTGCGATATTCCGACAGGCGCATGGCAACCTTGGCAAAGCCGTCCGGTTCCTTGGCGGTGTCGAGGCCGAACCGGTCTGCGTCGCTTTCATTGACCCGGATCAGCGTGTTGAGCGCTGGCGTTGCTGCAAAGAAATAGAGTGTCAAAATTAGGCCGAGCAAGGGGATCGCGGCCGGATCGGATATGCTGCGCACACCCCATTTCTGGCCATGGCGTTCGATCAGCCGGGGCGCGAACCGCGCGGTGATGAACAGCCCGACGGCCATGATCAGCGCCAATATGAATATCGACCGCCAGGTATGGCCGAGCACATAATGACCGAGCTCGTGGCCCATAACGGCAGCGACTTCTTCGGGATCGGTGCGATCGAGCAGATTGTCGTTCAGCGAAATCCGGATCGTCGGTCCGAGGCCGGAGACATTGGCAGATATTCTTTTATGCTGTTTCGACTGGTCGAAAACATAGATATTCTCGGCCGGAATGTCATATTCCGCCGCCATGGCGACGATCTTGTCCCGCATCGGGCCTTCCGCCATATCATTATAGTCGTTGAACAACGGGGAAATGAATATCGGTCCGAGCATCATTCCGATGAACAGGAAGATCGAAATAACGCCGGTTCCCCAGATCCACCATGTCTTGGGCGCCCGCCGGATGACGGCAAAAATTGCCATTATCAGTAGTGGAAAGATGAATAGCGAGATCGCGAGACCGATCATGTCTTCGCCAAACCAGGCGCCAAAGCTCTGGTCGAGCAAGCCATATTGCCGCTCGCGGAAAAAGTCGGTGTAGATCGACCACGGCAGGCTGATCAGATATCCTGCGAGGACATAGGGAAGCGCATAAAGCGCGGGTTGCAGCCATTGGCGCTTGGTCACCCGTTCGGCCCAGTCGCGGAAGCGGGCAGAGAAGCGCGACTGGAGGATCAGGAAGTCGACCAATATTCCGATCACCGCCCCCCACAGGATCAGCCAGTAGCCGCCTTCGAAATAATTATTGGATTTTTCCAGATCGGCACCCTGCAGCGTGTCGATATAGGTGCGGCTGGCCTGTTCGACGTCAAACGCCGCGCTGCCGGATTGTGCGAAAAGCATTTCCACCGGCAGTCCGGCGACCAGCATGGCGGCGAAAAATAACAACAATAGTCTCGACATGACCCACTCCCTTTTGGCCAAGCCATAAACGCAATTGCGCGGGGTGCAAATGGCTCTTATGGCATGGCCCATGCTTGATATTCAAAAAACCGCCAATTCCGAAATGGCTGACGCCGCTCCGGCTCCCAAAGACCCGGCCACCATCCGCCGCGAGGACTATCGTCCGCCCGCCTGGTTCATTCCGGAGGTTGAACTGGACTTCCAGCTTGATCTGGAACGGACTTTGGTGCGCTCGAAACTGGATGTCCGACGCTCGAAAAGCGCATCAGCGGACGAACCTTTGATCCTGCAGGGCGATGATATTACCCCGACAGCGGTGAAAGTCGACGGCGCGGCATGGAACGACTGGAAGCTGGTCGAGGGCGATCTGGTCCTGCCATTGACCGGCGCGGCGCATATTGTCGAGATCGACGTCGAACTGGACCCCTCGACCAACACCCAGTTGATGGGGCTCTATGGCTCGAACGGGATGTTGTGCACGCAATGCGAAGCGGAAGGATTCCGCCGGATCACTTTCGCGCCCGACCGGCCCGATGTGCTGAGCCGCTATCAGGTGCGGATGGAAGCGGACAAGGCGCAATTTCCGGTACTCCTCTGCAACGGCGACAAGGTCGGGCAGGGCGATGGCGAGAATGGCCGCCACTGGGTGCAGTGGAATGACCCCTGGCCCAAGCCGAGCTATCTCTTCGCGCTGGTCGCCGGCGATCTGGTGTCGAACAATGACAGTTTCACCACCCGTTCGGGCAAGCCGGTCGAGCTCAATATCTGGGTCCGCGACGGCGATCTCGACCGCACAGGCCATGCCATGCAGGCGCTGAAGGACTCGATGCGCTGGGATGAAGAAACCTATGGGCGCGAATATGATCTCGGCCTGTTCAACATCGTCGCGGTCAGCGATTTCAACATGGGCGCGATGGAGAACAAGGGTCTCAATATCTTCAATTCGCGCTATATTCTCGCTGATCCCGAAGTTGCTACTGACGCCGATTTCGACGGCATTGAAGGCGTGGTTGCGCACGAATATTTTCACAATTGGTCTGGAAACCGAGTGACTTGCCGGGACTGGTTCCAGCTTAGTCTGAAAGAAGGCTTCACCGTTTACCGCGACCAGAGCTTTTCCGCCGACATGGGTTCAGCAGCGCTCAAACGGATCGAGGATGTGCGGATATTGCGGGCCGCCCAATTTCCCGAGGATGCCGGCCCATTGGCCCATCCGATCCGGCCTGAAAGCTATCAGGAAATATCCAATTTCTACACCGCGACCATCTATAATAAAGGCGCGGAAATTATCCGGATGATGAACACGCTGATGGGGTCGGAAAATTTCCGCAAGGGTACAGACCTCTATTTCGACCGGCACGACGGCGAGGCTGCAACCTGCGAGGATTTTGTCACCGCCATGGAAGACGGTGGCGAAATCGACCTCAAGCAATTCCGCAACTGGTATGAAACGCCCGGCACCCCAAGGGTGACTGCGAAACTGTCCCACGACCCGCAAACCGGAACCGCGACCGTCCAGCTCAGCCAGAAAATTGCACAAAATGGCGAGAAACCGAAATCGTCAGAGCTGGTCATTCCGCTCAGAACAGCGCTGCTCGACCCGGAAACCGGCGCGCACCAGGGAGAACATTTGCTGCTGCTCGACAAGACCGAACAGAGCTTCATGCTCGAAGGCTATAAGGATCATCCGGTCCTGTCGATCAACCGCGGATTTTCCGCTCCGATCATATTGGAAAGCAACCAGACCGCCGAGGAACTGGCGTTTCTGTCGGCCCATGATGACGATCCGTTCGCGCGGTTCGAGGCGGTGCAACGGCTGATGACCGGCTATCTGACCGCCAGGGTCTCGGGCACCCCGGTTGACCGCGATATCATCCTGCAGGCGGTGGCGAAAATTCTGGCCGACAAAACCATTGATCCGGCCTTTCTGTCTGAACTGATCCTGTTGCCAAGCGAAGCCTTTCTCGGCGACCAGATGGTCGAAGTCGACCCGCAGGCGATCCACGAGGAACGCGAAAAATTGCGTGGAAAGATTGCGGTGCAGTTCGAAAAGCAGTTCCGCAAGCTGTACAAAAGCTGCTGGCCCGGCGAATTTTCGCTCGATGCCGAAGCGCGGGCGAAGCGCAAATTGCGCAATGTGACGCTCGGTTATCTGGCCGCCTCGTTTACGGACGATGCCGCGGAAACTGCCCTCGAGCAGTATCGCGAAGCGGATAATATGACTGCCATGCAAGGTGCGCTGGCGGTATTGTCCCATCTCGAGGCCGAAGAACGTGCGGTAGCATTTGATGATTTCTACAAGAGATTCAAAGACAATCCGCTGGTTCTTGACAAATGGTTCAGCCTGCAGGCCATGTCGCTGCGTCCGGATACGGTGAAACGGATCGACAGCCTGTCGCGCCATCCCGATTTCACCATGTCCAATCCCAATCGCGTGCGCGCGCTTTATGGTGCGTTTACCGGCAATCAGGTTCGTTTCCACGATCCGTCGGGCAAGGGCTACGCGATGATCGCCGATATGGTGATCGCACTGGACAAACAGAATCCGCAAACCGCAGCGAAGTTCATTCCGCAGCTCGGACGCTGGCGGCGCTACGAACGGGGACGGTCGGAACTCATGCGGCTGGCGCTGGAAAAAATTGCCGCGCAGCCGGACTTGTCGAAAGATGTTGCCGAACAGGTCCACAAAAGCCTTGCTTGATAT
>NZ_JBATHY010000132.1:0-20927 GCF_049667325.1 Parasphingorhabdus sp. | reverse complement strand
CAACCGGGCTTCAAGGCCTGCAAGCGACAGTTGCGCGCCAAAGCCAATGCCGAGATTGACGCGATATTGGGCTAGTTGGCCGATACTATCCGACATATTGCCGCTTTTCAATTAGTGCTGAGCTTGTCGACGGACATCTCACGTCAATAGGCGTAACTCGACAGGCTCACCACCATCGGACAATTCCCGGTTGTTTCCGACCCAAAGCAATGCCAAAGGCTCAGCATGACCTTAGACAAAAATTTCGACCCCGCCGCCATTGAAGCGCGCTGGTATGAGCATTGGGAAACCAAGGGCCTGTTCCGGCCGGAACGCGATGATCGGGAGCCGTTCACGATCGTGAACCCGCCGCCCAATGTCACCGGATCGCTTCATATCGGCCATGCGCTGGACAACACGCTGCAAGACATCATCATCCGCCACGAACGGATGAAGGGCAAGGATGCGCTGTGGGTCGTCGGTATGGATCACGCCGGTATCGCGACCCAGATGGTGGTCGAGCGCCAGATGAACGAGCGCCAGCAAAAGCGCACCGACTTCACCCGCGAAGAGTTTGTCGCAAAAGTCTGGGAATGGAAAGAGGAAAGCGGCGGCACGATCACTGGCCAGCTGCGCCGGCTTGGCTGTTCGATGGACTGGTCAAACGAGCGATTCACCATGGACGAGGGCATGAACGAAGCCGTGCTCAAGGTGTTTGTCGATCTTTACAATGACGGGCTGATCTACCGCGACAAGCGGCTGGTCAACTGGGACCCGGCTCTAAAGACGGCGATATCCGATCTCGAAGTCGAGACCGTCGATACCAAGGGTAGTTTCTGGCATTTCAAATATCCGCTGGCCGACGGTATCACGTTGAATAACGGACAAGCCTATATCGAGGTCGCGACAACCCGCCCGGAAACGATGCTGGCCGATATGGCCGTTGCTGTGCATCCTTCTGACGAGCGTTACAAGAGCGTGGTTGGCAAGGAAATCGAGCAGCCGATTACCGGACGCCGTTTCAAAATTGTCGCCGACGAACATGCCGATCCCGAGCTTGGGTCTGGTGCGGTGAAGATTACTCCGGGCCATGATTTCAACGATTTCGAGGTTGGCAAGCGCGCAGGTTTTGCCGCTGGCGATATGCTCAATATGCTCGATGGCGAAGCCAATGTTTGCCAGACAGCGGACGGACTGGTGCCAGACGAATATATCGGGCTGCACCGGTTCAAGAGGGACGGCGTCGACGGCGCCCGCGAGCTGGTTGTCCAGCGGTTGAAGGAACTGGGCTTCCTGATCCCGCATGTGTCCAAAACCAAAGACGGCGAAAAAGTCGAGCATGACGCCGAGCCGCGCACCATCGCAACGCCTTTCGGTGACCGTGGCGGCGTGGTGATCGAGCCGTGGTTGACCGATCAATGGTATGTCGATGCGGAAACGCTTGCCCAGCCGGCGATCAAGGCGGTGCGCGATGGTGACATCGAAATTGTCCCCAAGACCTGGGAAAAAACCTATTTCAACTGGATGGAGAATATCCAGCCATGGTGTGTCTCGCGCCAGCTCTGGTGGGGGCACCGGATACCGGCCTGGTTTGACGAAAATAGCAAAATCTATGTCGCCATGGATGAAGCAGCGGCACAGGCGCAAGCTGGCGCCGGTGTTGCACTAACCCGCGATCCCGACGTTCTCGACACATGGTTCTCTTCCGCGCTATGGCCGTTCGGCACACTCGGTTGGCCAGAAAAAACCGAGGACCTCGCACGCCATTATCCCAATGATCTGCTGATCTCCGGCTTTGATATCCTGTTCTTCTGGGATGCCCGCATGGCGATGCAGGGGATCAAGATGATGGGCGAAGTGCCGTGGAAGCGGCTCTATCTGCACGGGCTGGTGCGCGCCGAAGATGGTTCTAAAATGTCCAAGTCCAAGGGTAATGTCGTCGATCCGCTGGGACTGATCGACCAATATGGCGCCGACGCATTGCGCTTCTTCATGGCCGCGATGGAAAGCCAGGGCCGCGACATCAAGATGGATGACAAGCGCGTCGAAGGCTATCGCAATTTCGCCACCAAGCTATGGAATGCCTCGCGCTTTTGTGAGGCAAACGGCATCGGTGCAAGCAAGACGCTCGCGGCCCCCGAAGCCGCCCTGCCTGTCAACCGCTGGATCATTTCGGAAGTCGTCGAAACCCAGCAGGCGCTCGACAAAGCACTGACCGACCTGCGCTTCGATGCAGCATCCAACGCCATCTATCATTTCACCTGGGATCGCTTCTGCGACTGGTATCTCGAACTGATCAAACCGGTTTTGCAGGGGGAAGATGCCAGTGCGGCAAAAGAAACCCGCACCGTGGCTGGCTGGGTGCTAGACCAGATTATCGTCATGCTCCATCCGTTCATGCCGTTCATCACCGAGGAATTATGGCATGCGATGGGTGACCGGGAATATGATCTGATCGTCGCAAAATGGCCGGAACCGAAGGCAGCGACTGACCCGCAGGCCAAGGCGGAAGTCGACTGGCTGATCAAATTGATATCCGAAGTCCGTTCAGCCAAAGTGGAACTGAATATCGCGCCCGGCACCAAGATGTCGGCCCACGTCCGCGATGGAAGTGAAGGCCTGTCCGATCAGATTGCCCGCCACGGCGCTGCGCTGGACCGGGTCGGGCGGCTGGAGTCTGTATCCTTCGATGTAGCTCCCGAGGGGCCATCTGCCCAGATTGTCGTCGATGGGGCGACTTACGTGCTGCCGTTGGCGGACGCGATCGACATTGATGCCGAAAAAGGCCGGTTGAACAAGGCGCTGGAGGCCTCGCAAAAAGAAGCCAAATCGCTATCCGGTCGCTTAGGCAACCCCAATTTCGTCGAGAAGGCCAAACCGGAAGCGGTCGAAAAGGCGCGCGCCGATCTGGCGGACAAGGAAGCGGAAGCAGAGCGGTTGCAGGCGGCTATCGACCAGTTGGGATGAGCACCTTCGCGGGACGCTAACTTTGAATAGCTCGCTCAGCTATCGTCGCCGCGCCGCATTTTTTCCGCGCCAGCGCGCATTTTCTCGGCGCCTTCGCGCATTTTTTTGGCACCACGCCGCATTTTGGGCGCGCTTTCCAACAATTGCTGCGCGGTGATCTTCGTGTCACTCCGCTCGCTCTGCCGCGCAGCCTCGCGTTCGCGGAAGGCGGCGTCCCGCTCCAGCCGATCGGCATAAGCCTCCATTTTGTCTGCTCCGCGCAGCATCCCGTCTGCACCTTCTTCCATGCCAATCGCCGCGTCAGCCATACCGGCCTTCACCTGGACCTTAATGTCCCGGGCAAGCGTTTCGCTCCATTCTTCACCGTGCCGGTGCTTAACATCATGAGCATGACTCGCCATCGTCGGCAATATCAATGCAGTGGCAAGCCCCAAGCCCGCAACTAACGGGAAATAGCGTTTATCAAACATCGAACTCTCCATATCAATCGGTCACGCTTGGCGCGCGACCCTATGACTACGGATGTAATCGATGGCCGTTGATTTGATAGCGGCCATCGATCAACCGCCGACGGAAATGGACAAACGGTCCTGTCTGTAGCTACCGCCCCTGTGCTCTCCAGCGTTTGATAACCCGCTGGATAATCTCGTCTTCGCCACCATGCTCGCACCACAGTTCGGAAAATACTGGATCTTCGGAAGCCGGACGGCGTTCCTCGGCCAGCGTATCGAGCGAGACGCGGATCGGAATTGCCACGCCTTCACCGCAGCAGATCACTTCGCGATTGCGCAGCGCCGGAATGGAGTCGAGAAATCCGCGCGCACCTTCAGGCATCGCGGCTTTCACGAAGGCCTGATCTCGGTCATTGTTGAGACGCATTGAGAGTATCGTACCGCATTGCGAGAGCACGCCTTCGGCGAGATCGGATGGCCGCTGCGTAATCAGGCCAAGCGAGACGCCATATTTCCGGCCTTCCTTGGCGATCCGGCTGAGAATATCACGAACGCTGCTTTCTTCGGCAACATCATCATTGGGAATATAGCGATGCGCTTCCTCGCAAACCAAAAGCATTGGTCGCGAAGGCTCGTTGCGGGCCCAGATCGCATAATCAAAAACCAGACGACTGAGCACGGAAACCACAGTGGGCGTGATTTCCGATGGCATCGCCGAGACGTCGATAATGGAGATCGGCTTGCCTTCAGACGGCAGTCTGAAAATCTTGGAAAGGAACGCGGCCATGGTGTCTCCGACGAGCATGCCGGAAAACATGAAACTGTAACGCGGATCGGCCTTGATCTCGTCGATCTTGGTTTTGAGCCGCTGATAGGGCGCGCTGTTGGTCGACTTGTCGAGCTTGCCCATTTCATTCTGCAGAATTCCAGTCAGGTCGGACAGCAGATAGGGCACCGGTGAATCCACGGTCAGCTTCGCGACATTTGCGGACGCCTGACTTTTTGCTTTTGCAGCCAGTAGGCATTTTGCGAGAATGTCGCAATCGATCTGCTTGGCATCGCCTCTCGACTGGACAAACACTTCGCAATGTTCGCGAAAATTCATCAGCCAATAAGGCAGGTTCAGGTTGTTCACGTCGAACAGCTTGCCATTTTCCTTGAAGGCCGCGGAATATTCGCCATGCGGATCGATCATGATGATGTGGCCTTCGGGAGCAAGATCACAGATTTTATGGAGAATGAGAGCCGCTGAAGTCGATTTACCGGTACCGGTCGACCCCAGAAGGGCGAAATGTTTGCCAAGCATGGCGTCGACATAAAGTGCGCCTCGAATATCATCGGTGGGATAGACGGTGCCGATTTCGACATTGGCGCGGCCGTCGGAGGCATAGACCTGTTTGAGATCCGCAGTGGTCACCGCATAGACGAGCGAAGAAGGCGTTGGATAGCGGGTTACACCGCGACGGAAATTGTAGATATGTCCGGTCAGTTTTTCTTCGTCACCTTCGCCAAGAAAATCAATCTCTGCAATCACAAGTCCCGCTTGCCCTTCATAGAGTCTCTGGGTCCGGATATTGGCCAGTAACCAGGTCTCGCCGACACGAATCTTGACCTGACTGCCCACTTGACCAGCCATTTTGACCGTCGGATCGGGATGTTCGAGCAAGTTCGAGAGAACGGCACAATCCATGACGACTTTGGATCCCGACCCCGCGATTTCGATGACTTCGCCAATTTTGTGGCCTTCGCTGCGCTGTGGAGCGGCGGCAGGGGTTGCGTTGCCTTGTGCTTCATTTTCCGAAACCGGAAGAGGCCTTGCGGCGGGGAAATGATGGGAACCCATGTCGGACATAGCCGTTATTCCTGTTTTGCTGGTCAAAACACCGGACTAGTGGGTCATGGTTAAAGAAGATTTACCGACTCGCAGAAAGCGGGATTCGCATCGGCTGGCGCTGGACATCGATCACATCTTGCGGAACAGATATCCGGCAGACCATCCCAGAAAAACCGATATGAACACTGCGATCAGACCATAGAGAAAGCCGTATTCCTGGGACAGATTGGTGATAAAGCGCCCCATTCCGATTTTTTCAATCGTGACCTCTTTGACTTCTGCAGCCGCCACCCGGCCATCGAGGATGAGAAATGTTTCTGCGGTATAATCGCCTACCGGTACGCTGGCCGGCAGATTGATTCGCGCCTGATACAGCACGCTGTTGGTGATCTTGACGCTATTGGGCAGGTTTTTGAACAGCTGTCCGCGGGAATTCAGATCGACCAGCCCGACGACAAACCGGTCCAGTTCACGGCTGTCAATCGCACCGGCGGGAGAAAGCTGCAGATGGTCCAGCCCCAACTCGTAGATGTCCGCCGTCTTGTCATCGACAATCTGTTCAATCGGTCTGGAAGAAGCAACCGCGTAATAGCCCGGAGCGGAGCGAAATTCGCTGCTTGCGGCATTTATCCAGATGCCTGCTATCTGCTGCTTCTCGCGAACCACAATCGATTCAACAGGCCCTTTCAGGACCACCACGATATCAGCTCGATCGGTATTACGGGTACCGGGCGGATAGGTGATGGCCCCGAAAAGCAGCAACTGCGCACCATTGAAATCGCCCCTGATGCTGATACGATCTTGGGAAACCTCCGGAACCAGTACCGGAATGTTCGCCCCGGCCAATATGGCGATGCCAATTAGCGCCAGCGCGCGGGTCAACAGGAAGTGAAGCCGTTTCACAGGAGCTGCACCGTATATATTTCATCCGGCTGAAACCCTAATCCCAGTGCCATGCGCAGAGCAACGATCAGCACCATGGTTGCCAGGCTCAGCCGCAAATATTCCGGTCGCATCCGTTGGGCGAATTTCGCGCCCAGTTGCGCACCGGTCACACTGCCGAGCAGCAACAGCGAGGCGAGAACAATATCTACCGCTCGCGTCGTCATGCTGTGCATCATCGTCGAAGCAATGGTGACGAACAGGATTTGGAAAAGTGACGTCCCGACCACCACTTGCGCACCCATCCCGAGCAAATAGAGCATCGCCGGCACCATGATAAAGCCGCCGCCGACGCCCAGCAACATGGTCAATATGCCGGTGAGAAGGCCAAGCACGAATGGAGCGATGGGCGAAATATACAGGCCGGAACGGTAAAAGCGCCATCGGAATGGCAGATTGGCAACCAATGGATGGTGGCGCCTTTTCCGTGCTGGCAGCGGCTTGCCGGCACGCAGCGCTCTGACGCTTTGCAAGGATTCCTTGAACATCAAGCCGCCGATACTCGACAGCATCAGGACGTATAGCACATTAATGACGGTGTCGATCTGCCCCCACTTTTGCAGAATCTGGAAGAGACCGGTCCCGATCAGCGTTCCGAACATGCCACCGGCCACCAATATCGCGCCCATCCGGAAATCGACGCCTTTGCGGCGCATATGGGCAGCGACACCCGAAATACTCGCTCCGGTGACCTGGGTGGACGCAGACGCAGCGGCGACCGTTGGCGGTATGCCGTAAAATATTAGCAGTGGTGTGGTCAAGAAACCCCCACCGACGCCAAACATACCGGACAAGATACCCACCAGTCCGCCAAGCAGGACGATGACAAAAGCATTGACGGAAAGATTGGCGATCGGGAGGTATATGTCCATATTGCCATTGGACTAATCTCTTTTTGTTGCGGGATAAAGGGCGTTGCGGCTTGGAGGGTTAGAAATCGACCGGTTTGCCTAACAGGGAGCAAACACCGCCCGCTTAAAAGCCCGTCGAAACCGTTATTGCCATTCCGCTTTTGGGTCGTGCATTACCAGCAACCCGAACCCGCCAGTCGACCGCCATGCGCGCGGATCCGGTTCCGAGCGGGACAATGAAATCGGCGCGGGGTCCGACATCCAAGCGGGCGATATTGCGCTGGCCGCCAGCCCAGACCCCTGCTCCGACGGACAATTTCTTTTGATCGGATTCTGAAATCAGACGCTGCAAGGTTGCAGATCCGTCAAAAAAATAGGTTTCATTATCACCCAGAACATATCCCGTTTGAGCATAGGTCTCGAGCGCGACTTTTTCGACGATATGGTCCGGTCCCGTCCCTCCAGCCACATAAAGCGCAGATCCGCGATTCCCATCCGACCCCGCGGAAAACCTGTGTTCGGCATGGACGGAGAAAGGCAAGTTCTGGATCGGATGAAGCCGGACTCCAAGCGCTATTTCCTCTTGCGCCAAGGGTGCCACCGCGGCGGCAAACCGGCCGTAAACCGCCAGATCGGATCCCTCCGTGGCCAATATTGGTTGGGACAGGATGGCACCAATCTGGCTGCCGCCATATTGGACGTTCGATATGGCGGTCCCTTCAATTCTCGACGCAGGGTCCATGGCCGGGAAAGTCTGCCTGGCAAAAAGCCAAAAATAGCCACCGATCCCGTCGCCTGCCTGATGAACCGCGAAATTGTGTTGAGAAGCAGGGGTTGGATCGATCCCCGGAGCAAGCTTTGCCTTACTCCCGGTTGAAACTGGAAAAGGGAGCCTGCTACCGACCGGCTCCGGTTGCATCACCGACAGCGACTGAAGGCGAAACGAGGCGGGCAAAATGACCGATGTCAGTTCGTCAAACCTGCGCCCGGGATAGGACAATATCCTGACGTCCTGTTTATTCCGGACGTTGTCCAGAACCGCTGGTGATGCCGGCAAATGAGTTCCGGTCATATGTCGTGTTGCTGTATTCCGGGCATGCGAGACGCCGCGAGATTTTATCGCTCCACCATTCGGGTCTACCCGATCTGCAACAATATGTGCGGGGATGTTCCACGAGATGACCCGTGCCAATATCCATATAGCCGCTAGTGTTCCTATGGCCCGAAGCGGAGCGCCGGAAGCATTCCCGCGCATTGCATCAGTTCCTTTCGTCGGCCGACTGATGGTGCCTCAGTTTTTGGACATGCGCACGATCCGGATAGAAATGGCAGGTTTTTTCCCAGTGCACCGGTCGGCCGGTCAGTTGATCAACATAATGTCCCATGGCACGCCAAGCGGCCATTATGTTGATCAGATTGGCAACGATCGTCCTGGGCATCGACAGGAGCGCTTCGCGAAAGCCATAAAGCGCAAAGACAAAACAGCTTTTCAACACCAGCCTCCAGATCAGGGAACCGGCATTGACCAAAAGCAATATCTTCAGAAGATCGGGAACCGGCTTAAGTCGGTAGACACCGAATAATTCCGCGAGCAGAAGCGTGCCTGTCAAAATTGCAGCTAGATATGCGATTGCCAGGACAATGGCTGCCATCCCGGCCTTGCGGTCCCGTAACCGCATCCAATTCTCTCGCCAGTTACTCTTCCACCCCAGTCGATCCCATCCGGACAAGCATATACCTGCTATCCAGCGGCTTTTCTGACGAATGGCATCTTCAAGTCTGTCCGGGAAGAATTCCTGCGTCGCGACCAGCTGTCCATGCCGATCGCGCATTCGGGCAAAAATGCCGCGAGAATCTTCTCCTGTCAAATTGATGCCCAGTTCATAATCTTCGGTCATGCTTCCCGCATCAAATGGCTTGCCATTCGTTCGGACAGACAACTTATGCAAAGCATCCCGAGCGAATGCGCAGCCCACACCCGCAGAAGGGATTGATGCACCGAGGGCCTCGCGCATCACCATCTGCTTGCCATGCAATTCGGCAAACTCGTCACAATAGTGGCCCGCAACCCATCGCGAGCCGGTGGCCCTGCGCGGAATGACCGGCAATTGCACCAGGGCGGCCCGCCCGATCAGATGCTCGAGAAGTCTCAACCCCTGAGGATGGACAAGGTCCTCGGCATCATGGAGAACTACCGCGCTGTATTTGACCTGCTCTTCGATTTCGTCTTGGCACAACGCGCTCCAGAGATGATTGAGGCAATCCGCCTTCGTGGTCGGTCCGTTCCGGTTGCAGATCACGAGCCGGATGTTTTCCTGGCCGGCTGCCGCGAACGCAACCGCCGAGACAGTTGCGGGATCATTGGGGTAGCAACCGACATATATGCGATAGTTGCTCGATCTCCATTGCCGCAAACACCTCTCCAGCATCGCGCCAATGACCGTTGCCTCGTTCCATGCCGGTACAAATATCGCCAGACGGCAGTCGGGTGCGGGTTTACCCAGCGTTTCTACGGTGGCCCGTTCATAACGTGAATAGACGAACAGCTTGCGTTTCAACCTGTGAAAAATCCACAGCCCGTCAAAGACAAGATCGTCGACCGCGCCGATCAGGAAGCACAGGCTCGCGAACAGCAGCATTTCCTTTTGGAGAAAGTCCAGAAACAGCAAGATGTGATCGCTCGCCATAATTATGCTCCGGGGTTCGCAGAAGCCAGGTTTCTGCCGAATGGAAAGGAAATGGTCGGGAACTGTGAGGAGAAATCGGTACGGCGTGCTAACCGGAATCGAGCTCTTGATTTGCTACTATTGGCGTGTGTTCAAAGGATCCGATCGCCAGAGCCAGCAGCATCGGATAAGCCCAGAACACAGCTCCTGTTGCAAAGGCCCATGGCGTGATCTGTGGCGCCACCACCATTGCGGTGTGGATGGTTACAGCAAGCACGTGAAATGCGGTTGCCCAGATGGGCCAAAAACGGTCGGATCTGATGGACAGATAAATCAACGCAAGTAGAGCGGCGATATCTATTATAAATATGTCGACTTCAACGCTCGTCCAGGAGGTTCCAAGCAGCCGACCCACCGCCAAAGTGGACAATGACCCGACGATCATGATCATCGCCCCAAAATATTCGAAACGAGAGCCGCGAAAAATTGCATACCCACAGCAGGCGACGAGAAAAATATAGTAGATATAGGCCCAGATTGTATTAAAAATCACAGCGCTATCACCTTTTTTATCTTGCGTTCAGTTGCGCTTGGAACAGACCTGTTCGCGGGTAGCTAGGCAGCATGGTCAAATAAAGTGACTATTTTTTCATCCTGCTTGTTTCCAACCGCCGGTGGCTTCATATCGCCGCTTCCCAATGCCATAGCCTGCAATCCGATTTGATCGCGCGTTTCTGCCAGTCGGTTATGGGTTGCAACCAGTTGTCCTCTGGCTTCGACCAATGCGGATAGCGTTTCAGCCGCCTGCGATATCGCCTCCTGTCCGACAACAGCCGATAAATTTGCATTCACTCTCGCGATGGGCATATATCCGGCCAGATCCGCCATTTTGCAAATTGCCTCGTCAACTGCCCGTTCCGTTGCGAACAGTTTACTCGCCAATTTCTCGGCTGCATTCCGTCGTTGTTTTAGCATGATTGTTCCTTTCGTGAATATCGACGTCTCAGCTCTTTCCAAAGTTACCAAGTCGATGAATGAATGCGCAGGCCTCAATGGGTGTAAACTACCCCTTAAGCCGGGCAAGCGCCTCCAATCCCGCTATAAGTCCACCGAAAGACAAGGCGGAGCCGATCGCGATGGCCAATATCCATCCCACCCGCTCAACCGCACCGAGATTGTTCTTCTCGCCACGATAACGCGGAATGGGAAGCCGTCCGCGCCTGATCTGAGTTTCTTCAAAAGATATCGCGGCAATATTGCCATCACTTTTTGGAGCACCCTCGGTCGCGGCAATCTTGTCGTTTGCGGTTCCTCCAATGGACGATCCCAGTCTCTCGTTTTTTCTCGCTCGCTCAACATCCGGCATTTGATATATCAACGGTTGATATCCGTCTTCTGTATCAAGCGCAGCAAATTCGCGTGCGGCCTCAAAACGGGAATGTACGTTTAAAATGCGCATCGCAGTGCGCAGTCGTTGATCCACCGTATGTGGGGATATTCCCAGTTCCCGTGCAATTTCCTTGGAATTATGGTGCGCCAGCACAAGCCGCAAACAATCGCGCTGCCCGTCATTCAGTCTGTCCACTGCAGGATTGGTCATATTGGTCAAGACCTACCGAATCGCATACTCAGGGGTTGAAAAGACCGGTACTGACCCGCAGGTTTGAAACATAAAGCTACGACAAAAATTTGGGTAACGCGCTCTTTGCGCCATAACTGGCCCCTGTTTGCGACGGATTAACCGACTGATACCAGCCGTTACAGTAACAGAATTCTGCCATTTCGTGAAATTTTTTTACATTGCATGCTGGTCGCAACACAGACTCCTGACCAAAGTCGAATCGCTCGAAAGTCCACTGGACTTGTCCGCGCGTTCAGGCCATCAACTGCAAAAAAGGAGAGAGCATGAACGCGACACAGGCAGCGGCTGCACCACTTACCAATACCGGACAGGCTTTCGGAACCAGCGGATATCGGGGTTATGTCCTGTTCTCATTGCTGGTGGTGTATACTCTCAACTTTATCGATCGCGCCCTGATTGGTGTCGTTTCGGAACCGATCATCCGGGAATTCCAACTCACGGACCTGCAATTCGGTTTTCTTTCCGGTTTCGGATTTGCCCTGACCTATACGCTGTTCGGCATTCCCATCGCTCGCCTGGCGGAACGATATAATCGCGTTCGCATTATCGCATTCAGTGTCATTCTCTGGTCGGTTATGACCGCTCTGTGCGGAATCGCAGGCAGCTTTATTGCGCTGCTGGTATTCCGGGTTGGTGTCGGCATCGGCGAGGCCGGCTGTACGCCCCCGGCCAATTCCATCATTGCAGACTATTTTCCTCCGAGAAGCCGCGCGCGGGCGCTGGCGATTTACGCAATGGGCGTGACGCTTGGTAGCGCATTGGCGGCGGCTTTCGGTGGCCCGATTGCCGAGGCTTTTTCCTGGCGCGAGGCATTCATCATTCTGGGTCTGCCCGGGGTTGCTGTCGGCCTGTTCGTGTTGTTCACGATCAAGGAACCGCCGCGGGGCTATTCGGACCCTCCCGGGACACCTCAGCTCGAGAAACTGGGCTTTGGTGACACATTGAAAAGACTGAGCGGAAATCGCAGCTACTGGATCAACGCTCTGGCGGCGACGATTGTCGCCTTTGTCGGTTACGGCGTCTCGAGTTTTCAGGTATCCTTTTTCGTTCGCGTGCATCAACTGAGTGTTTCCGATGTTGCGCTGCAACTGGTGCTTCCCATCTCACTCTCCGCTGCTGCTGGTACATTTGGCGGCGGGTTTGCCATCGAAAAGCTGAGCGGTCGTTTCCCCAACGCCGTGGCCTGGGTTCCGGGCTGGTCGCTGATCGCATCGCTGCCGTTATACTGGATCGGCTTTACCACCGACAGCCAGTCGACAGCGTTGATGATGCTTATCGTCGCGGCATTCCTGCACTACACGTATCTGGGCTCGCAATATACCATTGCCCAAGGCGTGGTCGATGTGAAAGCACGCGCGACATCGATCGCCATTTTGCTATTCGTCGTCAACCTGATCGGATATGGACTTGGTCCACTATTTGTCGGAGGAATCAGCGACATTCTTTCAGCATCCTATGTCAGCAGCGCCGCGGCAAGCAGCCAGATGACGCTGGAACTTTGCAAAGGCACCGATGCCAGCATATTGGCTGCTGGCAGCCAGGCGATGCTGGAAGCCTGTCGCACGGCCACCGGTGAAGGTGTGCGGGACGCTCTGCGCTTCACCGCCATGATTTACGGAGCCTCCGGACTGGCCTATCTCTGGCTTTGCCGTCATTTGCAGAAAGATCTGCTGGCAAAAATGAACTGAGCAGGATCTTTTTGGGCTCAAGTGAAAGCGGATTATCTCTATGACTCGTCCAGAATCGTGGCAGCTTGATCCTGCCAACTATCCTGTATCGCTGATCACCCAGACCCGCTTTCAGGATATTGATCCCAACCGGCATCTCAACAATGTAGCCTTTGCCACGATGTTCGAAAATGCCCGGGTTCGCCTGAACCGCGAATTGCGTCCCTGGGCGGACCGGCCGAAGAACGAACGGAGCATGGTCGCGGCGGTGACCATCAACTATCTCCGCGAAGGGCAATATCCAGATGACGTCGAGGTCAGTTCGGGCGTCAGCAAGATCGGTAAATCCAGCTATGTGATCGCGCAGGCGATGTTCCAAAACGGTCAGTGCATCGCCACCTGCGATTCGGTTATCGTTTGCCGGACCGACGGTGAAGGCAAGCCGCTACGCGCAGCAGTCGTGGCCGCGCTCGAGAAGATGCGGACCACCGGCTAGCGGCTTCCGGCCAATCTTGCCGTTGGTCGCCACGCCTCTGCTCAGTCGGTAAAATTGGCGGCGCGCTTCTGCATGAATGCCATCACCGCTTCGACCTGATTTGGCGTGCGGCTGACCTTGTCTTGACCGACCGATTCCATCATCAATATCTCGTCTTCGTGCAAATCGGGCAGTTTGTTGATCAGATCCTTAGCCAGCTGTACTGCCTGCGGATGTTTGCTGGCTATTTCGGTAGCGATTTCCATGGCCTTGGCGTGCGGATCATCAGACAGATGGGTGACAAAGCCCAGTTCCTTACCTTCTTCACCAGTGAATATGCGGTTGGTATAGGTAAGCTCGCGCAGAACATCGTCACGGACAAAACTGCGCCACGTCGTGTAGCTGCCCATATCCGGGATCAGGCCCCAGCGCATTTCCATGATCGACATTTTGGCGTCCGGCGCGACCACCCGAATGTCGGCAGCGCTGGCAAATTGCAGGCCACCGCCGATACATGGACCGTGGACCGCAGCAATCACCGGTGCTTTCAATTTCCGCCAGAGCAGCACGATATGCTGATATTTATTGGCATTGCCATAGGTGCGCTCGGTCAGTGTGCTGGCGAGTGGGGATTTTTCGCCACCCTTGCTTTCTGCGGTTGCGGCAGCAGCCGATGCCGCAAAGCTGCCCATGTCGAGACCCGCGCAAAACGCCTTGCCCTCGCCGGACAGGACGATGGCTCTAATGCCTTCCATGGCCGCCAGTTTCTCGCCCGCTTCAACGATTGCATCGATCTGCGCGGCATCCAGCGCATTCATCTTCTCAGGCCGGTTGAAACGGACATCCGCAATATGATCTTTGACGGAAATAGTGACGCGTTCTGACATGGCAAGCTCCGGTTTTCTGGATTCGAGGGAAAATTATAACGCCTGTTTAATCGCCCAATTAACCAGCGGCAACTGGTCATTGCCAAAATACATTCTTTCGCCTTCTCCAAAGGGCACGAAAATACTCGGCGAACCATAAGCACCGCGCACGATTGCTTCTTCGGTATTGGCGCGCAGCCGGTCCTTGATTGCCTGCTCCTGCGTCCGTGCGGCCAGAGCCGCGCCGTCCATGCCAAGCTTGTTGGCAATCGCGATCAGCACTTCCGGATCATCGAGATTGCGCTGTTCACCATAATAAGCGTGGAACGCAGCGGTAGCGAACTTGTGCAGCGCCGCCTGATCGTCCTCCAGCGCACAACAGACCCGCATCGCATGGACCGATTTGACCGGATGATGTTCGCTCGGGAAATTCATCGGCAATCCGGCCAGGGCAGCCCAGTCCTTGAGCACCCGGAAACTGTGAACAAATTTGCGATTGTCGGGGTTTTCCCGCGCCGCGTAAACATCCCGATTCACGGCATTGAATACGCCGCCGACCAGAAACGGCTTCCAGATAATCTTTGCGCCGGTTTCCGCAATAATCGGCTGGATATTGTGGAACGCGAGACACGTCCAGGGGGAAGAGAGGTCGAAATAGAATTCTACGGTTTTCATGTATCAGTTCCTTTATCACTACCGTGTACCGCACCTGATGCGGAAGCCTGGCGGCCAGCGCATGAGATCCCGAGCTCCGCATCAAGTGCGGAGCACGTAGCGTTCGCCTATTCCTCCAAACCGAACAGCGTCTTGCGCGCCTGCGCATCGTCCTGCGGGTTGCGGTTGATCCTGTCACGGCCAATCGCCATCCCCCGCCGCAGGCCTTCGCGTTGTTTCAGCACCTCGTACCAGCGCTTAACATGGGCAAAATCATCCAAATCAATTTCCTGCCTTTTATAGGTCTGCACCCAGGGAAAACAGGACATGTCGGCAATGCTGTATTCTTCACCGGCGAGATAGGCATTGTCTGCCAATCGCCGGTCCATCACCCCGAACAGTCGCAACACTTCCTTGCGATAGCGTTCGGTGGCATATTCGATACGCTCCGGGGCATAGAGCTTGAAATGGCCATGCTGGCCCATCATCGGACCGAGACCGCCCATCTGCCACATCAGCCATTCGGTCGCCGCAATCTGCCCGCGCAGATCGTGCGGCAGAAATTCTTCCGCCTTGTCCGCCAGATAGAGCAGGATCGCCCCGGTTTCGAAAACACTGACCGGTTCCCCGCCATCCGCCGGATCGTGATCGACTATCGCCGGGATCCGGTTGTTAGGACTGATCGCCAGAAACTCAGGCGCAAATTGTTCTCCGGTGCCGATATTCACCCAATTGATATTATAGTCGAGTCCACACTCCTCGAGCATGACGGAAATTTTCCAGCCGTTGGGTGTCGGAGCAAAATAAAGATCAATCATATGTGCAAATCATCCCGGGTGAACTTTACAAACTTTACAGTGTTAAGAAAAACAATCGATGGAGCCGACAATGGTCACTCTTGGCAACGGCAACATTATCAATCCGGTTCATCATCATCACGGCACAACGTGGCATAAAAGCGGGTCAGTAGGACAGCAAAATATTGCATTTTACGCCTTTACTGATTGATGGTCTGCTTTACGCGAATTTCCGGCAATGACGATTTTGGTCCACTTTCACAACCTATCTTCCCCGCGCTTGAAAAGCCCGCTAATGGGCGCGGATGACCGCAGAAAAACCAAAGCTCATCATCCGCATGGCGGAACTCGAAGATGCCAGAAAAATCTCCACCCTGTCGCGTAAAATCTACGGCAAGGGCGAAGGCTATACGGCCGAGGAAGTGCGCGGACAGATCAACAATTTCGCCGATGGCCAGCTGGTTGCGGAATATGAGGGCAAGATCGTCGGCCATTGCGCGACCTTCCAGATATCCGAGAAAACAGCCCTTGCGGCGCATAGCTGGACGGAAATTACCGGCGGCGGCTTTGCCGCACGACATGATCCGGACGGCGAAATTCTCTACGGCATGGAGGTTAGCGTCGACCCCGATTACCGGCGTTTGCGGATTGGCCTGCGCTTTTACAAGGTCCGCCGGGAGCTCTGCCAGCATCTCGGGCTGAAGGGGATTATCTTTGGCGGGCGACTGCCCGGCTATGCGCGTCGCAAGCGCAAATATCCCGATCCTGCTGACTATCTGGCGGCTGTAGTCGACAAGCAATTTCGCGATCCGGTGATCAATTTCCAGTTGAATCAGGGCTTCGTCCCGCTTGGCATACTGAAAGACTATATGCCGACCGACACGCCATCCGGCGGCAATGCGGTCCATATGTTCTGGGAAAATCCGCTGGCGGCCGAAGCGAAGCTGGTTACCCAGACGCCGCATGACCGCCTGCCGCAATCGGTGCGCGTGGCGACCGTGCAATTCCAGATGCGCAAGATCGCTTCGCGTTCCGAGTTTGAAGAACAGGTGGAATATTTTGTCGATGTTGCCGCCGATTATGGCGCTGATTTCGTCACCTTTCCGGAACTGTTCACGCTGCAATTGCTGTCCCTCGAGGGAGACAAGCTGGAGCCGGCGCAGGCAATCGAAAAAATTGCCGAATATACCGACCGGTTCAAGCAAGTGATGGAGAAACTCGCAGTTTCCTATCATATCAACATCATCGGCGGCTCCCACCCGACGCGGATGGAGAATGGCGATATCCGCAATATTTCCTATGTGTTCCTGCGCAACGGCGCGGTTTACACGCAGGACAAGCTCCACCCGACGCCCAGCGAAGTGCGCTGGTGGAACATCAAGGGCGGCTATGGTGCCGAAGCCATTCCAACCGATTGCGGACCGATCGGTGTGATGATCTGCTATGATAGCGAATTCCCGGAGATGGCCCGCCATCTGGTCGATCAGGGCGCGATGATCCTGTTTGTCCCCTTCTGCACCGATGAACGACGCGGCTATTTGCGGGTTCGCTATTGCTGTCAGGCGCGTGCGGTAGAAAACCAGTGCTATGTCGTGATGTCGGGCGTGGTCGGCAACTTGCCGAATGTCGAAAATATGGACATTCATTATGCCGAGAGCGCGATATTGACGCCTTCCGACTTCCCGTTCGCGCGCGATGGCGTCGCGGCAGATACCGCGCCCAATACCGAGACGATCGCGATTGCCGATCTGTCGATGAGCAGCCTGCTCACCAGCCGGCAATCCGGTGCGGTACAGAATTTGAAAGACCGACGCTTTGATCTCTATCGGGTGCTGTGGAAGGGTTAGATCTCACGCTAAAATGCGGCTGATCCAGCCTCCAACCTGCTAGATGGGGATTTAACTGGCATGAGGCCAAGCTAGATCGCTTCGTTTTGCCCCGGCGTGTTGACACCCATTTTCTGCAAATATTTTTTCACATTGCGCGCGGCCTGACGGATGCGCTGCTCGTTTTCGACCATTGCAATCCGCACAAAGCCTTCCCCATCTTCACCATAGCCAACGCCGGGCGCCACTGCCACGCCCGCTTGGGTGAGCAGTTGCTTGGAAAATTCCAGACTGCCCATATGAGCGAGCTGCGGAGGCAATGGTGCCCAGGCGAACATTGATGCGGCCGGTGGCGGGATTTCCCAACCTGCCCGGCCAAAGCTTTCGACCAGCACATCGCGGCGCTTGTGATAGAGTTCGCGGTTCTGCGCGACCCGTTCCTGCGGTCCGTTGAGCGCTGCACAGGCCGCTGCCTGGATCGGTGTAAAACCACCATAGTCAATATAGCTTTTGACCCGGGTCAAGGCTTCGATGAGCGTCTTGTTGCCGACCGCAAAACCGACCCGCCAACCGGCCATCGAATAGGTCTTGCTGAGCGAGGTAAATTCCACCGCGACATCTTTCGCGCCCGGCACCTGGAGCAGCGAAGGCGTCGGATTGCCGTCATAATAGAGCTCGGAATAGGCGAGATCGGACAGAAGCCAGACCTTGTTCTCCTTCGCCCAGGCCACCAGCCGTGTGTAGAATGCCAGATCGACGACTTCCGCTGTTGGATTGGAAGGATAGTTGACCACCAGCAATGTCGGGCGCGGCACGGTAAAGGCCATCGCCCGTTCCAGCGATTCCCAATAATGTTCGTCGGGAGTCGTCGGCACGCTGCGGATCGTTGCGCCGGCAATGATGAAGCCGAAGGTGTGGATCGGATAGCTTGGATTGGGAGCGAGGATACAATCACCCGGCGCCGTTATCGCCGTGGCCAGACTCGCCAGTCCTTCCTTGGAGCCGAGCGTCACCACGACTTCCGTATCAGGATCCACATCGACACCAAAGCGGCGGCCATAATAATTGGCCTGCGCCTTGCGCAATCCGGGGATGCCCTTGGATGCCGAATAGCCGTGCGCATCGGGCTTCTGGGCAACTTCGCACAGCTTGTCGATGACATGCTGCGGCGGTGGCAGGTCGGGATTGCCCATGCCTAAATCAATAATGTCTTCCCCTGCCGCTCGCGCCGCCGCCCGCATGTTATTGACTTCAGCAATCACATAGGGTGGCAGGCGTTTGATGCGGTAGAACTCTTCGGACATTATGGATCGTTTCTTGCGTTAAGTAATAGGGAGTGGCTGCTTTGCGTAATTTTGATGCGAATGTCGAGGAATTGAAGACGGTTTCGGCAATTTGCGGTCTTGAGGGGATGAAGAGCAGGTACGGGACAGCAGCAATCTACCGTCCCGACGCCCTTCAAGTGCGGAGCGTTCAGCCCCGAAGCCGGTTCCTACCCCGCAGTACCGTCTGGCTTTTGCTACCCGTCAGCGCGATCGACTTGGCCCGAATCGTGTCCAGAAAATGCCATGTCGATGTTGCCTTTTCCGGCGTCAGCGTCACCGTCATATAGCCGCGATGAGCGGTGTCGGTCCATTGCAGTTGTGGGTTGGTTTCAACCAGCGCCCTGCCGGCAACGTCGGGCTTGGCCCCGGACAGATAGGATTCGATGCCAGGAGAGGTCACGCTATGCCCGCCAAATTCAACACCGGCAGCGCCGTCATCGGTGGCAAGATCGAACGCCCAGGCATTGTGGCTGTCTCCGGACAGCACGATCAGGTCCGCCTCCGCTTGCTGGGCAATTTTCAGAGCCCGTTCGCGGGCCTGCGGATAACCATCCCACGCGTCAAAATTGATCGGCAGACCGATTTTCGCCGCCATCGCCCCGACCTCCAGCCGTTTCTTTGCAAAGGCCGGCGCATCATCGGCAACCCAGTTGGTTGCCTCCTGCGGCAATTTCAGCTCGCCCATCACGCATTGCTGCGACCAGACCTGCCATTTGGTGCCTGATGCCTTTGATTTTTGCATGGCAGCTGCCAGCCAGGCCTCCTGCTCGCCGCCGATCATTTCGCGTGCCGGGTCCTGCCAGACATCGTCGCGAAACGTCTCGAGCGCTTTCTGGACGTCTTGCTGCCCCTTGAGAGCGGCGACAAGATCAACCGGCTGGTTACGGGCTCCGATCCGGCTTTCGGTAAGGAAAATTGTCGCCAGATCGCCGATCTGATATTCGCTCCATAGCGGGTCCGAATGGTTGCGGTCGGAAACCGGCATCCATTCCCGGTACACCCGCTCGGCTACCCGCTTGCGCGTCGACCAGTTGCCTTCGCTGGCGTCATGATTTTCCGCGCCGTCTTTATACGCATCATTGGCAAATTCGTGATCATCCCACATCGCGATCATCGGTAATATCTGATGCAGCCGTTGCAGGTCGGGATCGCTGCGATAGGCAGCATAGCGCAAGCGATAGTCGGCGAGCTGGACCATTTCGTGTGATGGCTGGATCATCCGCCCCGCCAATGCCTGTTCATTCGACGGATAAGTTCCGATCGGATATTCATAGAGATAATCGCCGGTATGGATCATCAGATCAAGATCGCGGTTCTGCGCGGCATGGGCATAAGCATTGAAATAGCCAAATGGCAGGTTGGAGCAGCCGACTACGCCGATGTTGAAGCGCCGGGTTGCGCCTTCCGGCAACGTCCGCGTCCGGCCAATTTGGGAAACCGTGCCATCGGGGGCGATGAAACGGTAAAAATACCATTGATCTGGGTTCAGCCCGTCGATGGTTATCTTGGCAATATGATCGCGTTCTGCCTGAGCGACGATTTCACCCGATATTTTCGGACCGGAAAAATCGATATTTTCGGCGATTTCCACTGTCAGCCGGTTATCACAGGTGCCGACAAAGCGGGTCCAGAGCAATATTGAATTTTGTGACGGCTCTCCGCTGGCGATGCCGTGGGTGAACCCCTTCGCTCCGATCAGCGATGCCGATGCCGGCACGCTGAGCGCCCCCAGACCGAACGTTCCCAATGCCATCAACTGGCGGCGATCAATATTCATGGTCATGATTTTTATCCCAAAACACCCAGAGCGAGCAAAATAGCGAAGAACAGAAACAGGCTGATGATGGTGAATACCAGCAGGAACGTAACCCGCAACAATGCTTCTGGCCGGGACATCTGATAGGCGTGCCTCAACTGGCGATACATCTGACACGGCGGGTAGAAGACCAGCAGGAGTCCCCAGATAGATCCGTCAACACCAATG
>NZ_JBATHY010000131.1:0-5796 GCF_049667325.1 Parasphingorhabdus sp. | reverse complement strand
ATTTTCAACTTGAGACAGGCCTGCCCGACAGATAGGGCAGAGGCGTTGAACGGGTGCACGCAATTTAATATCTAAAGATCGGATGATTGAATGACTTCAGGCCATTGGCGGACCATCAAGGCGCTTCCCCAAATGTCGCTAACCCGCCTTTTCGACAAGGATAATAATCGGATCGCCCATCTCGGATTGGAGCAGGCGGGCATTTATTGCGATTTTTCAAAGACTCACCTGGACGAAGAGGCCGTGCAGGCCTTCGGAAAGCTGGCTGATGATATGAAGCTTTCCGATAAAGTGAAAGCTTTGCTATCGGGAGAGGTGGTCAATAACAGCGAGGGCCGGGCAGCGGAACATAGCGCAGAGCGTGGCACCGGAAACCCGGCAAGCGTGGAGAATGCGCGCGCGCTGCACCAGCGCATGAAAAGTCTGATCGAGGTCATCGATAGCGGTGTGCTGGGTGATTTTACCCAGATCATCCATCTCGGGATCGGCGGTTCGGCGCTGGGACCCAAAATGCTCCATCATGCGCTCAAGCTTGGCGACGAGAAATATGAACTTGCGGTTGTTTCCAATATCGACGGTGTCGCGCTTGAACCCGTGCTGGAGCGTTTTACGGCGGCCAAGACGCTGTTGGTAATTGCTTCCAAGACATTCACCACCGCGGAGACGCTGCTCAACGCGCAAGCGGTGCTAGACTGGATGCGTGAGGAGGGGGTGACCGATCCGATGGGACAAGTGGTAGCTTTGACAGCCGCTCCCGAGCAGGCAGTGGAGTGGGGCGTCGATGAAACGCGTATCGTGCCGTTTTCGGAGACGGTAGGTGGACGTTATTCCTTGTGGTCCTCGATCGGTTTCAGTGTCGCACTGACGCTCGGGTATGCCGTGTTCGAAGATCTGCTGGCCGGTGCAGAAGTCATGGACCAGCACTTTCAAACCGCGCCTTGGGATCAGAACATTCCGGTCCTCGCCGCCTTCGTCGATCAATATTATACTCAGGTTCGTGGTTGTGAAACGCGCGCGGTCTTTGCTTATGACGAGCGCTTGCGCCTGCTTCCCGATTATCTCCAGCAACTCGAAATGGAGAGCAACGGAAAATCCGTGACGCTCGATGGCGCGCCGCTGGAATTACAGTCGAGCCCGATCGTGTGGGGCGGCGTTGGAACCGATGCGCAACATGCCGTGTTCCAGCTGCTCCATCAGGGGAGCCATCTGGTTCCGGTCGAGTTTCTCGCGGTCGTCGAACCGGGCGATTCACTGGATCCGGCCCATCACCAGGGTCTGTTGTTGAATTGCTTTGCCCAGGGTGCGGCGCTGATGGCGGGTAAAAAATCCGATGACAGTCATCGAAACTATCCGGGTGACAGACCATCTGTCACGATATTACTGGAAGACTTGAACGCTCGAACATTGGGTGCGCTGCTGGCTTTTTACGAGCATCGCACTTTTGTGAACGCGGCTTTGCTGGATATCAACCCGTTTGACCAATTCGGCGTCGAGCTGGGCAAGCAAATGGCGGGCAAGCTTGCCGCCGACGATGGTAACCAACTGGACGCTTCGACCGAAGAACTGAAAAAGCGGGCCTTCGGACCCGGGCAATAAGGAAATATAGATGGCCAAATATGATTATGATCTGTTCGTTATCGGAGCAGGTTCCGGGGGAACGCGGGCGGCCCGAATTTCGGCATCCTACGGCGCAAAAGTGGCGGTGGCCGAAGAATTTCGGGTTGGCGGCACTTGCGTCATTCGCGGCTGCGTACCGAAGAAGCTGCTGGTTTACGGCTCCCATTTTTCTGAAGATCTGGAAGACGGCAAAAATTTTGGCTGGACCTGGGAAAATGCAAAATTCGACTGGCCGACCCTGCGCGATCATGTCCTTAAGGACGTTGACCGGCTGAACAATGCCTATACCGAAACGTTGAAAAACCACGATGTCGAGATCATTCTCGAACGCGCCGAACTGACTGGCCCGCACGAGATCAAGCTCGCCAGCGGCAAGACCGTGACCGCAAAATATATATTGATCGCCACCGGAGCGTGGCCCGTCGTGGCCGACTTTCCGGGCAGCGAGCATATGTCGACGTCGAACGAGATGTTTCATCTCGAGAAACTGCCCGAAACCATCATAATTTCGGGCGGCGGCTACATCGCCAATGAATTTGCCGGGATTTTCAACGGTCTGGGCAGCGATGTCATCGTGGTGAACCGGTCCGACATCATCTTGCGCGGATATGATGAAAGCGTGCGCGACCGCCTGATCCAGATCTCTCTCGCGAAAGGGATCATGTACAAATTCAACTGTACCTTCGACAAGATCGAGAAGCGCAAGGATGGCGCGCTGGATGTCTATATGGACGGCAAGAGCGAGCCGGTCCGCGCCGACGTGGTTCTCGCGGCGACCGGAAGACGGCCCAAGATCGACGGTCTCGGCCTGGAAAAAGCCGGCGTGGAGACCAACGAGAAGGACGCAATCATAGTCGACAACTATAGCCAGACCAACGTCAAGAATATCTACGCCGTGGGTGATGTGACAGACCGCGTTCAGCTGACCCCGATTGCGATCCGCGAGGGACAGGCTTTTGCTGATACCGTCTTTGGCGACAACCCGCGCACGATCGATTATGACAATATTCCGTCGGCGGTTTTCTCCCAGCCACCGATCGCCTCGGTCGGTCTGACCGAAGGCCAGGCGCGCGAACAATATGGCAATATCAAGGTCTATTCTTCCGACTTCAGGGCTATGCGCAATGTTTTTGCTGATCGGCCCGAACGCAGCCTCTACAAGATGATCGTCGAGCACCCGACCGAGAAAATCCTCGGGCTGCACATGATAGGCCCCGACGCACCGGAAATATTACAGGCAGCGGCAATAGCGGTGAAAGCTGGCCTCACCAAACAGGCGTTCGACGATACGGTGGCCTTGCATCCCAGCATGGCCGAGGAACTGGTGCTGTTCAAATAAACTGACGCTACGGCACCCGCCGCCAAAGCTGATGTTTAATCGTACGATTAATTACTATTGACGATTGCCTAACCGGCTGTGCATTGACTAGGGCATATCGCACCAAGTGATTCACAGCCGGGGGTTGAATGTCAGACATTATCGCACAACTGGAAGCCAAGCGCGCCGAAGCCCATCTGGGAGGCGGACAGAAAAGGATCGACAGCCAGCACGCCAAGGGCAAGCTGACCGCACGCGAGCGGCTCGAGATATTGCTCGACGAGGGTAGTTTCGAAGAAATCGACATGTATGTCGAGCATAATTGCGTCGATTTCGGTATGGAAAAGACCAAGATTGCCGGCGACGGTGTGGTCACCGGTTCCGGCACGATCAACGGTCGCCTGGTCTTTGTCTTCTCGCAGGATTTCACCGTATTCGGCGGTTCGCTGTCCGAACGTCATGCCGAGAAAATCTGCAAGGTCCTCGACAATGCGATGAAGGTCGGCGCTCCGGTTATCGGCATCAACGACAGCGGCGGCGCGCGGATCCAGGAAGGCGTCGCATCGCTCGGCGGCTATGCCGACGTGTTCCAGAAAAATGTGCTCGCCAGTGGCGTCATCCCGCAACTCAGCCTGATCATGGGCCCATGCGCGGGCGGGGCGGTCTATTCGCCGGCGATGACGGACTTCATCTTCCTGGTGAAGGATTCCTCCTATATGTTCGTCACAGGCCCCGATGTGGTCAAGACGGTGACCAACGAGATTGTCACCCAGGAGGAACTGGGCGGCGCGGTAACCCACACCACCAAGACCAGTGTTGCCGATGTTGCTTATGACAATGACATAGAGGCCTTGCTCGCTGCGCGCGACTTCATCGACTTCATGCCGCTTTCCAACCGGGAGGAAGTGCCGGAACGACCGACTGCCGACCCTTGGGACCGGCTCGAGGACAGTCTCGATACTTTGATCCCGGACAATGCCAACCAGCCATATGATATGCACGAAGTCATTCGCAAGATGGTCGATGAAAGCGATTTCTTTGAAGTCCAGCCGGCTCATGCGGGCAATATCATCTGCGGCTTTGGCCGGATGGAAGGCTCGACCGTCGGCGTGGTGGCCAATCAGCCAACCGTGCTCGCCGGTTGCCTCGATATCAATGCGTCCAAGAAGGCGGCGCGGTTCGTGCGCTATTGCGATGCGTTCAATATACCGATTGTCACTCTGGTCGACGTTCCCGGCTTTCTGCCCGGAACATCACAGGAGCATAACGGCATTATCAAGCACGGCGCGAAGCTGCTCTTTGCTTATGCCGAGGCAACGGTCCCGAAGATCACCATAATCACTCGCAAAGCATATGGCGGCGCTTATGATGTGATGGCGTCCAAACATCTGCGCGGCGATCTTAACTATGCCTGGCCGACCGCAGAAATCGCGGTAATGGGCGCAAAAGGTGCGGTCGAGATCATCTTCCGCGGAAAGACGCCGGAAGAAATCGCCGAGCACACCGCCGAATATGAAGCCCGCTTCGCCAACCCGTTTATCGCGGCGCAAAAGGGCTTTATCGACGAGGTTATCAAGCCACACTCGACACGGCGCCGGGTGGCGCTGGGACTACGGAAGCTGCGCAACAAGCAGCTGGAGAACCCGTGGAAGAAGCATGATAATATTCCGTTGTGAGGATTTGAGGTGAAAATCGTTCCCCGCCATTGCGAACGCAGCGGAGCAATCCAGTGCGTCGAGCGGCTCCCTGGATTGCCGCGTGGCCTTCGGCTCCTCGCAACGACGATTGGAGGCACGATCCGCTAATGCCAACAGGATTAGTAGCCCTCCTCGACGACGTCGCAGCCATCGCCAAAGTCGCTGCTGCATCGGTTGACGATATCGGCGCTGCCGCCGCGCGTGCCGGTACCAAGTCCGCTGGCGTGGTGATTGATGATGCCGCCGTGACGCCACAATATGTCACCGGTTTCGATCCGTCGCGCGAATTGCCGATGATCTGGAAAATCGCCAAGGGCTCGATCAAGAATAAGCTTGTGTTTCTGCTGCCCGCTGCGGTCCTTCTGGGTCAGTTCGCGCCCTTTCTTATCCCGATCATCCTGATTTTTGGCGGCTTGTTTCTCTGTTATGAAGCCGCGGAGAAGGTCCTCGAACTCTGCCATGTCGACGAGACCACCAAGCACGAACAACCGGCGATCATCGAAGGCCATGGCCGGGAAGAGGAAATGGTTGCGGGTGCGATCCGTACCGATCTGATCCTTTCAGCCGAGATCATGGCCATCGCCTTGTCGGAGCTCACCGACCAGGTTTGGTGGCAGCAAGGCCTCATCCTTGCCTTGATCGGAGTGCTGATAACCGTTGCTGTCTATGGCGCGGTCGCGCTGATCGTCAAAATGGA
Source organism: Parasphingorhabdus sp. (assembly GCF_049667325.1). GTDB lineage: Bacteria > Pseudomonadota > Alphaproteobacteria > Sphingomonadales > Sphingomonadaceae > Parasphingorhabdus. The sequence continues at coordinate 467 of NZ_JBATHY010000131.1, read as the reverse complement.
CGACGTAGGCCTGCATCTTGCGCAAGAATATGACGGGGCGGTCAAGTCTTTCGGTCGCGGGCTAATCCTGTTCATGCCCAAATTGCTGGCTGCCATCTCGATCATCGGCACTCTGGCCATGGCATGGGTGGGCGGCGGATTACTGGTTCACAATATTGCCGCGCTCGGATGGCACGGACCGGAGCATTTGATCGATCTGATTTCGCATCCCTTGGTCGGCCTGTTCCCGGCTTCGGCAAAGCTGATGGTCGGCGGGATTGCCTTTGCGATATTGTCCGGCGTGCTTGGCGTTATCATTGGTGCCGGGATCGCGCCACTGGTGCACAGATTTATTCCGCATGGGGAGAAGCATTAAATGAAACTGGGAAGAATGAACCATATCGGCGTCGTGACGCCTTCGATCACCGACAGCATAGCCCATTGGCGCGACGTCATGGGTGCTACCTCTTTTTGCGAGCCTTTTGATC
>NZ_JBATHY010000130.1:0-2605 GCF_049667325.1 Parasphingorhabdus sp. | reverse complement strand
GTCTGGAGCCGGCCCAAATTCCGGCCCGCATCCAGCCATTAAACTCTAACCAATTGAATGGCAGGTTTTGGGAAACGAACTTTCAGGCGATAATGTCGTTTATTGGGGCGTATTCGGAACGGCAGCTTTTTAACGGAAAACGCCAATAGCCGCCATGATGTCAGCGGATCAATTCCGTCCAGATCCCCTACCCCTCTGCCAACAGATTAATAACTTCCCGCTTGACTTCCCCCGTTTTGTTTCATAATTGTTCCTTATTCGTTCCCAGAACAGGATCTTGGACATGCTCACGCAAAAGCAACATGAACTTCTTTGTTTCATTGATGACAGGCTCAAGGACAGCGGCGTTTCCCCCTCGTTTGAGGAAATGAAAGAGGCGCTTGGCCTGAAGTCGAAATCCGGCATCCACCGGTTGATCAGCGCGCTTGAGGAAAGGGACTTCATCCGCCGCCTGCCCAACCGGGCACGAGCGCTGGAAGTTCTAAAGTTGCCCGAAGGCGGTTTGCCCGAAGTTGCGCCATCGAACGTGATCTCGTTGCGTCCCGAAACGCCGGTTCGCGAGGTTATTTCCAATCCTGCTCCCGCTGCCAATAATGATGTTCTCGAAATCCCGCTGCATGGCCGGATCGCCGCCGGCGCTCCAATCGAAGCTATGGAAGGCCAGACCGCGCTCAGCGTTCCTGCCGCCCTGCTCGGCCCCGGCGAACATTATGCGCTGGAAGTGTCGGGCGATTCGATGATCGACGCCGGCATTCTCGACGGCGATTATGCGCTGATCCAGAAAACCGAAGTCGCCCGCGATGGAGAGATTGTCGTGGCGCTGATCCACGAGGAAGAAGCGACACTAAAATATCTCCGCAAGGAGGGAGGACGCTTGCGGCTTGATCCTGCCAACGCAGCTTATGAGCCACAGCTCTACAATCCGGGCGAAGTTCGTATTCAGGGAAAAATGGCGGGATTGCTGCGGCGCTACTAGCGCGTTGAACGGGCATCTTTGCTGCCTGCACCAGCTTTCTCGGACCGATAGCGGGTCCAGTCATGCCGACCAGTCCACGCGAGGGCGGTAGAAATCTTCTCCTTTTCCAGATCAATGGTCATGCCGCCGACCCGCGATAGCAGATTGCGGTCCGCCTTGAGCCAGCGCGGCTGACAACTGACCGGCAGCCACCGGTCGCTAACCACGATATCGGCGCGGCGGCAAGCCGCCGACAGCGCCAGCGCCGAGATATAGTGTGAGCTGCGGGTGGCCAGAAACACCCATTTGCGTCTTTTGCCGGTAAGCGTGACGAGGCAGGCATCGGCGTTGCATTCGGCATTGGGCCAGTCTTCCAGCGCCTGCGTCTCCCCATCGACACCGGCATTCTCACGAATCATGTCGCGAATGAAGTCGCCGCTGCGGGTCCGCAGCATCGCCAGCTCTCCCCGATCATCGCGGATAGCAACATGGCGCCCGTCGCCGGTGACATAAATATCGGGCGCGCGGTTGGTGGTGATCATCAACGCCCCGACCAATGCGGGGAACAGTCCCAGATAGCGCCATCTCTCGCGCCACAGGCAGAGCCACAGACCGCCCAGCAGGACCAGCCCGAAAGCCACGACCGGCATCGACGGCAACATGGTCACCGCACCGGGACGGCTGGATACAAAATGAGCCAGCGTGATCAGTCCGCTCAACGCCTTTTCACAGAACCACCAGACCGGCGCGCCCAAACCGGCACTATCCAGCACCAAAGCTAGCGCTTCGAGCGGCATGATCACAAATGTTGTGAGCGGAATGGCGATGATATTGGCCAATGCGCCATAAAGACCCGCCTTGTGGAAATGAAACAGAGCAATTGGCATCAAAGCGATTTCCACCACCAGGCCGGTTAGAAACAGGGAGAATATGAAACGTCCGATCCGCCGGATCAGACCTTCCTCTCTCAGCATGACCAGCGCCTTGATCCGCGGATGTTCGTGCAAGGCGATGATTGCAGTCACCGCCGCAAAGCTCAGCTGAAAGCTGGGTCCGACCAGCGATTCGGGCCAGAAGACCAGCACGAACAGCGCGCCCGCCGCAACCATCCGCAGGGTGATAGCGCTACGCCCCATCATTAGAGCAACCAGCACCAGCATGGCAGCCACACAGGCACGGATTGTCGGGACCTGGGCGCCGGTCAACAGCGTATAGGCGACAGCCGCAAGCGCAGCGCATCCGGCTGCGACGACCGGCAATCGAAACCGCAGCGCCAATGATGGAAAAAGGGCAAGCAGCTTGAGCAACAGCAAATAGACTGCGCCAACTACCGCCGTGACATGCAGGCCGCTGATCGAGAGCAGGTGCGCGAGACCGCTGCGACGCATGGCTTCTGCATCGGCTTCGCTAATGGCACCACGGTCCCCGGTTGCAAGCGTGGCCCCGATCGCACCGGCAGCACCGGGCATTTGCGACTGGACATGGGCAGATAGTCGCTGTCGATATCGGGATAGGTCAAATAGGGGATCGGCGGGTCGCAATATGGTGATATCACCCAGCGCCTGACCGGTAGCGCCGAGCCCCTGAAACCATGCGCGCTCGGAGAAATCATAAGCGCCTGGAAGGGCGGGCATCGCGGGTGGCATCAGC
>NZ_JBATHY010000129.1:0-1722 GCF_049667325.1 Parasphingorhabdus sp. | reverse complement strand
GTCGACGGATCGACGGTTATGTCCTCGCCGGGGTGCGCGCGAGCACGCCCGTGAGCGACAGCATCGAGATATTCGGGCGTATCGACAATCTGTTTGATGTAACCTATGAAACCGCCAGTGATTTTGGCTCTCCGGGGCGTTCGGCCTCCATCGGTGCACGCGCGCGTTTCTGATGACCAATAGCAAAAGGGAAAATGACTATATGCAACTCCTTCAATCTTCTTCACCCGTCCAGAATATCTGGGCCGGCGTATTGGCGACTTCCTCGGTATTGGGCAGCCTTGCATTGGCCTGCATGTTTCCATTTGCTGCTTTCGCCACGCTGCTCGCGGCAACGCTGCCGTTCCGCAAGGCGATGCTCTGGATGGGCGCGGCCTGGCTATCCAATCAACTGGTCGGCTATCTGCTTCTCGGTTATCCGCAGACCGCCAATAGCTTCGGTCATGGCCTGGCGATCGGTGTGACGGCGATGGCAACATTGTTTGTAGCGAAGCAGATATTGGATATGCGGTCCGATCGTTCGCTGGTTACCTTGGCTCTGGCTTTTGGCGGGGCTTTTGTCACCTTTGAAGCGCTGTTGCTATTCGCGGCGCTGTTCCTCGGCGGTGTCCAGAATTTCGTCCCGTCGATCGTCTGGATGATCGCGCAGAATGACATCTTGTGGTTCCTTGGCCTCGGTCTCCTCTACATGGTTCTCAATGGCACCGTGTTCGGACGGATTGGCAAGCAAGTAACTCCGCAGGGCTGACCAGCTTACAGTTTGATCCGTAATTCGAGAAGTTTCAAATAGGCATCGCGACACTGGTCCGCGATGCCTTTTTCCTTGTCGCTGAGTTGGGGTGTCGTGCTTTCCGGCTGCCCAAATCCCGTTGTGTTGATGACGCGGCCGTACCAGTGCGACGCCCACACGCCGTCACTTTCGCGTGTTCCGGTTTCCCAAGTGAGCATTCCTGCATCCCAGTGCAGATCGAGCGCAATACACAACGCCCGAAGATGTGCCTCAGGGTCGCGCAATATATCGGCGCTATCGAGGATGATCGCCGCCTTGCCGGTCATCTGGGCGACGCGATCGGCATATTCAATCTGCCGCGCATAGCCGAGATCATCAGCGGTCACCTCGACTCGTTTGGCGGCATAGCTTGCCACCACCCGGTCAGGGTCGCGGATCAGAAAGGCGTGGCGATGGTCCGGGAAGTCGGCGATTGAAATACCGGCAACCATATGATGCGGCATGTGTTTTTGATACCAGACAGCTTTTCCTTCAGGTACCGGCCCGCGCATCGTTTCCGCAACCGATTGCCAATCGCAGTCCATCGAGGCGATGACTTCATCGGCCATGGGCTGGCGCTGACCGGTGGTTTTCAGGAACGCGCCGTAAAACGGCTCGTCGCTCACGGCGCAATCGCTGCGTCCGCCAAAGCTGCGCATCATCGCGGTGGAAATGTTGCGCGGGCCCGACCACATGGCGATGCGGGTTGTCATGATTGTATCACCTTTTGTGCGCTATTCGTTGCGAAGCGATCATATTTCATCATATTTTTGACTCGCACAAAGCCACGAAGGCGCAAAGATGTTGCGGCCCGACCATGTTGTTCGTGGCTTTGTGTCTTCGTGCGAGAAAGACAATGGGAATGACCTGCGGTCGGCTTGGTCTTGGGAACAGGCATGCCGTTAACCAGCAACATCACGCTCAATCAATTCCTTGTAGAGTTCCTGCAGGCG
>NZ_JBATHY010000128.1:0-2419 GCF_049667325.1 Parasphingorhabdus sp. | reverse complement strand
TTTTCTTCGCGGTAAAGAACGCGCGGACGGGAAATGCCGAGTTCGAAACCTTCGCGGCGCATCGTTTCGATGAGTACGCCGAGTTGCAATTCGCCGCGGCCTGCGACTTCAAAGCTGTCGCGGTCGTCGCTTTCAGTCACTTTGATCGCTACATTGGATTCTGCTTCACGGGCGAGGCGGTCGCGAATCACCCGGCTGGTGACCTTGTCTCCTTCACGGCCGGCAACCGGGCTATCGTTCACCGCAAAACGCATCGAAAGCGTTGGTGGATCAATCGGCTGTGCGGCGATCGGTTCGGTAACAGAAATATCGCAGATCGTGTTGGAAACCGTCGCTTTTGTCAGGCCTGCGAGAGAAATAATATCGCCCGCCTTGGCGCTTTCCACGGGAACGCGTTCCAGTCCGTTAAACGCCATAATTTTCGTCGCGCGGCCGGTTTCGACAACCTTGCCGTCCATGTCGATCGCGTGGATCGGCATGTTAATGTCGATCTTTCCGCTTTCGACCTTGCCGGTCAGGATGCGGCCAACAAAATTATCCCGGTCGAGCAAAGTGACGAGAAATTTGAATTCAGCATCCGGGTCGACATCGGGCTCCGGCACATGTTCGATGATCTTGTCGAACAGCGGTGACAAATCACCTTCGCGTACGTCCGGTGTCGGGCCCGCATAGCCGTTGCGGCCACTTGCAAACATCGACGGAAAATCAAGCTGTTCGTCATTGGCGTCGAGATTGACGAACAGGTCGAACACTTCGTCGAGCACTTCTTCTGCACGGCCATCGGGACGGTCGATCTTGTTGACGACGACGATTGGCTTCAGGCCAAGAGCCAGAGCCTTGCCGGTGACAAATTTGGTTTGCGGCATTGCGCCTTCAGCGCTGTCTACGAGCAGGATAACACCGTCGACCATCGACAGGATACGTTCCACTTCGCCACCAAAGTCGGCATGGCCCGGAGTATCAACAATATTGATCCGCGTGCCCTTCCACTCGACGCTGGTGCATTTTGCGAGAATCGTGATGCCGCGTTCTTTTTCCAGATCGTTCGAATCCATCGCCCGCTCCTCGACACGTTCATTGTCACGGAACGTACCGGATTGGCGGAAAAGCTGGTCAACCAGCGTGGTTTTGCCGTGATCAACGTGCGCAATGATTGCGATATTGCGAAGGGACATATTAGATTCTACCGTAAGAAGAGGAAGGGGCGGCCATAAGCACTGCCCCGCTATTGCCGCGCCCTTAGCCTGTTTGGTGCTGCACCGCAACATCAGAAAGCTTGCCAAATCATCCTCGGCGATCCATTTGCCGCTACCAACATGCAAACCCTTCGCCTCATCCTCACCGATAAATTCATCTGGCTGCTCAGCGTAGCGGTCTTGCTGGCAACTCTGGCACCCGTGCAGGGGCAAGCAAAAGATGTTGCCGCGATTTTGTTTAACGCCGGAATCTTTGCGGTGTTCCTGCTCCACGGGATCCGTCTCGAACGCCATGAAGTGAAGGCCGGGCTTGGCAATATCCGGTTGCAGGGGACGATATTCGTCTGGGTATTCGGGGTGATGCTGATTATCGGGCTGCTGCTGTCCAAGGCTGTTGATCAGGTTCTTCCTGCCGATGTGGTGCTGGGTTTTCTTTTCTTGGGTGTGCTGCCCTCGACAGTGCAATCGGCAACCAGCTATTGCGCGATTGCAAAGGGAAATGTTGCGGCCTCCGTGGTCGCCAGCGCGTTCATCAATCTTGTCGGCGTGTTTTTGTCGCCGCTGCTATTCGCATTGCTCGCCCGGGCTTCCGGTGTCGAAATCACTTCCGAAACGATCATCAAACTTTCCGCGATATTGGTGCTGCCGTTCGTCCTTGGCCAGGTCTTTCAGAAATGGCTGCGGCCCTGGGTGATACAGCACAAGGACCTGACTGGCTGGATTGACCGGGGCGCTATCGCGCTGGCGGTCTACGTATCCTTTTCCGCCGCGATCATCGCCGGGATGTGGAGCCGGGTCAGCGGTACCGAGTTTATCTGGCTGGCCGCCGCTTTATTGTTTTGGCTGGCGCTGGCCTTTGGTGGCACCTGGCTGCTCGGCGGCCTGATGGGTTTTGTGCGCGCTGACCGCAAGACATTACTGTTTTCCGGAGGGCAGAAAAGCGTTGCCATTGGTGCCCCGCTGGCGGCCATCATCTTCGCACCCGAGCGCGCCGGGCTGGTGATATTACCGCTGATTTTCTACCATCTCGCGCAATTGTTCCTGTCTGCGCCGGTGGCTGTGCGATTGGCCAGGGATGACGCTCCTGACTAGTGCGAGAAATTAGAGCTCTCGCAAAGCCCTCGCCGGTTTGGCGGACAGCACCGGAATAGAACCCAGCAAGCCAATGCCCAGGGTGACAATCGCGCCTATTGCGAGCGTCAGCAGGACGATTGCCCAATCCG
>NZ_JBATHY010000127.1:0-9807 GCF_049667325.1 Parasphingorhabdus sp. | reverse complement strand
AACCGCCAATCTCGCGATTGCCCATCTGCAGGTCAGCCAGATCGCAATGCTGGTCGCCGATAACGCGTCGCGGGCACGGGAATCGATCGACGAAGCGGATATCCGCGAAATATTTACCGGCGCACATCTCACCGGCGACGCGATCGATTTCTCTCCCAACGCACGGATCATTCTCTCTAGCTTGGAAGATAATGGCAGATCAGGGTCCGACAAGGGCCAATGGATACGCTGGCAGCGCTGCTATGGCGGAAACACGAATTTCGTATCCACCCACGGCGATGAAGATGACGGAAAAACCGATTCCAGTCTGGCGGGTGGAATCGGGCCAACCGGGAAAAAAATATCAGCCGCCGGTTCAACCGCGATCAATTTTGCCGAAGTCGTATACGATTACAAACCGCTGGTTTCAGACCGTTTTTTTGGTGATACCGTCATTCGCTATGAAAGTGCGTTTGTCGCACGAGAACGCGACGACCATGCGATGAAAAACGCCAGTTCCATTCCGAGCGGCGAATTGTGGAAATGCAATGTCTACGCGACGATAGATAACCCGCCCAGCTAAGATCATTGGGCGGGCGGTTAGCCCGCACATGTTCCCAATCTAGCGATAACAGACTTTTTTCACCGCCGCGATGATCCGCGCGCTGTCGATCAGGGCCGCTTTCTCCAGATTGGCGGCATATGGCAACGGGACATCTTCGTTGGTCACCCGCATCACTGGGGCATCAAGATCGTCAAAGCCTTCTTCCATACAGACAGCGATAATCTCGCTCGCAATGGAGCAGGTTGGCCAACCTTCCTCGGCAACCACCATCCGGTTTGTTTTGGTTAGACTTTTCAGCACAGTCTCGGTGTCCAGCGGTCGCAACGTTCGCAGATCGATAACTTCGGCTTCAATCCCCTCGTCTGCCAGCTTATCAGCAGCTTCCAGCGCGAGACCGACACCAATCGAATAGCTGACTATCGTCACGTCGCTGCCTTCGCGCATGATCCGCGCCTTGCCGATCGGAAGCGTATAGTCGTCGATCTCCGGAACTTCGAAAGACCGCCCGTAGAGCAGTTCGTTTTCCAGGAACACAACTGGATCAGGGGACTGTATCGCTGCTTTCAAAAGTCCTTTGGCATCTGCGGCATCATAAGGCGCTATCACGATCAGGCCGGGTACCGAAGCGTACCACGGAGCATAATTCTGACTATGCTGCGCACCGACCCGCGAGGCCGCTCCATTGGGGCCGCGAAAAACAATCGGGCAACGCATCTGGCCGCCAGACATATAATTGGTCTTGGCCGCCGAGTTGATAATGTGATCGATCGCCTGCATGGCAAAGTTGAAGGTCATGAATTCCACTACCGGTTTCAATCCACCCATCGCCGCACCGGCACCAATACCGGCAAAACCATGTTCGGTAATCGGCGTATCAATCACCCGTTTTGGACCAAATTCGTCGAGCAAGCCTTGGGTAACCTTGTAAGCGCCTTGATATTCGGCGACTTCTTCGCCCATCACAAAGACCGTTTCATCCTTGCGCATTTCCTCTGCCATCGCGTCGCGCAGGGCTTCTCGAACCGAGAGCGATACCATCTCGGTACCGGCAGGCACCGACGGATCTTCGGCTCGTGAAATCTGAGCTGGTGGAGCAGTTTCCATGATTTCAGGTTTCGTTTCTTCCGCCAATTCAGATTTGCTGTCTTCCTTCGACACGCTAACCGGTTTCGGTTTCGCTTCAGCTTCAGCGCCGGACTCTTCGTCCTCTCCTGCCATTTCAGCAATCACGGTTCCGACCGCGACTTCGTCGGTTCCTGCTGCAATCAGAATTTTCGTGATCACGCCTTCGTCAATCGCTTCAAATTCCATCGTCGCCTTGTCGGTTTCGATTTCGGCGAGAATATCTCCGGAGCTGACTTCGTCGCCTTCCTTGACGAACCATTTGGCCAGGGTTCCTTCTTCCATGGTCGGTGAAAGGGCGGGCATTTTGAGTTGGATCGCCATCAATATTGCTCCACCAGCACGTCGGTATAAAGTTCGGGCAGCGCCGGTTCCGGAGATTCCTCGGCAAAGTCGGCTGATTCCATCACCGTTTTGCGGATCTTTTTGTCCAGCGCCTTCAATTCCTCTTCCTTCACACCTTTTTTCAACAAGGCCGCTTTCAGACGTTCGATAGGATCGGATTTCTCGCGGACACCCTGGACCTCGTCACGGCTGCGATATTTGGCTGGATCGGACATCGAATGGCCGCGGTAGCGATAGGTCTTGAGTTCCATCAACACCGGACCGCCACCGCTGCGCACGTCCTTCAAAACTTCTTCCACCGCACCGCGAACCGCCAGAACATCCATCCCGTCCACTTGCACCCCGGGAATGCGAAAGCTTTCCCCGCGCCGATAAAGCTGATCTTCGGCTGAAGACCGGTTGACGCTGGTTCCCATCGCATATTGGTTATTTTCGATCACAAATATCACCGGCAGCTGCCAGAGTTCGGCCATGTTGAAGCTTTCGTAAACCTGCCCCTGATTGGAAGCACCGTCGCCGAAATATGCCAGACACACACCACCGTCTTCCTTATATTTGTGGGCGAATGCCAGCCCGGTGCCGAGCGAGACTTGCGCGCCGACAATTCCGTGGCCGCCATAAAAACCATGCTCGACGGAGAACATGTGCATCGAACCGCCTTTGCCTTTCGAAATGCCGGAGGCACGGCCAGTAAGCTCGGCCATCACGATATTCGGGTCAATTCCGCAGGCCAGCATGTGTCCGTGGTCACGGTAGCCGGTGATAACGCTGTCCTTGCCCGGATTGATCGCGGATTGCAGACCGGTCACGACCGCTTCCTGACCGATATAAAGATGACAGAAGCCACCGATCAGGCCGAGACCATATAGCTGTCCCGCCTTTTCCTCGAACCGCCGGATGAGCAGCATTTGTTCGTAGAAATCCAGCATCTCCGCCTTTGTTGCATTGTAGATAGGCGCCTTCAATCCACCTGTGGAGCGCACAACAGGCCCTGCCTTGGCTTTGGCGCTCTTTGGCGTAGCGGGTTTTTTAACTGAAGGTGATTTCCGGGGAGCTTTTGCCACGCGAGCGGGATCCTTTTTCTGACGAACGGATAGCATAGCCAAAACTGCCGCGTTACCCAAGTACTTAGACTCGCCGACCGGTTAAATAATTGGTATGACAGATTGAAACAGCCAAACGCTATTTCAATGGGACGATAATCTCGTCAGGATGCACCACATTTAATTTCTTGCGCATCAGTTCACTGATCAAATCCGGATCAGCGCCACGCGGATCAAGCAACTGCACCCGGTTGCCCAAAGCATCGCGTTCGGCTTCCAGTTTGGCCAGTTCGATTCCCCGGGTTTCCAGCTTTGCCTGATACTCACCCCAAGCCAAGACCCCGGTCGGCCCGATCACTGCATAGCCGGCGATGGCAAGAAGAGTCACGAGCGCGAACCCCGGCCCGAGAGCCGCTCTTATCAAACCGGTAATTTTTTCGCGTTGCGCCATATATGACCTTGAATCAGAAAAGTGATTCGCTGGCAAGAGGGTTAATAACTATTTTGCAAGAACAGCGTTCAACCGCCTTGAAAAAACGAGGAATCATCGATCAGTTAAAAATGGAACGGCCTGCGTAACGGGCAACATTTCCCAACTCTTCCTCGATCCGGATCAACTGGTTATATTTGGCCAGCCGGTCGGACCGCGCCAGACTTCCGGTCTTGATCTGACCACAATTTGTCGCAACTGCCAGATCGGCGATCGTGGAATCTTCAGTCTCTCCGGACCGGTGCGACATTACCGCCGTATAAGATGCGTTTTGCGCCATCCGCACCGCCGCCAGCGTTTCCGAAAGGGTTCCGATCTGGTTGACCTTCACCAGCAGCGAATTGGCAAGACCGTCGGCGATGCCCATCGACAGACGCTCCGGATTGGTGACGAACAGATCGTCGCCGACCAATTGCACCGTGTCTCCAACCGCATCGGTGATCAGTTTCCAGCCTTCAAAGTCATCCTCCGACATCCCGTCTTCGATCGACTGGATCGGATAGTCCCTGCAAAGAGCGGCCAGATAGTCAGACATTTCGGCCGGGCTGAGCACCTTGCCCTCGCCGGAAATATGATATTTGCCATCCTTGAAAAACTCCGTCGCCGCGCAATCCAGCGCGAGCACCACTTCGTCGCCGATTTTGAACCCGGCTTTTTCAACCGACGCCATGATAAAATCGAGCGCTTCCCGGGTCGACCCGAGATTTGGCGCGAAGCCACCTTCGTCACCAACCGCCGTGGCCAGACCTTTTTCGGAAAGGCCTTTTTTCAGCGTATGAAAAATTTCCGAGCCCCAGCGAACCGCTTCCGATAAGCTGTCCGCACCGACCGGCATCACCATGAATTCCTGAAAATCGATCGGGTTGTCGGCATGCTCGCCGCCATTGATGATATTCATCATCGGCACCGGCAGGACATGAGCCGAAACGCCGCCGACATAGCGGTAGAGCGGCAGGCCGCGAGCATCCGCAGCAGCCTTCGCAACCGCCAGACTTACCCCCAGTATCGCGTTAGCACCCAGTCTGGCCTTGTTGTCTGTACCATCGAGCGCGATCATCACCGCATCCACTTCTTCCTGGTCTTCGGCATCCAGATCGGTCAGCGCTTCCTTGATCTCGCCATTGACCGCGGCAATCGCCTTGAGAACGCCCTTGCCGAGATATTTGCTCTTGTCGCCATCGCGCAATTCAACCGCTTCATAAGCGCCGGTTGAAGCACCCGAAGGAACGGCGGCGCGACCGAAGCTGCCATCTTCAAGCAGGATATCCACCTCGACAGTCGGGTTGCCGCGACTATCCAGAATCTGGCGGGCATGAAGGTCGATTATTGCGGTCATGGGATGGCTCCGGGTGAAGTAAAACAATTGCCAAGCTCTTAAGGCCATGGCCGGCTTCTTGCAATCCATTGAACCGCTTTTATCCTTGCTTTGCCCCTTGATTCAAAAGCAAATGATCCCATTTCCTTGTCTAAGGGAACCGCAAATGGAACACTTTCTGTTCGCGGTGCGTTGGCAAGGGACAAACGAGGAAGGAATATTGATCATGGCAGAAGCCAAGAAAACTACCGGAAAGACAGCGACCAAAACAGCGGCGAAAAAACCCGCAGCTAAGAAAACCGCAGCTAAGAAAGACTCATCCGAAAAGCGCACGACAAAGGCGCGGAAAGCAGCTCCGCTAAAAGCCGGTGCCACCAGGGCGGCGGCAACAAAGGCAAACACGACCGGTGATTTCAAGGACCGCGCTTTGACCAAAGCCAAATCTGCGGCCACTCAGGGCAAGGAACGCACGGGCAATGCGATCGAAAATCTGAGCAAGATAATCGAGGATAGTGCAAAAACCATCGACGATAATGTTGGCGAAAAATATGGCAATTATGCCCGTTCGGCAGCAGACGCGGTCTCCTCCTTCGCCGAGAAGCTCAACGGCAAGGAAATCGATGATATGGTCGAGGACGCGCGCGGCTTTGTCCGGAAAAGCCCGGCAGTGGCCATCGGCGCAGCGGCCGTGGTCGGATTTTTGATATCTCGCCTGGTCAAATCAGGGATGGATGATAGCGACGCATGAGTGTAGCATGCCGCCACCATATCAACGGGTGACGGATGTTGCAGGACAAGGATATTCCGGTTTTGGATGACGAGCAACCGCCCGGCGAGGCAGCGAGCAACGGCGAGGACGAAGCAAGGGTCAAGTCCCTGGCGTCACAGGTGACCGACCTGATTGAAGACGTCCGTATTCTGGCCCGCGCCGAAGTGGAATATTTTCGCACCAAATTATCTGTCAATCTGGCAGCGACCAAGCGTATCTTGCTGTTGTTCACGGTTGCGGTCGTGGTTGGCATCATGGCTGTCATTGCTCTAATTCTGGGGCTACTGCTCGTTCTGTCGGACTATTTTGGTCCCCTTGCGGCGACCGGAATAGTGGCCGGCTCAGCGCTGTTGATTGCTTCTGTCACCATGGGCATGGCAATCAAGCGGGCACGACGACTGCCACTGGATGAAAATAGTTCGCGAGAATGATGATGGCGAGAAACAATGACGAGATATCTAGCCTGCGCAGCCTTGCGGCGCACCGGGATCAGGCGCGGGATAATCTGAAACAGGATACCGCGGCAACCCGCGAACGATTAAGACCGTCAAACCTGATGTCGGAAGCAAAAAACAAAGCCGCAAAACGCGTCCGCAAAATCGGGCAAGGCGCCATCGACGGGATCAGGGCCCACCCGGGCATCACCGCGACCGTTGCCGCAACCGCGACCCTGATCGCGATGCGCAAGCCGATTGCCAGACTTATCGCCAACCAACAGAAATCCGAGCCGGATCAAATCGAGGAATAGAATATGAGCAAACTGACCGACAATATCGACAAAGCCCGCGCAGCATCCCGTGAAGGGTTCGAAACGGCCAGGGAAATTGCCAGCGAAGGCTCCCTCGTTGCCCGCGAGAAAATGTCCGAAAGCAAAGCGCGTGCAGCAGCCTTGTTGGGCGAAGGCCGCGAGAAAGCCGCGGAGCGCGTCGCGGCAACCCGGGATGTAGCGAAAAAGGCTGTGGCCAGATCCGAAGAAACCATCACCAACAGTCCGCTGGCCATTGTCGCCGCCGGTGCTGCGTTGGGGGTTATTATTGGTGCGTTGCTGCCGAAAAGCAAAACCGAAGGTAAATATGTCAGCGGTGCGGGCCGCAAGATCAACGAAACCGCCAAGACTGCCTATCTGGCAGCCAAGGATGCAAGCCGCGACCAGATCAGCGAAATGGGCCTGAGCAACGACAATATGCGCGCCCAGTTTAAAGATTTGTTTGGCAAAGCGATCGACGCTGCTAAGACCGCCATGGCCGCAGCACAGGATGCGGTGAAAGATGATAATCAGGGCAAGAAATGAGCGAACCACGCAGCAAAATGCATCTGGTCATGGGCGGACGGGTCAAGGATCCGCGCGGACAGGAATTTGTAAATCTCGATCAGATGGATCTGGTCGGCGTCTATCCCGACTTTGACGAGGCCGAGGATGCCTGGCGCTCCAAGGCCCAGCAGACCGTCGACGATGCCGAGATGAAATATGTCGTCGTCCATTTGCACAAGCTGCTCGAGCCGGAGTTGCCGGAAGACGCTTAGGCGCTGCGAAAACGCCATTCCAGTAACGGCCTGGTGAGCACCAGACCAGCAACAAACCCGCCAATATGCGCAAAAATCGCGATGCCCTGGAGGTCGCCGCGGGTGGCAAGTCCGACCATCAACTGGATGCCGATCCACGCCAGCGTCAGCCAGATGATACGAACGACATGGCCGGGAATCGGGCCCACCGGATCGACCTTGTTACGCGCGTACAACAGCGCATAGGCTCCCAAAATCGCAGAAATAGCGCCGCTCGCGCCAACCATTGGAATCAGCGATTCGCTGTCGACGGCAAATTGCGCAATCGCCGCCGCATAAGCGCCCACCACATAGAGCACCGCCATCAATTGTGGCCCCATCGCCTGCTCGACAAAACGTCCGCAAAACAAAAGCATCAGCATGTTGAAGCTGAGATGCAACAGTCCGCTGTGCAAAAAGGCCGAAGACAACGGCGTCAGCCAGGCCGGCACCAGCCAGCCATAGGCGGACACATCGATAATCTCCCCGCTCAGCCGGATCGGAAACATGCCGCCGCGCAGCATCGCGTCCTGTTCCCAGCCAAAAAACCAGATCACGAGGAAGATCACGACATTGGCGATGATCAGTCCATTGGTCAGTTTTCCGGCCGGCATGTTCATCGGTTCTAGATAAACTCGATTTTTTCGAGCAGGAAATATTTGTCGCCGGACGGCACCGTCACTTCGATATCGTCGCCGACGCTGCGGCCGATCAAGGCCCGGCCGATTGGCGAATTATAGCTGATCTTGCCGGCCTTGGCATCGGCTTCGGCCTGACCGACCAGTTGATATTTTACTGCCTTGTCATTCTCGTCGCGCAAGGTCAGCGTCGAGCCGAATACTGCCTTGTCACCGGACAAGGTTTTGGGATCGATGACCTGAGCACGGGAAAGCTTGTCTTCTAGATCGCCGATGGTCGCCTCGACCTGGCCCTGCCGTTCCTTGGCCGCATGATATTCGGCATTTTCCGACAGATCGCCATGGGCGCGCGCGGTTTCGATCGCGTCGACGATGATCGGACGCTCCAGCTTAAGCGCCTTGAGTTCGGCTTCCATTTTTACATGGCCTTCGGCGAGCATTGGTACTTTTTCAACAGCCATTGGATTGGCCTTTCCTTACTGATACGCTGCCGATTTCTGCCGTGCAGCGTCAAAAACAGTTTTCCGGCGCCCCTCTTTCGAAGGGCACCCGCAGTGTGACAAAATGTCGGAAAATTACGTCTGCGAAGCCTTATAATAGGACTGTAGCGCGCGAACTTCAAGAGTCTGATCGCGCATCGCCTCAATCGCCTGCATCGCTGCATTGCTGGCAGTGGCGGTCGTATAGATCGGGATTTTGCCAACCAGGGCCGCCGCGCGAATCGATTTGGAGTCCTTGAGCGACTGCCAGCCTTCGGTTGTGTTGAAGATCAGGCTGACATCACCGTCCTTGATCCGGTCGACAATATGGGGGCGTCCCTCGGCAACCTTGTTGACTTTCTCGACCTTGATCCCCGTTTCGGCCAGATAGTCCGCGGTTCCTGACGTGGCGATCAGATGAAAACCGAGCTTCTCGGCGAGCCGGGCAGCCGGTTCGATGACCTTCTTGTCGGTTTCCTTGACCGAGATAAAGATCGTCCCGCTGTCCGGCAGGATGTTGCTGGCACCCAGTTGCGCCTTTGCAAAAGCAATCGGGAAGCTTTGGTCGATGCCCATGACTTCGCCGGTGGATTTCATTTCCGGCGACAGGATCGGGTCGACACCGGGGAAACGGTTGAACGGGAAGACCGCCTCCTTGACGGCGGTATAATCGATGTGCCGGTCAATCACGGGCAGTCCCTTGAGCATTTCTCCGGCCATCACCCGCGAGGCGATCTTGGCGATCGGGACGCCAATCGCCTTGGCGACAAACGGCACCGTCCGGCTGGCGCGGGGATTGACCTCGATCAGATAGACTTCATCATCCTTGACCGCGAACTGGATGTTCATCAGGCCGCGGACTTTCAGGCCGAAAGCCAAAGCCTCGGTCTGCCGTTCCATTTCGGCGATGATCTCGTCGCTCAAACTATAAGGCGGAATCGAGCAGGCGCTGTCGCCCGAGTGGACCCCGGCCTCCTCGATATGCTGGAGCAAGCCGCAGACAACCACTTGCTCGCCATCGCAAATCGCATCGACATCGACCTCGATCGCATCGCGCAAATATTGGTCGACCAGCACCGGACTGTCACCCGACACCTGCACCGCGGTATTGATATAATCTTCCAGCTGGGCCGGGCCGTCGACGATTTCCATTGCCCGGCCGCCGAGCACGAAGCTGGGCCGGAGCAAGACCGGATAGCCGATCCGTTCGGCGATTTTCAACGCTTCGTCGCGGGTCCGGGCCATGCCGTTTTCCGGCTGTTTCAGTTTCAGCTTGTGGACCAGCTTGGCAAAGCGCTCGCGGTCTTCGGCGAGGTCAATCGCATCCGGCGAGGTTCCGAGGATCGGAATCCCCGCGTCTTCCAGCGCCTGCGCCAGTTTGAGCGGCGTTTGGCCGCCAAATTGCACGACCACGCCGACCAGTTCGCCCGACTGCTGCTCGACGTGCAGGATTTCCAGCACGTCTTCGGCGGTCAGCGGCTCGAAATAGAGCCGGTCGGATGTATCATAATCGGTCGACA
>NZ_JBATHY010000126.1:0-9483 GCF_049667325.1 Parasphingorhabdus sp. | reverse complement strand
TGCGTCAACGCCGACCATTTCGTCGGGTCAAATGTGCCACGCGCCGCGCCGGTCTCTACCGACGCCCAGTAATTGATGGTCTGCACCACGATCGGATCAAACGGATGAAGCGCGAGCCACGGCCATTGGTCTTCATCTGCAGAGCATTTGAAAGTAACGGTTCCATCGGTCGAAACGATATGGGAATGGGTGAATTGGCTGGCTGAAGCTTTCGACATATTTCGATGATTGCAGAAGTTGATCTCCCTGACAATTGTCTGATGTCAAAGCTATCTTTGAAACCGGCTATGGAGCGGTTGCCAGAGCCCCGTTTTTCCTCCGGTTGTGCAATATCAGACCGACCGGGATGCAAATGGTGATCAGGCCCAGCATATATAGGCCGCTCACCGGGTCAGCGGTGATGAAGGCAGTCAAAAGGCAGATATCCAGCAGCAAGACGAAGGCCGGAAGAAAGGGGTAGCCAATGGCCTTGAAGGGTCTCGGCAAATCGGGCTGCTGGAAGCGAAGCGCAAACAGGGACGCTTCGTATAATATGAAACAGAAAATAGCGAGCGCACCCGCCAGCCGGAAAATAAATTCAAACCCGCCCGAGAAAATCAGGAACAGGGAAAAGACCATTGTGATGGCAAAGCTGATATCGGGTGTCCCGCCCTTGTTCACCCGGGTGGCCATGTTCAGAAACAACCCGTCTCGGCCGAGACCATATAATACGCGTGGCGCTCCCATGACGCCTGCGTTGAGACAGGTAATGGCCAGAACAATACCCAATGTAGCGGCAACAATGCCGCCGATTGGCCCAAAGACGCCTTCCAGAACCACAGCAATGGGCAAATCTGAATTGCGGATTACATCGATGTCGAGCGCCATGACGAGACTGGTATTCAAGGCAATATATAATATCGTGATCAATATGATCGCAATGGCCAAGGCGCGGGGAATGTTGGTGCTGGCATTCTCGTCTTCCTCGGCAAAGTTTATGCAACCTTCCCATCCAGCATATGCGCCATAAACAAGCTGATAGGCGCCAATGATTGCCAGAAATGTCAAGGGTATGACAGGGGCAAGCGGATTGTTCGCTGGTTCCTGAACGGCACCGGTGAGCTCCGGCGTGGCAAAAAATGCAATGCCGATTATTATGCATAGGAATATCAGTTTGATGATGCTTCCCGTCGTTTGGGCAAAGCTTCCCTCACGAACGCCGATCCAGTTGAGTCCGAAAACCGCGAGGCAGAAGCATACCGCTATTCCTGCCATATTGGGCGCCAGATCCGGGAAAATTACCGCGAGGAAATTGGCGCAGACAATCGACAGGAACGCGATGCCGGCGACGTACGAAAGCCAATAGGTCCAGCCTGCCAGCAGGCCCATGGAATCGCCGAATGCCATGCGCACCGGAACAAACAGGCCCCCGGCCTTGGGAATCGCGGTCGCCAGTTCCGAAGCGATATTGGCAGAGAGCAATACGTGCACGCCGCCCAGAGCCCATAAGCCAAGCGCAATCCAGACTACGGGGACTTGATCGACAACCGGACCGGTCGTCCGCATGATGCCCGCGCCGATAACGCCGCCGATCCCGATCGCCAGGGCAAAGACAAAGCCGAGCTTTTTTTGCAGATGTCCTGCTTGCGGCTTTGCCTGATTATTCAGAATGATATCCCCCAATATCGACCCAAGGCCGAAGTTACGCGGCCTGACGATATATGCAAGGAAGTATTTGGTCGATCCAATGTCCGCGTTCGGATGGAGCGATCATTGCCGGTATTTTAGATTGTTCGGGATTTTTCCGGGTAGTTTCTGCGAAAAACCGCGATCATTGCTGGAGCGATCACAAGGGGGCCAAATAATATCACCGCTACCGGTATATCGAGTTGCGAATATATTTCGGCCAATGGTGCGCGTACGGCAATGATAAATGCCCAGATCATGCGAGCCAGATGGCGGCGTATCCGCAACGCGGAACGTCTATGAGCATTGCGATAGAAATGGATATCCCCGGCCAGTAGAATGACAGGAATGATCAATATGACCAACGGGCCGATCGGCGGGATATTGCCGGCCATCATTTGAGGGATAGCGAGTGTCAGGAATATGGCGACCACGGCAATTTCGAATATGAACAGGCCATATTCCATCATTTTAGTCTTCGCGGAAGCCGGTTTTAGCGCCAGGATTGCGGTGCCGATCGCATAGACTGCTGTTAGGGCAGCCACCAGAAGCGGGGGAGCCATGCGCACGGATAGCAAAATCAACGATGTGATTGCGACAACCAGAATACAGGTCGCAAACGTTCTGCCCGCCAGAATATGGATGCTGCTTCCTTTTTTGGTCGACAACGCAACCACGGCGGCAAGCAGCCCGAACATGCCGATCACAATATGGGCATAATAGCTTAAGGCATCGAACGGAGCTGGATTGGTTAAGTCAACCGGATCGACAGGTATCATCAGGAAACCTCTAGCGATTTACAGGAGGCACCATATCGCCGGTGTCTTTAGCCATTGTCAATGCGCGCGATTTCCAGTGCAGGGGCTGCAACGCCCGCGCCTGGTCGATGAGCAGGAACGGTCACCGGAAAACTGTAGCGGGTAATCCCGTGTCCATCCATATTAGGACAGACTTTCATTTCGTGTTAGCCAGGGTTCTTCAAACGGGGGATTTAAAATGCTGAGACGGCAATTTCTAGGCGGAGCGGGCGTTGCGGTGGGGGCGACCGCTTTGGTAAGCGGAACCGCGGCTTCGACCGTAGCGGCAACCATCAAATCTGGGGACTGGACGAGCCTGAGAAATCTGTTTCCGCTCACCCGTGACTATATACAATTGTCCACTTTCCTGATCGCATCCCATCCCAAACCCGTTTCCGATGCAATTGCCGAAATCCGGCAAGCGCTCGACGAGAATCCATCCGATTTCCTGCATGATGCCTTTCCGGCGCGCGACTATGGCGTTCAGGCCGCAGCGGCACGCTATATGGGCGGAGAACAGCATCAATATGCGCTGACCGACAGCACCACCATGGGTTTGGGGATGGTCTACAGCGGATTGAAGCTGAAACCGGGTGATGAAATATTACAAACCGAACATGAACATTATTCATCCGATATGGCGCTCGAATTCGGGTCACGCCGGACCGGTGCGACGATCAGAAAGATTGCGCTTTATGAGGAAGCCTCTGCGTTTACGGTGGAGGAATGCATCCGGCGATTGAAGAACGCCATCGCCGACAAAACCCGGGTGGTTGCGGTTACCTGGGTGCATTCTTCCAGCGGAGTGAAATTACCGATCCGCGCGATGGCCGATGTCGTCGATGCGGTGAATGCAAGCCGCGACTTGGGTGACCAGATCATATTCTGTGTCGATGGTGTCCACGGGCTGGGTATCGAAAACGAGGACATCAGCAAGCTGGGTTGCGATTTTTTCATCGGCGGCACCCACAAGTGGATATTTGGTCCACGCGGGACCGGCGTCGTCTGGGGCAGTGACCGCGGCTGGAAACGCTGCGAGGCGATCATACCCAGTTTTAGCGCGTCAACCTATGTCTGGCGCGGACTTATAACCCAGGATCAGGTGCCGGTTGGCGCCCATATGAGCCCCGGTGGTTTCCACAGCTTCGAACACCGCTGGGCGCTCCCGGCGGCCTTCGATCTGCATCTGTCTCTGGGCAAGGCCAATGTTCAGGAGCGTATATATCAGCTCAACAGTCAGGCCAAAGAGGGGTTGGCGAAAATGGCGCACGTCAAATTGCACACGCCACGTTCAACGACATCCTCTTCCGGTTTCGCCTGTTTCGAAGTCGACGGCATATCGCCCCCCGATGTGGTCAAGCATATGCACGGCCAAGGCATCATCATGAGCAATACTCCTTACCGGAAGACATTCGCTCGTTTCGCCCCGAGTTTGCTCAACAACGAGCAGGAAATTGATCGGGCGCTCGCGGAGATTGCCGCGTTGGGGTGATACGTCCGGGCTAAGCGGGTACGACCGGGATGAAACCCAAAATTTTCGAATTAACAACATTTCGCATTGCTTTAGGTGCATTATACGAATAACACACCTAAGCCCACTCGTGTTGAAAACAGGAATTCGAAAATGCTGGAACTCAAGAATGTCACGCATATCTACCCTAATGGCACCAAGGCGCTGGATAATGTCAGCCTGTCGATTCCCAAGGGTATGTTCGGACTGCTTGGCCCCAATGGTGCGGGAAAATCGACATTGATGCGCACAGTCGCAACGCTGCAGACGCCGACACAAGGCGAAATATATTTTGGCGATCTCGATATTCTGCGCGAACCGGAAAAGCTGCGCGAGACGCTTGGTTATCTCCCCCAGGATTTCGGGGTTTATCCGCGCGTGTCTGCCTATGACATGCTCGATCATATGGCGATATAGAAAGGAATCTCTTCGACGGCCGACCGCAAGGCGACGGTCGAAACCCTGCTCGACCAGACCAATTTATGGGATGTTCGCAAAAAGGCGATCGCCGGATTTTCCGGCGGCATGCGGCAGCGTTTCGGGATCGCGCAGGCATTGATCGGAAACCCCGATCTGATCATCGTCGATGAACCGACGGCCGGCCTTGATCCCGAAGAGCGCAACCGGTTCCTCAACCTGCTCGCGGAAATTGGCGAGAATGTCGTAATCATCCTGTCCACCCATATCGTCGAGGATGTGTCGGATCTTTGCCCGAATATGGCGATCATTTCCGAAGGGCGGATATTGATGTCCGGTGCGCCGCTGGGTCTGATTGAAAAAGCCAAAGGCACGGTCTGGGCCAAGACCATCAAACGCGACCAACTGGATCAGGCCAAAGCCGAGTATAACGTCATCTCGACCAGACTCTTTGCCGGTCACACGATCATCCATGTGCTGGCTGACAGCAATCCGGGAGCAGAATTCAAGTTGGTCGATGGTGGGCTGGAAGACGTTTATTTCTCAACCCTCGTTGGCGCGCGCAACGGCAGTGCACCACAGATTGCCGCTTGAGCCAAGGAGTATAGCCGATGTTTGCCAAAATAGCTGCATTTGAACTACGCTACCAGTTCCGCAACCCGGTTTTCTGGGTCGTCGCCATTCTCTTTTTCCTGCTTACTTTCGGTGCGGTGACGGCAGAAAATATCACCATTGGCAGCGGCGGAAATGTCAATGTCAACGCGCCATCCGCAATCATGCAGATCAGCCAGATATTGACGCTGTTTTTCATGTTTGTGACCACCGCCTTTGTCGCCAATGTGATCGTCCGCGATGATGAAAGCGGCTTTGGTCCGATGGTCCGCGCTACACAGGTGCGCAAATTCGACTATTTGTTCGGCCGCTTTGTCGGCGCGTTTCTGATCGCCGCCATTGCATTTATCGCTGTTCCATTGGCGATCTTCATCGGCAGCCTGATGCCTTGGGTGGACCCCGAAACGGTCGGGATCAACCGGCTCAGCTATTATCTGTTTTCCTATTTCATTCTAGCGTTGCCAGGTATTTTTCTGACCTCATCGGTCTTCTTTGCAATCGCGACCGCGACGCGTTCGATGATCTATACCTATGTCGCGGTTGTGGCGTTTCTGGTTCTATATCTCAGCTTCCTCACCATCATCGGGAACACGCCCGAATGGCAAGACATGGCCGCGATATTCGAACCATTCGGTCTCGGTGCCATTGCCGTCGTTACCGAATATTGGACCGTGACCGAGCGCAACTCTATGCTTCCTGCTTTGGAAGGCGCTTTATTATACAACCGGCTAATTGCGCTCGGGATATCATTGTTGGCCCTCGCCTTTGCCTATCGCAGTTTCAGCTTTGTAGAACGCGGCATTTCGAAACGGAAAATGAAGAAGCAGCAGAAACAAGCAGCAAAGCTTGCCAAGGTCCCTCCTCAGATCGTGCAGGAACTTCCTGCATATGATATCAAAGGCGCCGCCTGGGCTCGATTCTGGGCCCAGATGCGTCTTGAAATGCGGATGGTGGTCCGTAGCCCTGCCTTTTTCGTGCTGATGCTTATCGGCCTGTTCAATGCCAGCGCCGGGCTGCTCAATACCAACGAGATTTACGGCACGCCTGCAATCCCGGTAACATTTTCTCTGATGAGCATGTTGGCGGGCACATTTGCCATCATCCCCCTGATCATCGCCATCTACTATGCCGGCGAACTGGTCTGGCGGGATCGTGACCGCAAGATGCACGAGATTATCGACGCGACGGCTCTGCCCAATTGGGCCTATATGGCGCCGAAAACGCTGGCGGTATCCGTCGTTCTGGTTTCTGCGCTGTTTGTTTCCGGGCTTGCCGCCATCGCGATCCAGTCGATCCGCGGCTATTTTGATTATGAACTGATCAAATATTTTACCTGGTATATCCTGCCACTCGGTGCTGATCTGATCCTGATCGCGGTACTGTCGGTTTTCGTCCAGGCGCTGAGCCCGAACAAATATATCGGCTGGGCGATCATGCTCGTCTATTTTATTTCGACGATCACGCTGAATAATCTCGGCTTTGAACACCCGCTCTACCAATATGGCAGCACCGGCGAAAATCCGGTTTCCGATCTGAACAACGACAATATCGAACGGGCACGTAACTGGTGGCTTCGGCTCTATTGGGGCGGGTTTGCGGGGGTATTTGCGGTTCTTGCTCATCTGCTGTGGCGCAGGGGTACCGAAACCAGCATCAAGCCGCGGCTTCGCCAGATGCCCAGCCGACTGCTCGGCACGCCGGGAGCAATCATGCTGGCTTCGGTGGCCGTTGCCGCGGGAAGCGGAGCCTATATCTTTTACAATACCAATATCCTCAACGAATATCGCACCACGGACGACGCCGAAAAACAGCTCGCAGACTATGAGAAAAAATATCTCAAATATGAAAATGTCGAGCAGCCTGCGATCCGTCAGATCAGTTTGAACGTCGATCTCTTCCCGGATGAAAAACGGGCCGAGTTTTCAGGCTCCTACGAGCTGATCAACGACACGGACACGCCGATTGAAACCTTGCATGTGCGGTTCAATGATCCAGATATCGAGATCGTCAGCATAGCTGTTGCTGCTGCCAAACTGGAGCAGGATGATTCAGCGATGAAATATCAGATCTACCGTTTTGACCAGCCGATGGCGGTAGGAGAGAAGCGAAGCTTGAGTTTTCAGACCCGACGACATCAAAAGGGGTTCAGGGCAAGCAATCAGGACGTGCGCCTCGTGGAAAACGGTACCTTTCTAAATAACGGTGAATTTTCCCCTTGGATTGGCATGGACCGCAACGGACTGCTGAGCGACCGGCAGACCCGGCGCAAATATGATCTGCCGCCGGAATTGCGGCCCGCCAAGCTGGAAGATGAATCGGCGCGGATGAGGAATTATGTCGGCAATACCGATTGGGTGATGTCCGATATCACCATCACCACCAGCAGCGGCCAAGTTCCGATCGCACCCGGAAACAGGATCAGCGACGAAGTCGAGGGTGATCGCCGGACGGCCCGGTTTGTTTCCAAGTCACCGATCCTGGCTTTCTTCTCGATCCAGTCGGCCGATTATGCGACCCGGCAACGGACTGCTGATGGTGTCGAGATGACCGTCTATTATTATCCCGATCATGATTTTAATGTTGATACGATGCTTGATGCCACCGAGACATCGCTGGCATATTACAACAAAAATTTTGGTCCCTATCAATTCGACCATGCACGGATCATCGAATTTCCTGGCTATGCCCAATTTGCTCAGGCTTTTGCAGGCACCGTGCCATTTTCCGAGACAATCGGATTCATTGCCAATAACAAAGATCTCAACGAGATCGACTATGTCACCTATGTCACGGCTCATGAATTTGGCCATCAATATTGGGCGCACCAGCTGATCAGCGCCAATATGCAGGGCGGAACCCTGCTGGTCGAAACCATGGCGCAATATTCGGCGTTGATGGTGATGAAACAGGTCTATGGCGAAGATAAAATCCGCCGCTTCCTGCAATATGAGCTCGACCGCTATCTCTCCGAGCGCGGTGGAGAGGCCGTTGAGGAATTGCCGCTCAACCGGGTCGAAGGTCAGGGCTATATCCATTATCGCAAGGGCGCGGTGGTGATGTATCTGCTGCAGGATCGGCTGGGTGAAGACCGGGTCAATATAATGCTCGCCGCGCTTCTGGATCGCTACAAGTTCAAGGGCCCTCCTTATGCCATTTCCACTGATCTGGTAGACGGCTTCAAGTCGCTGGCGCGCAATGATGCGGAGCGGCAACTGGTTTCGGATTTGCTGGAGAAGATCACGCTCTATGATCTGAAAGCCAGCGATGCCGGCACCAGAAAACTGGCTGACGGACGGTTTGAAACCATATTGACTATCGAAGCAGCGAAATTTTATGCCGATGGTCTCGGCAAGGAAACCAAAGCGGACCTACGCGACGAGATCGACATTGGACTGTTCACCGCAAAGCCGGGCAAGGGAGCGTTTGACAGCAAGGATGTGCTCCACAAGCGGCGCCACAAGATTACATCCGGAACGCAGAAAATCCGGATAGTGACCAAGAAGCGTCCGGAATTCGCAGGCGTTGATCCCTATAATAAATATATCGACCGCAATAGTGACGACAATATTATTGCGGTGGAATAGCGCCAGGTTCTGACTCTAGCCATCTTGACGCGCCAGAAGGTCTGAGCCATGCGCTGTACATGCGATTTTTCTCTGATAATGCCGCGTCGGTGCACCCCAAGTTGCTGGAATCGCTGACCGAAGCCAATGTGCAAGACACTGCCTATGACGGCGATAGCCTGAGCGGGCGGCTCAACTCTGCCTTTTCCGATCTGTTTGAAACCGAGGTCGAGGCATTGTGGGTGGCGACCGGCACGGCGGCCAATTCCCTGGCGCTCGCCGCCATGTGCCAGCCGTATCAGGGCGTGATCTGTCACCGGGAAGCGCATATCGAACAGGACGAGGCCGGGGCCCCGGGTTTCTTTACCGGCGGCGCGAAGCTGATGTTGCTTGACGGGGATGGTGCAAAGCTCTCGCCCGAAAGCGTGGAAGCCCATTGCGCGGCGATCCGCGACGATGTCCATCAGGTCCAGCCTGCCGCTGTTTCGATCACCAATGCCAGCGAATATGGCATGGTCTATCGCCCCGATGAAGTCGCTGGCCTTGCTGAAGTTTGCAGCGCGCACGGGCTCGGCCTGCATATGGACGGTGCCCGGTTCGCCAATGCGATCGCGACGCTCGGTTGTTCGCCCGCCGATCTGACATGGAAGGCCGGCGTCGACGCGCTCAGCTTCGGCTTTGTGAAAAATGGCGGAATGAGCGCTGAAGCCCTGATATTTTTTGATCGTGATCTGGCCGCCGAAACCCGATATCGCCGCAAGCGTGCGGGGCATTTGCAGTCCAAAGGACGCTATCTTGCCGCGCAGCTTTTGGCGATGCTCGACAAAGACCTATGGCTCGACAATGCCCGCGCCGCCAATGCCGGTGCGCAGATCATCGCCGCGGCCGCACCGGAGCGATTGCTCTATCCGGTCGAAGC
>NZ_JBATHY010000125.1:0-2686 GCF_049667325.1 Parasphingorhabdus sp. | reverse complement strand
GCGGCAACCGCGGCGATTACTCCGACGGGAACGCAGAGCATGACCAGATCGGCGTCGATAACCGCGGCTCCTGCGTTATCGCTGACATCATCGCAAAAGCCGAGCTCGATGACCCGTGCCCGCACCGCCGAATCGCTGTCAAAGCCGGTTATGCGCGCCGACGGCATGCTCTGCCGCGCCGCATGGGCGATTGAGGAACCGATCAGTCCGAGACCGATGATTGCAATATTGACAAACGGCAGCATCAGTCAGCAGCGGCCAATATTTCGCGCAGGGCTTTTGCCAGGCCGCGGGTTTCGATTTCGGTGCCGATGGTCATGCGCAGGCCGTTGACCAGCCCCTGTCCGGGCAGCCAGCGCACGGCATAGCCTTTCTCCATCAGCGCCGCATTGGCCTGTTCTGCGGTGACCTTGCCCTCGAACAGGACGAGCAGAAAATTGGTGTGGCTCGGGATGACTTTAAGCCCGTGATTATCAAGCGCACTGCACTCCTCGCTCAGCCATTGCCGCCATTTGGCATTATGCTTGCGGCTTGCGGCGACGAAATCATCGGCGGCGAGCGCGGCGAGCGCGGCTTGCTGACCGGCGGTCGTCACATTGAACGGTAGTCGTATCCGGTTCATCGCGTCGATAATCTCGGCCGAAGCATAGCCCCAGCCGATCCGCTCGGCGGCGAGGCCGTGGATCTTGGAAAAGGTGCGGGTGACCAGGACATTGGCCTTGGTCTCGGCCAGCCCCAGCGCGCCATCATCCTCGTCGGCCTCGAGATATTCGGCATAAGCGCCATCGAGCACCAGCAGCACATGGCCGGGAAGCTCTGCCTGCAGACGTGCGATTTCCTCTCGGCTGGAAAAAGTGCCGGTCGGATTATTGGGATTGGCGACAAACACGACCCGGGTCTGGTCAGAGACCTTTGCGAGGATCGCATCGACATCGGTGCCAAAGTCGCCGTCCTCGGCAATGACCGGCGTACCACCGTAGCGCCGCGCGGCGATATCATAGACCGCAAAGCCATAGCGGACATAGATGATCTCGTCACCCGGCCCGCTGAACGCATTGGCGGCAAGGTGGAGCACGTCGTCCGAACCGGTGCCGCAAATGATCCGCGCCGGATCGAGATCATATTTTGCGGCAATCGCTTCGCGCAATCTGGTCGATCCGGGATCGGGATAACGGTCGACCGAGCCGGCAGCGGCGGTCAGTGCCTCGGTCGCTTCCGGACTGCAACCCAGCGGGTTCTCGTTGGCCGACAGCTTGACCAGCTTCTTGCCGTCATCGCCGCTCGATTTGCCCGGCACATAGGGTGCAATCCCCATGATCCAGTCTTTTGGTTTTGGTGTGCTCATTGCGCTGGCCTGCCTGTCTGGAGATAATCCCTGTCGCCGGACTAACCTTTGCGGCCTGTCAGTCAACCGCATTATCGTTTGACGGTCGGGATTTCGCCGCTTAGCTCCGCTAATGATGAGTGAAGATACGCGTTTTGGATTGAACAGGCAGGTCCGCCTGCTGGGGCCGCTGCCGCTGGACAGCGGGACAAGCCTTGCGCCGGTCGAATATGCCTATGAAACCTACGGCACCCTCAACGCCGACGCGAGCAACGCGATCCTCATCTGCCATGCGCTCACTGGCGACCAATATGTCGCCTCGACCCATCCGATCACCGGCAAGCCGGGCTGGTGGGAGCGGATGGTCGGGCCCGGCAAGCCGGTCGACACCGACCGCCATTTCGTTATCTGCGCCAATGTGATCGGTAGTTGTCTCGGCAGTTCGGGACCCGCAACGATCAATCCGGCCACCGACGAGCCCTGGGGGATGGACTTCCCGGTGCTGACCATCGCCGATATGGTGCGGGCCCAGGCGATGCTTCTCGACCATCTCGGGATCGAGCGGCTCCATGCGGTCATCGGCGGCTCGATGGGCGGAATGCAGGCGGTCAGCTGGGCGGCGCTCTATCCCGAGCGGGTCAGGTCGGCGGTGATCATTGCCTCGGCCGCGCGCCACAGCGCGCAGAATATCGCCTTTCACGAAGTCGGACGGCAAGCGATCATGGCCGATCCGCGCTGGCGCGGCGGCGCCTATTATGCCGACGATGATCCGCCGAGCAGCGGCCTCGCGGTCGCCCGGATGGCAGCGCATATCACCTATCTTTCGGAAGAGGGACTGACCGAGAAATTTGGCCGCCGGTTGCAGGACCGCGATGCCAAGAGCTTTGGATTTGATGCCGATTTCCAGGTGGAATCCTATCTCCGCCATCAGGGGATCAGCTTCGTCGACCGGTTCGACGCCAACAGCTATCTCTACATCACCCGGGCGATGGACTATTTCGACCTCGCCGAGGCGCATAGCGGGGTGCTCGCCAATGCGTTCAGGGGATCGAAGACCCGCTTCTGCCTGATCAGCTTTGATAGCGACTGGCTTTATCCGACCAGCGAAAGCCGGACGATGGTCCATGCGCTCAACGCAGCTGGCGCAGAGGTCAGTTTCATGGAATTGTCGAGCCCTTTCGGTCACGACAGCTTCCTGCTCAAAAACCCCGAGATGAACCGGATTGTCGACGGCTTTCTGAAAGCGGGGGAAGGACGATGACCGAAGGTCCTATTATCCAACTTTCGTTGCGCAGTATTGGACTCGCACAAAGCCACA
Source organism: Parasphingorhabdus sp. (assembly GCF_049667325.1). Taxonomy (GTDB): domain Bacteria; phylum Pseudomonadota; class Alphaproteobacteria; order Sphingomonadales; family Sphingomonadaceae; genus Parasphingorhabdus. Next base: position 44 of record NZ_JBATHY010000125.1, on the reverse strand, counting down.
AAGCCACTAAGAAGCAATCACCTGTTCTTCGCTTCGTGCCTTCG
>NZ_JBATHY010000124.1:0-6890 GCF_049667325.1 Parasphingorhabdus sp. | reverse complement strand
GAACAGGCCCACGCGATGGACGCCGATGCCATCTGGCTGGAGACCAATGGTGATCTGAGAGCCGCAATCCGGCTGTACGAGCGCAGCGGCTTCCGGCATCTGGGTACGGATGAACTGTGGCCGACGCCCTATGCGCGTTGCAATGTCCAGATGATACTGGAATTATAGAACGGGCCAAAACACCGTTAGCCCTGAGCTTGTCAAACGGCGCGTCTGGTTCGAAAGGCGTGCTTCGACAGGCTCAGCACTAACGGCGTTTTCGGGCAGGTTTTATTTCAACCGTTCGATCTTGCTCGCCGCCTCGTCGATGATCGCGGTGACGTCGAGGATCTTGTCCGATCCCTTTTCCTCTTCCGCCAGCCGGATGCGGATCGCGCTTTTGAGATTATGGACCGCGCGACGGACCGATGCGCCATCGCTAGCTTCTCCCATTTTTGACACGCCTTCCAGCCGTTCGAGAATTTCGGCAATATGCTGTTCTTCCTCGGCCAGCCGCGCGGTGCCCGCTTCGGTGATCGAGTAGATTTTCTTGCCGTCGCCATCGACCGCTTCGTCGATCAGATCCATTTCCGCCATCAGGGTGAGCGCCGGATAGACGATCCCCGGGCTGGGCGCATAATGGCCACCGGTCAGTTCCCCGATCTGGCGGATCAGGTCATAGCCGTGGCGCGGTTCTTCGGCGATCAGGTGGAGCAGCACCAGCTTGAGTTCGCCGCGCCGGAACATCCGCGCGCGCCGTTTGCCTGCAGCTCCTTCAAATGCAGCCTGGGCAAAGGCGCGGATAAATTTCTCGCCGGTCATCCCGCCGCGTCCACGACCGCGACGTCCGCCGGGTCCGCATTTTCTTTCATGTCTCATTTGTAATTCCCTTTTATCTAAGTTGACTCTAAGATATATCTTTATATTGCTTTTGCAACAGGCCTAAGGTCAAAAAAGGACAAGGGTTTGTAAGTCCATCAGAAATTATCGCAGATCATCGCAACCATCATTGAATCGGGACTTTCTCAAAAGCCGTTGGACTAATTGGCACCGGATGTTAATCGATCAGCTAAACCCCAATGGAGTAACCTATGGAAATCCCGATTCACGGAACGTGCGACCCCCGTTTTGCTGCAGTAAAAATGGCCTTCGAGAATAATTTTCGCGAGCACGGCGATCTCGGTGCATCGGTGGCGATCACCCTGGATGGCGAGTTTGTCGTCGATCTGTGGGGCGGGCATCTCGACGAAGCCCGCACCAAAGAGTGGCAAGAGGATAGTCTGGTCAATGTCTGGTCGAGCACCAAGACGATGGCGGCGATGTCCTTGCTGCTGCTCGCGGATCGCGGAGATGTCGATCTATATGCGCCCGCCGCCCGTTATTGGCCGGAATTTGCGCAGAATGGCAAGGAAGCGGTCGAAGTCCGGCATTTTCTGAGCCACACTGCCGGCTTGTCGGGCATGGAAGAGAAGGTCGAGGGCGATGCGCTCTATGACTGGGACTGGATGACCGGCGCGCTCGCCAGGCAGAAACCGTGGTGGGAGCCGGGAACGCAATCCGGCTATCACGCGCTGACCCAGGGGCATCTGATCGGCGAGATCGTCCGCCGGGTGACCGGCCAGACAATTGGCAATTTCTTCCGAACGGAAATTGCCGAGCCGACCGGCGCAGATTTCCATATTGGCGCGGATGAAGCGCTCGATGCGCGGATCGGCAATCTTGTGCCACCCCCATCGCGCGCCGCACTCGATGCCGACTCCATCGCCGGCCGCACCTTTGCCAATCCTGGCGTCGATGCCACCAGACCCAGAGACCGGGCCTGGCGCGCGGCGGAAATCCCCGCGGCCAACGGCCAGGGCAACGCCCGCAGCATCGTCCGCGCCCAGACCGCGATGGCCAATGGCGGCCAGGCGTTCGGCAAGACGATCATGTCAGAAGCGGGCACCCGACGGATTTTCGAGAAACAGAGCGAAGGCGTCGATCTGGTGCTCGGCCTGCCGCTGACCTTTGGCATGGGCTATGGCCTCAACAGCGCATCCACCCCGATCAGCCCCAACAAGAACACCGCTTTCTGGGGCGGCTATGGCGGGTCGTCGGTGATCGTCGATCAGGACGCGCGGCTGTGTTTTTCCTATGTCATGAACAAGATGGAAAGCGGATTGCTGGGCGATCCGCGGGGATTTGGACTGGCAGCGGCCATGTATATGTCGGTGGCCTAGGTCAAAGCCGAAAACTTGACATTCCAGCCCTAGAGCAGCAGAAATCTACGATTGCGTTCGCGGTCTTGGAGCCGGAATCCATCTCCAAAAATTTCGCCAACTGCAGAGACCGGGAGATGGATCCCCGCCTTCGCGGGGATGACATATTAAATTGTTTTTCAGGATTTCAAGATATGCGATTTGAATGAACATTCAAGCATCAATCAATCCTGTTGAAAACGGTTTGTTCGAGACCGATTCGATCTCGAAACAACAAATCGAGCAAGCCCACAATTTCCGCAGCAAGGTGATCGGCAAATGCGCTGATGTGGAATGCTGGCTCGTCGACCAGATCAAGGATTATCAGGCTCCTTCTTCCAGCTTTGCGCAAAAAGTGCAGCAGCTGTCTGTCATTCTTGATAAGAATAAGAAGGATTTTAACAAACCCGAAAACCTGAAAAAATACCTAGAAGACTTTAAGCCATATTCCGCATTTCGATCCGAGATTGCTCATTCAAAGCTGACAATTTTGCAAACTGGAAAAGGTGAATATTTTGCGGCATTTCAAAACGTACAAACTGGTTCTGATATCAAAACAACAAAGTCGATTTTGCTATCCGAGGTAATGCGCAAGCAAATATGGGACGAAATGCACAAAGCGGCAAATAATCTAACAAACTACCCTGTCACTCCGCCTTCTTCGCCACCCCGACAAAGGCCGGCCGCAACAGCCGGTCCTTGATCACATAGCCGGCCTGCATTTCCTGCACGATGGTGCCAGGTTCATGCTCGTCGGTCGGGATTTCGATCATCGCCTGATGCTGGTTGGGATCGAGCGGCAGGCCGACCGAGGCGACGCGCTTGATGCCGTTTTTCTCGAACACCGATTGCAGCTCGCGACCGGTGGCTTCGATACCGTTGATCAGGCCCTTCCACTTTTCCTCGTCCTTGACTTCGGCGGGGATCGATTCGAGGGCGCGCTGCATATTGTCCATCACCGAGAGCATGTCGCGGGCAAAGCCGGTCGCGGCATAAGCACGGGCATCCTGCGCGTCTTTTTCGAGACGGCGGCGGACATTCTGGGTTTCGGCTTGCGCATAGAGCACCGCCTGCTGGGCTTCTGCCAGTTCGGTTTCCAAAGCTTCGATGCGGTTGTCGGCATTTTCGGGTTGAGAGGCTTCGCCTTCTCCGCCGTCTTTCATCGATTCCGGTACGCCGTCCAGTTCGGCTGCTGCCGCTGCGTCGCCATTGTCTTTTCCGGGATTCTGCTTGGTCTTGCTCATGTTCTAAATCACTCTAATTTCTGTCATTTGGCCAATAATCGCGACAGGGTTTGCGCGGTAAAGTCTACCATGGGTACCACGCGGGCATAATTCAACCTTGTCGGGCCGATTACGCCGACCACGCCAACCACCTGTCCGTCGCCGTCTTTATAGGGCGCCGCTATCACAGATGAGCCGGAAAGCGAGAATAATTTATTCTCCGCGCCGATAAATATTTTCGCCGCTTCGGCGTCGCGGGCATTGTCGAGCAGGCGGGCGATTTCCTGCTTGGCTTCCAGCTCGTCGAGCAAACGCCGCACCCGGTCGAGATCGGCGAGCGCGCTGTTGTCCTGGAGCAGATTGGCCTGTCCGCGGACGATCAGCACCGGCCGGTCCGATGGATCGCGGCTCCAGGTGACCATGCCGGCCTTGACCAGCTCTTCCGAGGCCTTGTCGATCGCCAGTTCGCCGGCGCTGATTTCTCCACCGACGGTTGCCAGCGCCTGGCTGAGCGTCTTGCCGCCATAACGGGCGGTGAGAAAATTGCCAGCCTCGACCAAGGCGGATTCCGAGACACCCGGCGGCAGGTCGAGCACGCGATTCTCGACGCCGCCGTCCTGGGAGACCAATATGGCCAGCCCCTGCCCTTCGGACAATTTGACGAAACTGAACTGCTTGAGCAACGGTTCGCGCTTGGGCACCAGCACCAGCCCGGCGCAGGAGGAAAGGCCGGAGAGGATTGAAGTGGTCGCGCGCAGGGCGTCCTCAACCGGGCCCTGTTCGGTGATCTGACTCTCGATCGCATCGCGCTCTTCCTGGGTCGGGACCGCAGCCTGCATCATGCCGTCCACAAACAGCCGCAGCCCGATCTCGGTCGGCACCCGTCCGGCGCTGGTATGGGGCGCTGCGAGCAGGCCGAGTTCCTCGAGATCCTGCATGACATTGCGGATCGAGGCGGGCGAAAGTTCAAGACCAGGCGCCTTGGATATGGTCCGCGACCCGACCGGCGCGCCATTGTCGAGATAGGATTCCACCACGACGCGGAAAATATCCTGCGCGCGGGTGGTCATTTCGGTGATCGGGGTGCTGGTCATGGGAAGTAGATAGGATGAATCTCTATAGGTTTCCAGCGTGCAGTTGAGTGCCGTGTACTCCGCACTTGATGCGGAGCTGGTCCGGCGAATGGCGCTCTCAGCCGCCAGAGCTCCGCATCAAGTGCGGAGCACAACACTGGTCCCGCCAAAATTCAAATGTTCTTTGTCATTTTGTAATTATGGATTTGAACACCATCAATCATTTGTTCGATGCGTTTCCCAGTCGAAAAACCCTGTCTTTCAAACAATCGACGTGCGGCTTCGCTGGCCTCGACATAGATGCAAGATATTCCCTGCTCTTTGGCCGCTATCTCAAGCTGCTGATATATCGCCTTACCAACTCCCATTCCGATAAAATCGGGATGACAATATAGGTGGTCGATATGGCCGCTACTTTCTAGATCTCCGTAGCCGATGGGTTGATCGTTCTTATCCACGGCGACTAGAAAGATTCGACCATCCGATGCCTGCTGCACATATTGCGAAGCGCTGGGTTTTTCAGGGCTCCAAACCGAGATCTGGGCGGAGCTATAATCCAAACTCCCGATTCGATGGACCGAAGAATGGAACAACTCGGACAAAGCCTCAGTATCACGTTCCTGGAAAGGTCGAATTTTCATCCATACTCAATGCTGAAAAAATAGTTCGTTGCCAAGGCTTGTTGCCTCTCCCCATGGGAGCGGTTAAGGACGCGCCAACTCAACAAAGGAACATCACATGCGACCATCGGGCCGTGCGCCGGACGAAATGCGCGCCATTACCATCGAAACCGGATTTACCAAACATGCCGAGGGATCGTGCCTGATCAGCTTTGGCGATACGCGGGTATTGTGTACCGCCAGCGTCGAAACGAGCCTGCCGCCGTGGATGCGCGGCAAGGGGACCGGTTGGGTCACCGGTGAATATTCGATGCTGCCCCGGGCAACCAACACGCGCAATAGCCGGGAAGCGGCGCGCGGCAAGCAGTCGGGACGGACGCAGGAAATCCAGCGGCTGATTGGGCGCTCTCTGCGCGCGGTCGTGGACATGAAGAAACTTGGCGAGCGGCAGATCACGCTCGACTGCGATGTGATCCAGGCAGATGGCGGCACCCGGACCGCGGCGATCAGTGGCGCCTGGGTGGCGCTGCGTCTCGCGGTCAACGGCCTGCTCGACCAGAAAGTGCTCAAGGAAGACCCGATCCAGCAAAAGATCGCGGCGATCAGCTGTGGTATCTTTAACGGCACGCCGGTGCTTGACCTCGACTATGACGAGGACAGCAACGCCGGCGCCGACGCCAATTTCGTGCTGACCGGCGATAGCAATATCGCCGAAGCACAGGCGACTGCCGAGGGCCAGACCTTTGACGAAGAACAGTTGATGCGGCTGATGCGGCTGGCGAAAATTGGGTGCGGCCAGATTTTCGAGGCGCAGGACAAGGCGGTTGGTTAGGATTTAGAATGATAACGTCATCCTGAACTTGATTCAGGATCCAGAGCGGCGATCACTGCAGGTCGCTCTGGGTTCCGGATCAAGTCCGGAATGACGAAGATGGATTTGAATAATGACCCACCGCAAACTCACCCCCGGACGCCTGATCATCGCCAGCCATAACCAGGGCAAGGTACGGGAAATCCGGGCGTTGCTCGAGCCCTATGGAATCGAGCCGGTGTCGGCGGGCGATCTGGGATTGCCGGAACCGGAAGAAACCGGAACCACGTTTGCCGAAAACGCGCTGCTCAAGGCGCGGGCTAGCGCAGAGGGTGCGGATTGCGTGGCGCTGGCCGATGACAGCGGGCTGTGCGTGGCGGCGCTCGGCGGCAAACCGGGGGTCTACACCGCCGACTGGGCCGAGCGGCAAGCTTTCGAGGGCGAGTCCGGCCGCGACTGGTATATGGCGATGGGCAAGGTTGAAGGGCTGCTGGCGGAACAAGGGCCGGATGTTGACCGCAGCGCCTATTTTGTCGCGACGCTGGCACTGGCCTGGCCCGATGGTCATTCCGAAGTTTTCGAGGGGCGGATCGAAGGCAATCTCGTCTGGCCGCCGCGCGGGACTTTAGGTTTTGGTTATGATCCGGTGTTCCAGCCGATTGGTTTTGACCAGACATTTGCAGAGCTCGATCCGGCGCAAAAACAAGCGATGAGCCACCGGGCGGATGCGTTTCGGAAGCTGGTTGAGGCTTGTTTTTGAGCGGACTGTGCTCCGCGCTTGACGCGGAGCCCTAGCGGCGGGCGGTTTCCAGCCTCCAGAGCTCCGCATCAAGTGCGGAGCACTACGCTACCCCTTCAACGGGTCCCGCCCGACGATATTGCCCGCCGGACCATAACGACAGACGAGATAGTCGCTGCGCGCGTTGCTCGCGACCGCACAACCGACC
>NZ_JBATHY010000123.1:0-4794 GCF_049667325.1 Parasphingorhabdus sp. | reverse complement strand
ATAAGGACGGGCCGGCGATACTTCTGATCCATGGATCGAACAGCCTGCTCCAGACTTGGGAACCTCTGGTGGCGTTGCTCGGTGATAAATATCGGCTGATTTCGCTCGATCTTTACGGCCATGGTCTGACCGGGCCCAATCCGACTGGCGCCTATGATGCCGACACCAATATAACAGCCGCAATCCGGGTGCTTGATTCGGTCGGCGTCGACAAAGCTTATTGGGTCGGAAATAGCATGGGCGGCTGGCTCACATGGAGGGCAGGCCTTTCGGTGCCGGAACGCACCGCAGGTCTTGTGTTGATCGACGCTTCGGGCGCGCAGGTTGAGCAAAAGGGCGAGCTGTATCTGGGTGCGAGACTGGCGCGCTCATCAATAGGAAAGATGCTGCTGCCGGAAATCACCCCGCGCTTTCTGGTAAAATCGTCACTGGAAGAGAATTTCGCTCAACCCGAGAGGCTGACCGAAGTCCAGGTCGACCGCTATTGGGAATTGCTGCGCTTCCCCGGCAACCGCCAAGCATCGCTGGATCGGGCGAAAACACCGCGCGAGCCCGAGAAATGGACGGAAATCAAAAACCTGAAATCGCCAGTGCTGCTCCTTTGGGGAGAGCAGGATAAAGTCATCCCATTGTCCCATGGTCGTGCCTTTGAAGCCGCGATCCCGGGCAGCAAGCTGATCACCTATGCAGATGCTGGCCATCTCCCGATGGAGGAAACGCCGGAACAGGTCGCGCGTGATATTGATCGCTGGATTGAGAGTTTAACTACAAAGGCCGCTGCACCGAAATAGAGCCTGTTTCGGTTCAAGAACTTTTGTCCGGCAGGCTCCAGTCGATCGGGGCCAGCCCATTCTGCTCCAGAAAGACATTGGTCTTGCTGAAGTGTTTGCAACCGAAAAATCCGTGATAAGCTGATAGCGGCGAGGGGTGAGGGGCTTTCAGTACCAAGTGCCTGCCTCCCTGCTCAAGGCTCGTTACAAAGGCAGCTTTTTTTTGGGCATAGCTCCCCCACAGCAAAAACACCACGGGATCTGGCTTCGCCGCAATCAGACGTACGATCGCATCGGTAAACTGCTCCCACCCCTTGCCGCGATGGGAGGCGGCATTGGCCATCTCTACGGTCAAAACGCTGTTGAGCAGCAGCACACCCTGCTGCGCCCAATGCTCCAAGAAACCGTGGGCAGGACGCTTCAGCTCGAGGTCGCTTTCCAGTTCCTTGTAAATATTGACCAGCGATGGCGGCGGCCGGACGCCGGGTTGTACACTGAAACACAATCCGTGAGCCTGGCCCGGACCATGATAGGGGTCCTGCCCCAGTATGACGACACGGACCTGATCGAGCGGGGTCAGGTCGAGCGCACGAAAATATTCCCCGCCCTTGGGATAAATCTGTTTGCCCGCTGCTTTTTCCTGCAGCAGAAATGTTCGCAAATTGGACATATAGTCGCTTGCAAACTCACCGGCGAGGGGCGCTTTCCAGCTGTCGTCCAGTTTCACGCGGTCATCCATACCCTGCTGATAGCAAGCCGGAATTGATCGGCAAAGCACGATTAACCCTGCTTGCCAGTTTCGCCACAGGAGATTACCGTCGCATCCAAGCGCCACCAGAAAGCGCAAGCGCACAAGGAAAAGCATCTTCCCATGACCGACAGCAATAACCCCGTTATCTCCGCCACCGGCCTGTTTACACCGGACGACAGCATCAGCAACGAAGAGCTTGTTGCCAGCTTCAACGCCTATGTCGATCTTGCCAATCGCGAAAATGCCGAGGCGATTGCGGCGGGTGCGGCCGAAGAACTGCAACATAGTTCGGTGGAGTTCATCGAGAAGGCGTCGGGGATCAAGTCGCGCTTCGTGCTTTCCAAGGACCCGATACTCGATCCCCGGGTGATGTGCCCGCGTTTGCCAGAACGTCCAAACGAGCAAATTTCTGTGCTCGCGGAAATCGGTTTAAAAGCAGCCCTGCAGGCGCTCGAGCGGGCGGGGCGCAAGCCGGAAGATGTCGATGCGGTGCTGTGCGCCTGCTCCAATCTGCAACGCGCCTATCCGGCCATCGCCGTGGAAATCCAGGATGCTTTGGGAATGGAAGAAGGTTTCGGCTTCGACATGAACGTCGCCTGTTCCTCCGCGACATTCGGTATCCAGACCGCAGCCGACTATATCCGCTCGGGCAGCGCCAAATCGGTGCTGGTGATCAATCCGGAAATCTGTTCCGGCCATCTGAACTGGCGCGACCGGGACAGCCATTTCATCTTCGGCGATGTCGCTACCGCAATTCTTGTCGAATCTAAGGACATTGCCCCCGCGCAGCATTGGGAAATCGTCGGCACGAAACTGAAAACCCAGTTCTCCAACAATATCCGAAATAATTTCGGTTTCCTTAACCGCACCCATCCGGAAAGCCGCGATGGACAGGACAAGCTGTTTGTTCAGGAAGGGCGCAAGGTTTTCAAGGAGGTTGTACCGATGGTTGCGAATATGATCAACGAGCAGATCGAACGGCTCGGTATCGACGCATCGAAACTGCGCCGGCTTTGGTTGCACCAGGCCAATGCCGGGATGAACCGCCTGATCGCGCAGCGGGTGCTTGGCCATGAAGCCAGCGAGGATGAAAGCCCGACCGTTCTGGATACTTACGCGAACACATCGTCCGCCGGTTCGATCATCGCCTTTCACAAGCATAGCGACGATTTGGCAGATGGTGACATCGGGTTGATCTGCTCGTTCGGAGCGGGCTATTCAGCGGGTACTGTATTCGTCAAAAAGACCGGTCCCGCGAAATCCATTGAACATTGAGGGGGAGTGACATATATTTAAAGAGTTATGATGGACAAAAAACAATCCAAAACTTCAACCGATTTCTTCGGAACCTTTCTGACCAAGAAAGGTCCGAAAGCCGGTTCGGATTTTACATCGGATATTGATATCAACATCGAAAAAGAACTGTTGGATGCGATCGCGCAATCCGATGGTGGGATAGATATCAAGTCATTGATCATGAAGCTCTCTACGAGCGCAAGCATCACCATCATGACATTAAAAAAATTAGAAGAAGCGGGTCTGCTCAAGATGCAAGATAACGGTACGGACGAACTGGCTGTCCTGACCGAAATGGGGACAAAGCTGGCTTCTTAACGGGCCGCCGTCCTCCTTGGGAGGATTTGATGGTATCAATTTTCGCTGACTATTTGATCGTGGCATCATTCGGTGCGTTTCTTGGACTCTCGGAATTGTTGGCCCGATATCGCGACGAACCCTGGTTAGCTGTCATAAACTGGTCGGGCGGCTTGTACGTCGGGATCAATACTCTCGCCAGCCTGGGCGCGCTGTTTGTGATCAACGTTTTCGAGGTTGATTTTGGTATTGATCAAGCCGCATCAAACGGACTTTATCAGCTTCGCGTTTCCTTGCTCATCGCAGCCGGATTTGGTGCGATGGCCATATTCCGATCATCGATTTTTACATTTCGAGTTGGCGACAGGGATTTGCCCGTGGGGCCGGCCCTCATTCTTCAAATATTGCTGGATGTCGCCGATCGGGCTGTTGATCGCAAGCGGGCCTTTGCCCGTTCCAAGCTCGTGGCGGACAAGATGAAAGATGTTGATTTCGACAAGGCCAAATTGGCATTGCCGACTTATAGTATGGCGTTGATGCAAAATGTCACAAGCGAGGAGCAAAGTGCCATTCGAACTCAGGTCGATGCTCTGGATGCGAGCCTCAGCGGAATTGACAAGTCGGTCAGTTCACTGATTTTGGGATTGCTTATCCTCAATGTGATTGGCGAGGAAGTTCTGGAATCTGCCGTTGATACGCTTGGTGCAAGAATTCAAAATTAATTCATGCTTGCCTATCATTGGCATTTGCCTATCCCAAGCTTGCACTCTGAAGAGATGAAGATCGGGAGATGTCTGATGACCGTTACGGGAAAATGTTTGTGTGGAGCGGTAAGCTATAAGGTCGAAGGTGACCTGAAAATGACCGGCGTCTGTCATTGCAAGAACTGCCAGCGTCAGGCGGGGAGTTCCTATTCGGTGCTGTTCGGAGTGGCGGATGACCAGATCGAGATCACCGGTGATCTCACCACCTATGAAGATCATGCCGAAAGCGGCAATGTTGTTCTCCGCAATTTTTGCGGCACCTGCGGCTCGCCGGTGAAGACCACTCTCCCGACCCAGCCGGGCATGACTTATATCAAGGCAGGAACGCTGGATGATACCAGCAAGCTGCACCCGCAAATCCATTTCTGGACCAGCAGCAAGCAGTCGTGGGTCGAAATTGATCCCGATGTCCCGCAAATGGAAGGCAATCCCGGGTGATCCACACCAGGCAAATTACGGCGGCGCTTATGTTCTTCGCAATGATTGCCGGCTGTGTCGACAGCGTTGGACAAGAAAATCAGGAGAAAACCGGCGCCGCTTCCCGGCCGACCCCAATAATCCTGCAAGCAGATGGCGTTTCGCAAGGAAAAGACTGGACCTTCCGCTATGGCACCGAAATAACCGAAATCATCACGATGCTCGAGCGCTTTGGTCCCGTCTACCGGAACGCGAACGAAGAATGCGGCGCCGGACCGATGGTTCAGGTTGCCTCTCATGCAACAGGTTTGACGCTTAATTTCCAACAAGACCGGCTCGTAGGCTGGTTTTTTGATGGCGACGCCCGATTGGCGCGTACAGCGCGCGGTATATCGGTCGGTTCGTCCCGCGAGGCGCTCGAAAAGGCAATGCCGGTCGAAATGGAGCCAGACAGCACGCTTGGCATCGAGTTTTTTTCCCGCCTGAATGAAACCGGTTA
>NZ_JBATHY010000122.1:0-6060 GCF_049667325.1 Parasphingorhabdus sp. | reverse complement strand
TTTCCCCAACATCTTTGGGAAGCAGGTGATGTTTGCTGAGATGAATTTCCATCGCCTTTGCTGCTGGCTCCGGCATATTGGGATTGTTGCGCCTGACCACCCCAACGATAAGTGGAACGTCCATCATTTCCGCAATCAGCAGATCGGCACCGCTGGCGAGTTGCTCAACCGCAGCACTGGGACCCGTATCGCCGGTATACACGATGGAACGCCCCGGCAGATCGAACCTATAGGACAAGGACTGAAAGCGTTTTTGCAGATCGCTACCGGGCACAAAACTGTAGTGGCTGTTGCTGCGCACGGACAGTTTCATGCCGTCCATATCCAAACTGGCACCATCGCGGAGTTCAACCACTTTGATACCGGCCCGATGATCCTTTGCCGGAGCGCCCGGTACGCCGTAGTTCGCGGTTGCCCCCGGCACCATGGAAGCAAGCAGGCCATCGACGAGTTCCTTCGTTCCCGGAGGACCATAGATCGTCAACATATTTACCGCGTTGGTCTGAAACCGCAGTCCAAGAATGGCTGCAAGTCCGCCGGTGTGATCAAAATGCAGATGGCTAACAAATATACCATCAAGCATCGCCGTCTGCAGATCCGCTTTTGAAAGTTGACCGGCAGTCCCGTCCCCCACATCCACCAGATATTTCTTGCCGTTAAACAACAGCAGATTGGCAGGTTGCGAACGCATAGGAACGGTCACCGGCCCACCACGGGTACCCAAGGTAATCCACTGGCCATCTGTGTCAGCAACGGGTGCTTGTGTCGCGCCGTCCGATGAAGCCTGCGAGAGAGCCGGAGACGTGGCAAGCATGAGCGCGCCAATCGCTAATATTATAGCTGGTCGCATCGTTGATCCCTCCTTAGAAGTTGAACTTAGCACGTACGCCATAGGTCCGGGGCGGTTCATAAATACTGCCGACGATATTGCCGGCACCGACCGACACGTTAGTCCGGACACCTTCATTGGTCAGATTACGAATATATCCGGTCAGGCTCCACCGATCATCGATATCCCCGAGCGTCAACGACGCATCCATGGTGAAATCGTCTTCGATCCGGCTTGTAGGAATATAGTTGAAACCAACTTCACGGCTACCACGATAGCGACCGTCAACCGAGCCAACCAGTTTCATGTCGCCGAACTCAACGGTTTGTTCAATACCGAGATTAGCCGTCCATTTGGGCGAATTGAGCGCTTGTTTGCCGGAACAATCGACATCAAACGAACGTCGCGGGGTCAAAATCTGGGTGGTATCACAGGTCGTAACCGGCCTCAGGAAATTTGGCGGGTCCCCGGCATCTGACAAATCGGTCTGATTGAACAAATAGGAATCGTAGGTTGCATCAAGATATTGCACTCCGCCCCGCAATTTGGTCGTTTCTGTAGCGAGGAATTGAAAGTCAATTTCCGCGCCTTTGACCGAGGACTTTCCGACATTGCGAGTAAAGAATGAATTGTTGCCATCGACGTCGACCCCAAGGGCAGCCAGCTGCTGGCCCTTATATTTCCAGTAGAATAGCTCGACATTGAGTTCAAACCGATTGTCAAAGAAGCGGTTTTTCGAGCCTATTGTGAAGGCGTCGATAAATTCTGGCGCATATTCTTCATTCCCGCGGGACAGATTAAAGCCGCCAGAGCGAAACCCGTTTTCGAAACTGACATATACCAGATTATCCGGAGTGATGTCATATTCGACTGCGGCCCGATATGTTATCTCGCTATCACCGCCAGACCTCTGTATGGTGTTTGGTGTTATCACCAGGATTGCGCCGGGCCCGAATTGCGCCGGTGCAAATACGTTGAACGGTCCGTAAGGGAAAACCTGTCCAACACCATCCGGTCCATTTGGATTGAACGTGCTCAGCGGACGAGCCGGAAAAAGTGCGGGATCAAATGCATTTAGAGAATCTTGCAGAGTAAGGCCCACTGGCAATGTCGGAACTTGCGGACAGAAGGGTGCGCGGCCAACAGGGTCCTCGAGGCAAACGCCTGCTACTGCAAAAGCCTTGGCATCGATTGATCGATTTTCGTCGGTATAACGGATACCGCCAACAAGCCTCAGCTCGTCAGTAATGTTAAACGTCGCACGTCCAAAGAAAGCCAGAGATTCGGACTGCGAGTCAAAGCTGTTAACGCCTATCGTACTAAACTGGTTGAAGGAATTGTCGCCTGTCACCCGTTCATCAAAATAGAAGCTGCCGACAATCCAGTCGACCGGACCTGTTGAACCCGATAGCCGAGCTTCAACGCTCCACTGCTCTGCAGTGTCCTTGTTGATCGCTGCTTTAAACGGAGGACCGTTGAACTGATTGTCCAGCTTTGAGAGCCGATAGGCGGGAATGACCACCAAATCGACCCCGCCAAGATCAAAATTCAACTCGGCATTGACCCCAAAGTAACTGTCATCGCGCGAAGGATATGCAAAACCGACATATGGCGTGAATAGGGGTGCTGCAGCAACATTGCTGGTGAACGCTATGGACTCCGGTGTATGCAAGCCTGTGAAAGGTGCTGATACATTGTCTGGCGCAGGGTTAAACCTCCAGCCAGGAACCGGCAGTGCATTTACACCCGGAACGAAAGGCGGCGTAAAAATATAGTTACCATCGATGGTCGTCCCGGTGCCGATGCCTTTCTGAGTCGAATAATCTACCGAAAAACGGATATTAAAATTATCGCTTGGCTCGGCATAGAACTGCCCTCGAAAGGCGAGATCCTTTGCATCTTGCGTGCCGTCACGATTATACCCGTCGTGCTCATTGACCGTAGCAGCAAAACGAAGTGCTCCCGAGTCAGAGATCGGCACGTTTACCGCACCTGAGATATTGAAGGCGTCGTAATTGCCATATCCACCGGACACATAGCCACTAAATTCACCGAGTTGCGGCTTGGTCGGAATGACGTTAATTGCACCACCGGTTGAGTTGCGACCATATAAGGTGCCCTGCGGTCCTTTAAGAACTTCAACGACCGCTACATCCAGAAAAGAGGCGATTGTTGACGAAGGTCGACCGATATATACACCATCCACGTTGAAGGCGATGGCCGGGTTTGTATAACCATTGTTGGTAAAGTTACCCACACCACGCACAAAATAGCCCGCATTGGCGCCACCCCCCGCCGTCACATAAAGTGCCGGCGCGATCTTGTTGAGCGCGGTCGCATCTGCAACGCCTGCTTTCAGGAGCTCGTCTCCGGTGGCGGCGTTAATGGGAATCGCCGCGTCCTGAAGGGATTCAGGTTTCCTCTGCGCTGTCACGACAATGACGCCGAGCCCGCCCGCTGGCTCCGCCTCGGTTGTCGACTGGAGATTATTGCCGGTTTGTCCCTGCTCGTTGTCTTCGGCCGCGTAAGCAGGCGTAGCGGCAAGCGCAGCGCAGCAGGCCATGGTCAGTGCAGACCTCGAAATGGTGGTGTGATAGAATTTGCGACGCATTTTTGCCTCTCCCGTAAAAAATGTGCCCGGAATTGACCGGTGCCCTGAAGACCGAAGTATACGCAGCGTAACAAAAGATATAACTTTTTGTTTTTGTCATTATACATTACATTTATTTATAGATAGAATGATCCACATTCGAGATCAGCCGACTGTCCATTTGACAGATGGCTTGGCCAAAGGTGAAAAATGCGACTTGATAATTTCGATCTTAACTTGCTCGTGGCTTTCGACATCCTGCTTCAGGAGAAAAATGTCACCAAGGCCGCAGCGAGGGCGCACGTCACTCAAGCAGCGATGAGCGCCCAGCTCAAACGCCTTCGCGAAGCCTTTCAGGACGAGATATTGGCGCAGCAGGGCAAGAGAATGGTGCCGACACCCTATGCGATGGCGATGCATCCGGAGATTTCGGAAACAATCGGGGCTTTGCGTGCTCTTATCGCCCGGAAAGGCAGGTTTGATCCTGCAACTTCCGAACGCGAGTTCAAGATCGCCGCCTCGGACTATGTCACTACTGTCCTGCTGGTTCCCTTGCTGGGGGCGATTGCACCGATCGCCCCATCCGTAAAACTGAACATCGCTTTGCCATATTCCGATACGAACAAGTCCATGGCTGACGGTGAGCTCGACATGTTCCTCGGCCCAGAGTCCTTCACCCACCCCGACCATCCGTCCGAACTTGTTTTCGAAGAGCGGCACGTCGTCGTGGGCTGGTCGGGTAACCCCCACATGGATGGGGAAATGTCGGCCAAATTATTGTCCGAACTTGGCCATGTCGGTGTCTCGATCTCGGGAAGCGACACGTTCATCGATGCCTGGATGCGCGAAACCAATATCGAGCGCCGGATAGAAGTGCGCGCGCCGTCTTTTCTTCAGGCGCCATTCCTGGTACTCGAAACGAACCGCGTCTGCGTGATGCACGAGCGACTGGCTCAATCACTGGCAGGGCGGCTCCCCCTGCGAATAGCGGAACTGCCCTTCGCGGTCCCTCCCATGCGTGAAATGCTACAGTTCCACGCGACCCGTGCAAAGGATCCAGGGCTCACCTGGCTGCGCAACCAGATCAAGAGCCTGGCGTCGCTCAGTTAACAGAAGCGATAGTCGGCATGGTTGCTGAAAATCAGGTTTCGCAAACGGCCCCTATTGCATCGTTAGGGTTTATGTGATCGGCTCGGCGTGAGCGTCTGCGTTTGGGCGGAAGCGGTCAGTGCGACTTCAAGTAGCTCAATGTCTGCTGTAATCGTTATTTTTCCATGAACAGCCGGTCCGCTACCGGCCCGACTGCGGTCAATAGTACTGCGCGAACATTATGTCCGTTTCGTACCCACAAGTAGCCGAGGGCCATACTTGCAGCGTCGGCAGGTCATGGAATCATATCACTGGCACGAACAGAGGCGAAGATTTACAACCCGGCAGCGACCAACCGAACGCTCGCTGTGGGGACCAAGTTGACCGCTTTGTTTAAATCCTGCATCGATTGGTGATAATATCGGAAAGGTCCACGATGCCTGACATTCTTTTTCATCAATATGATAGCTCGCCGTTTTCGGAGAAGGTGCGCGTTTGTCTTGGCATCAAGAAGCTGGCCTGGGCTGCAGTCGACCAACCGGTCATCATGCCCAAGCCTGAACTTGTGGCGCTGACGGGCGGATATCGACGTATTCCGGTCATGCAGGTCGGTGCAGACATTTACTGCGACAGCCAGCTAATCGTCCGGGAACTTGAACGACGCTTTCCTGAGCCAACGTTATTTCCGCAGGGCGACCATGGCCTGGCACACGCCAATGCGATGTGGTCGGACCGCGCAGTATTTCAAGCAGCGGTCGCAATCATCTTCGGGGGGCTCGGCGACAAAGTCCCGGCCGCTTTTATAACGGACCGCACAGCCCTTTCCGGGCGTTCGTTTGACCCGGCCGCCATGCTGGCGGCTGTTCCCCACATGGAAGCGCAGTTGCGGGCACATGTCGCTCTGCTGTCCGATCAACTGGCGGATGGACGCAGGTTCCTGACCGGTGACCGCGCCGGACTGGTTGATGCGAATGGCTATTACAATCTGTGGTTCATCCGGACCGCTTTTCCGCCAGCGGCAAGCCTGTTCGAGTCCATGCCTCACCTACCTGAATGGTTGGAGAGGGTGAAGGCGATTGGTCATGGCGAGCGATCAGCGATGAGCCGCGAGGACGCGCTCGATATTGCGCGGACATCCCAGCCAATGGCGGGCACGGTTGCGGATCGGGACGCCGACCTCTTAGGCAAGCCGGTAAGCGTTGCCGCCGACGACTATGGGCGCGACGGGGTCAATGGCTTGTTTGTCGGCTCGTCCGAACATCATATCTCGATCAGCCGCGAAGATCCCCACGCCGGTCAGGTCGTTGTTCATTTCCCGCGCGTAGGTTTTTCCGTGCAGAATTGATACAACCTGCAGCATATCCTTATAAAATTTGAGCAAGTGGAAAAGGCTAGTGCTGCGGGCCGAGCGGCAGGATACCATTTGTAACGCCGAAACCTGAAAGTCAGAGAATATCCTACGCAAATACTGGGTTCTGGGCACATCTACCAGTCAGACTGGATCCTGGAGCTTCCAGCTCGAGATCAACAATCCCTTGATATTACTCAACAA
>NZ_JBATHY010000121.1:0-4081 GCF_049667325.1 Parasphingorhabdus sp. | reverse complement strand
GTTATTTAGTTTATTGAGATAGAAAAATATGGAGACCAAAGCTGGCGATCCCCGCGCTTTTGCGCATTTTGCATTGAACCGGGTCGCTTCGCCCGCGTTTGTTGTCGATGAAGTCGCGGTGCGGCGGAATCTGGAGATTTTGTCCGATATCAAAGAGCGCTCCGGGGCCAGGGTTCTCTTGGCGTTAAAAGCATTTTCGATGTGGTCGCTAGCCCCGTTGATCGACGAATATCTTGACGGTTATTGCGCGTCGGGCCTGTGGGAAGCGCGGCTTGCCAAAGCGCATTTCAAGGGACCGGTCAGCACCTATTCTCCTGCCTATAAGGCCGACGATCTGGCCGAACTATGCCAGATTTCCCAGCATATCACGTTCAATAATCCGACACAGGTAGGGAGATGGAAAAGTGATTCTAATCAAAATATTGCACTCGATAGTTGTGAAATTGGTTTAAGAATCAATCCGGAGATCGCGCTGGGCGAGACGGAAAAATATGATCCCAGTCAACCCCACAGCCGGTTGGGTTTTCCGGTCAGCCAATTGACAGCCGACGATTTCCAACATTTGTCCGGCATCCACTTACACAATCTGTGCGAACAGGGATTCGATGCACTTCAGCAGACATGGGCGAAGATCGAGCCGATTATTGCGCCGCATTTTGATACGCTCAAATGGATCAATCTCGGCGGTGGCCATCATATCACCCGCGACGATTATGATCGCGAGGCGCTGGTCTACTTTCTTGCCGAACTAAAGGCCAAATCCGGGTGCGAAATCTATCTTGAACCCGGGGAAGCGGTGGCACTGGACGCCGGTATTTTGGTCGGCGAGATCCTCGATATTTTCGACAATGGCATGCCGGTTGCTATCACCGACATCTCTGCAACCTGCCATATGCCAGACGTGATCGAAGCGCCTTATCGCCCGGCCATGCTGAACGAACGCAGCGATGGTACGGCCTTCCGCCTCGGCGGTCCCAGCTGTCTCGCCGGGGACGTCATTGGCGACTATATCCTTCCCGAAGCGGCCCATATCGGTCAGCGCATCGCCTTTCTGGACCAGGCGCATTATTCGATGGTCAAAACCAATACGTTCAACGGTGTTCCGCTTCCGTCGATATGGTTGTGGAACAGTGACAGCGACGCGCTAAAATGCGTCAAAACCTTTGACTGGACGGCATTTCGGGACCGGTTGAGCTAGAAAATTGACCTATTTAGCAAATTTCTCTAACTGTAGCTCTTTACAGAATAGGAAAGCGGCCATATATCCGCGCTTCGCTGCCCCATGGCCGCTTGCGAATCCGCAAGGCAGCTCAATCGATCTAAACCGCTAGGGGGTCCCTTGAGTTGCACCATTACCATGACGCTGAGGAGCTAACGAGGGCTCTCAGCCCCGATATCCCAGTTTTGCTCAACCGGCCGCACGCTGCCCGACGCGCAGCGCGCTATTTCGTCGAACAATTTCCCGGCAAGTCGCTCTATGCGGTGAAGGCGAACCCGTCGCCCGCATTGCTGCAGCTATTGTGGGAAGAGGGTGTAACCCATTTCGATGTGGCATCGATCGACGAAGTCCGCATCGTGCGCGCGGCTCTGCCCGATGCAACGCTCTGCTACATGAACCCGGTCAAGCAATTGTCGTCGATCCGCGAAGCCTATCGCGATCATGGCGTGCGAATTTTCTCCCTCGACAGCCTCGAGGAACTGGAAAAAATCGAACTGGGCACGGAATTGGCGGATGACCTGACGCTTTGCGTTCGAATCCGGGTTGCATCGGAATTTGCCGAAATCAGTCTCGCGTCAAAATTCGGCATCGATGTCGATGAATCGGCAGAATTGCTGCAACGCACCCGCCAAACCGCTGATAGCCTCGGAATCTGCTTCCATGTCGGCAGCCAGGCCATGACGCCGCTCGCCTTCGTCCATGCTCTAGAGCGGGTTCGAACGGCCATCGTCGGTGCGTCGGTCACCGTCGACATCGTCAATGTCGGCGGCGGTTTTCCGTCGATCTACCCGGATCTCGAACCGGTATCTCTCAATCACTATTTCAGTGCCATCGACCGGACGTTCGAAGATTTGCCGATCAGCTATTCAGCAGAGCTCTGGTGCGAACCAGGACGGGCCCTGTCCGCCGAATATAGCTCGCTGGTGGTCAAGGTCGAACGTCGTCGCGGCAACGAACTGTTTATCAACGACGGGGCTTATGGCACCTTGTTTGATGCCGCGCATATCGGGTGGCGTTTTCCAGTCCGCCAGATTGGCGTGGATTCGGATGACGGCACGACAACAGCATTCAGTTTCTACGGTCCGACCTGTGACGACATGGATTTCATGGCGGGACCCTTTGTCCTTCCCGACAGCATCAAAGCCGGTGATTATATCGAGATCGGCATGCTCGGTGCTTATGGCTCGGCCATGCGGACGAAATTCAATGGCTATGGCAGCAGCGAAGAATATGATGTAACCGACGAGCCGATGGCAAGTCTCTATGTCGGCGAGAATCTTGATCGTTCCGACCGCGATAATGTCGTATCCTTTCCCCGCGTTTGAGCGGCTCGTTAGGTTGCAATTGACAATCGGATACATCTGACGCAGTTTCCCCAAAATTTTCGGGGGAAATAGGAACATGAGTACTGCGATTTTGGCACCAGCGGCTGTGCTGGTGATTTGGTCACTGATCATGCTGTTCTGGATGGCCGGAACACGGCTCCCGGCAGCAAAAAAGGTCGGCATTGATATTAGTGCAAAGCCCGGCGGTCGGGGTCCCGACATAGATCCGCAACTACCCGAGAATGTGGCCTGGAAATCCCACAATTATACCCATTTGATGGAACAGCCAACTCTGTTTTATGCCACCGTAGCGATTCTCGCCATTGCGGACGCGGGTCATGGTCTCAATCTCTATCTGGCCTGGGCCTATGCACTCATCCGGATCGTTCACAGCATCTGGCAAGCGACCGTTAATCTGGTGAACGTCCGCTTCATGCTCTTTCTGGCCTCGACCATCTGCCTGTTCATCATGGCGATCAATGCTCTGTGGGTCACGCTATTCTAATCGCACCGCAATGATACGGAAGGTATAATGATGGAAAATAGCCCGCTTCTGCAGCCGATGGTTGCACTCATTTTGTGGACCATGCTGATCTGGCTGTGGATGTATGTCACGCGTATTCCAGCGATGAACAAAGCCAACATCGACTCAGCCAATCTTGTCGGCGCCAAGGGCGGCGATCTCGATGATCTGCTGCCGGCGAAAGTCCAGTGGAAGGCGCATAATTATAACCATTTGCTAGCAGAACCGACTCTTTTTTACGCGATTTGTGTCGTCTTGATTCTATCCAGCCAAAGCTATGGATTAAATGTCACAATCGCATGGGTCTATGTCGGATTGCGGGTCCTGCACAGCCTCATTCAGGTCACTAGCAACCGCGTGATCTACCGGTTTTTGGTATTCGCTCTGTCCAGCCTGTGCATCATTGCCCTGGCTGTACATGCGGCGATCGCGGTATTCCACTAGTCCAGGTCCGGTTAGCGACTGAAGCTGGAAACAATCTCGACATGGGTCGACCATAGAAACTGCCCCACCGGCCAGACTTGCTCAAGCTTGTAACCGGCGTCGCACAGTTGTTTTGCATCCCGTGCAAAACTCGCCGGATTGCAGCTGATATAGCAGATTTTTGCGACGTCCGATTGCGCCAACTGCATGATCTGGTCGCGCGCACCGGCGCGTGGCGGATCAAGAATAACGGCGTCAAAACGGTTGAGTTCCTCGGCACTCAGCGGCCTTCTGAATAGGTCGCGATGCTCGCAGAATATCTGCCGTGTGGAGTGATTGGCCGCCAGTTTCAGCGCGCCGATCGCGTCGCGCGCGCCTTCGGCCGCATAGACTTTCTGATTTTCACTCAGCGCAAAAGTGAAGGTGCCCAATCCGGCGAACAGGTCGGCCACCAGCTTTGCATCGCCGACGGCTTCCAGCATCGCGGCAATCAGCATTTTTTGCCCGTCATGGGTCGGTTGCAGGAAACCGCTATGGGGAAAATTCACCGCGGTTCCGTTGAGTGTGACGGTCACCGGTTCCGGTTCCCAT
>NZ_JBATHY010000120.1:0-3178 GCF_049667325.1 Parasphingorhabdus sp. | reverse complement strand
GCTGGGTCTGAAAACGGCCTGCGTGGAAAGCCGCGAGACGCTCGGCGGCACTTGCCTCAACGTCGGCTGCATCCCGTCCAAGGCGATGCTCCACGCGTCGGAACTTTATCATGAGGCCCATAGCGGCGCGCTCGAGAAATTCGGCGTCAAGCTGACCGGAGCGAAGCTCGATCTCAAGCAGATGCTGTCCGAGAAACTGAAGGCGGTTGAAGAGCTGACCGGCGGCATCGCGTTTTTGTTCAAGAAGAACAAGGTCGAGTGGATCAAGGGCCGCGGCGCGTTTGAAAATGCCAACACGGTCAAGGTCGGTGACAAGAGCTATACCGCCAAGAATATTCTGATCGCTACCGGTTCGTCGGTTACTCCGCTGCCCGGCGTGGAGATCGACAATAGCAAGCATGTCGTGGTCGATTCCACCGGCGCGCTTGAACTGCCGAAAGTGCCGAACCATATGGTCGTCATCGGCGGCGGCGTGATCGGGCTGGAGCTGGGGTCTGTCTGGCTGCGGCTCGGCGCGAAGGTGACGGTGGTGGAATATCTCGACCAGATATTGCCCGGCATGGACGGCGATATCCGCAAGGATGCGAACCGCATGTTCAAGAAGCAGGGCTTTGATATCAGGACCGGGACCAAGGTCACCGGCTGCACGGTCAAGGGCAAGAAAGCGACTCTCACCATGGAACCGGCCAAAGGCGGTGACAGCGAGACATTGGAAGCCGATGTCGTGCTCGTCGCGATTGGCCGCAAGCCCAATATCGATGGTCTGGCGCTCGAAAATTCCGGCGTGACCACCAATGATCGCGGCCAGATCGAAGTCGGCCATGATTTCCAGACCTCGGTTCCCGGCGTCTATGCGATCGGTGACGTGACCCCCGGCCCGATGCTGGCGCACAAGGCCGAGGATGAAGGCATTGCTGCTGCCGAGTTTATCGCCGGACAGCAAGGTATCATTAATCACGACCTGATTCCAGGCGTCGTCTACACCTATCCCGAAATTGCCAATATCGGCAAGACCGAGGAAGAGGTGAAGGAAAGCGGCGTCGAATATAAGACCGGCAAATTCCTGTTCGCCGCCAACAGCCGTGCCAAGACCAATCGCGATACCGAAGGCTATGTGAAGATCATTGCCGACGCGAAAACCGACCGCGTGCTTGGTGCCCATATCATCTCGTCGCTCGCCGGCACGTTGATCGCGCAGGTCACACAGGCCATGGAATTCGGCGCGACCAGCGAAGATATCGCCTATACCTGTCACGCTCATCCGACGCACAGTGAAGCGATCAAGGAAGCCGCGATGGCGGTGCAGGGCAAGCCGATTCATATGTAGGGTGATGGCTCGTCAGCTAACCCGTCTCTCAGCCATGATTATCGTAGTCCTCATGGGCTGCGTCTATATGGCAGTAGCCGGTGCACCGCGTGCATATCTGGTCGTCAATGGCGCGGCTCTCGCTGCTGCGATCGGCCTAGCCGTTTTTCTAAAGCGGCCAGTTCCAGGCTTCAATGTAATCGCCCTCACCGTTTTTGCGCTGGCTCTTTTCGTCGGGACTCTTTTCAGCAGCGCGGAAATTGACGGGATCCATCGCTGGATTGGAGTCGGCCCGATCAGATTGCATGTCGGCCTGCTTTTGTTGCCTGCGATTATTTCGCTGGTACCAGGCCTCCGCAGAGAATTGGCGTTATTGACAATCATGGTAATCGGCCTGACCGGGTCATTGCAACCTGACCGGGCGACTGCGTTTGCCTTACTCTCGGGTGTGTTCGTGCTTGCGATAGCAAAGTGCGACAAATGGTCTCTCGGGATGCTGGCGTTTGCCGGAATGAGTTTCTTATCGACATTGTTGCAAATTGACCCCTTACAGCCGGTTCGATTCGTGGAATATGTGATCGCGGATGTCTGGGAATTCCATCCACCCTCCGGCGTCATTATGGTAGTTTTTCTGGTTCTGGCATTGGTGGTGCCTTTGTTCGGCAGGAGTTTCAGGAACCAGATTCCCCTCGCTGCCTCGTTGGCGACGATCAGCGGCTTTGCCATTATATCAGTTTTTGGACCCTATCCCACGCCGCTTATTGGATATAGTGCTTCGGCCATTATCGGATATGGTCTTGCATTGGGATTCTCGGGGTTCGAGAAACAGGGGGTTCGATTGGATCAACATGAAACATTATAAACTCATGCGCTGGCATGTCTGGCTCGGCTGGCTGATCGGCGTGCCGATCATCATCTGGACGGCCAGCGGATTGTTGATGGTCGCACAGCCGATCGAAACCGTGCGCGGCAATCATTTGCGTAGCGAAACACCGGCGCTTGATGCCGTAAATCCCGTTGCACCCATGCTCGAGGGACGCCAGGCGAAGAATTTGACGCTGCAGCAGAATGATGCCGGACCCTATTGGGTGATTGCTTATGCCGACGGTGGCAAGCGGAGAGCAGATGCTCTGACCGGCGCGTTGCTTCCGCCGGTTTCTGCTACCGAAGCCGATGCGCTGGCGCGCGCCGCACGGTCGGATGAAGCGGCGATCCGGTCGGTCAAACGCTTTGACGGGGACAAGGCGCCGGGTGACCAGCGCAGTGGCCGTCCGTCCTGGCAGGTCGTGTTCGACGATGATGCGCGATTCTATATCGATGCGGATACCGGCGAGCTGATCGCCGTGCGGACCCAATTCTGGCGGGCCTTTGATTTCATGTGGGGCCTGCATATCATGGACCTGCAGACGCGCGAGGATACCAGCCACCCGATCCTGATTATCTTTGCGGTCATCTCGCTGCTCGGTTCGATACTCGGCTTTGTCATGCTGTTCACGCGGCGCGGGCGCAAGCGGCGAGCTGTAACTTGAACGCGGCTCTGTTATATGACGCACTAGGCTGGCTCGACCTTTTCGGCATCGCTGTGTTCGCTATTTCCGGGGCATTGGTCGCGGCGCGCAATCGGCAAACACTGGTAACCTTTGCCTTTTTCGCTCTCGTCACCGGTGTGGGCGGTGGTACGGTCCGCGATCTGCTGATCGATGCGCCGGTGTTCTGGGTGCAGGACGCCCGGGTGCCGATGCTATGCCTTGGTATCGCGTTCTTGGTGTGGATCACACCGGTCAAATTCTGGCGACCGGCGGCGGTCGACTGGTTCGACGCCGTCGGATTGGCGGCTTATTCGGTTTTTGGTGCCGCCAAGGCGCTGCAGCT
>NZ_JBATHY010000119.1:0-7828 GCF_049667325.1 Parasphingorhabdus sp. | reverse complement strand
GCGTGACATAGTCGGGGATCGACGCGCCAAAGCTTTCGCCGTCGCGCCTATATTGCTTGAGCCGCTCGCGCCCGAGATTTTCGCGCTCGGCGACATATTCCATTTCCGGGGTGATGATGCCCTGGCGCGCATAATGCATCTGGGAGACGTTCTGACCTTCCTTGGCGCGCAGCACCTTGCGGCGTACATTGGGGAAAGGCGCAACGCCGCCGGAGCGGTCGGGGCCAAGCTGGCCATTGTCTTCCGGTTTTACCTCGCGCTGGTCGACTTCCTCGACATCGCCGCGCGCGCGGATCCACGGGCTGCGCAGTTCGTTGAGACCGGTCTTGATATCGATCAGCGCCTCAGGATCGGTGTATGGCCCGGACGTGTCATAGACCCGTACCGGCGCTTCACCGCCCTCGAGATGAATCTCGCGCATCGCCACTCTTATGCCGGAACCGCTATGCGCCGCGACATGGACTTTTTTCGAGCCACGGATCGCGCCGGTGGTCACGCCGATTTCGGTTTTTGCGGGAAGGTCAGCCATGGTCTATCGTTCCTTTGGTAAACGGAACGAGGGCGGGATCTTGTCCAGAACCGCTCCCTCCCTCCGCCTGTGTTAACAGGATCAGGTTCAACGGGTCGCGGTCACTTTCGCTCTCAACCAGCCGATGCTGGCTCCCCGGGGATACGCCACCGTAAGTCGAGAGGCTTCACAAGTCCAGTCGATGTTCCGCATCGGGTGATAATATCGTCGATGGAGCCCGACCGACCGGAACGCGCTATATCTGCAACCGCACCATGGCAGCGAAAATCGCGGCAAGGCCAAGCGCGATCGAGAGGACTGCCCACAGGCGATTGCCTGCCCCCATCAGCTTGCCGGCAAAATTCAGAAACCAGTCGCCGACGGCGAGGATCAACGCCCCTTCGATAAATATCCACGCGCCCATTACGGTGATCAGAATCGAGAGCAGATCGGACGGGTCCCACGGGTTGACCAGATAGATGGTCGCGCCGAGCACCAGCGTGAACATTCCGGTCAGAAATTGCAGCGCGCTGCTGACCCGTACTTCCTGCACCATCTTCGCCCAATAGCCCGGCCGGCGGAACTCGCCCGCACCGGCAGCAATCGCGTAAAGGCCGATGAAAAAGGTGATCCATCCGGTGATATTGCCTGCATTGCCCATCGTGTCTCTCCTCGTGGTGTGATGGAGGAAGGGCGTGTCCGGAATGGCCGGATGCCAGCTCTCTCCCTCCGCCGGCATATCCGTTCATACGGGACCGGTTCAGCTTTTGCGGGTCGGGCGGCATTGTGCACACTTCTCGGTCTGACGACTCCCCGGTGATGAGTGCGATGTTAGGACGAAGTGCAAATCGGGTCCAGCAGAGTTTCCCGAGCGATTTGAGAGCGCTGCATACAATCTGCAACCGCAAGTTCTGTGCCCGGACCACGGTATTCCGGATTATCGCCCTGCGAAAAAATATCGCGATGGAACTGGCAAAAAACGCGAACATTCTCGTCACTATTTCATGCCGTTCATCGAATTGGAGGATGCATCCGCAGATTTTTTGCACAGTATATTCGGTCTGTTGCTAGCTAGGTTGCTTGTTGGGGGATTGAAAATATGAAATCAAATTGGGTACACAATATCGGCTTGGCGGGCGCGGCAGGTATGCTAGCGATAATGCCCGCATCAGCGCAGACACAAGAACCGGCAATCGACCCCTTGCAAACCGAAATTCTGGAGAAATACGGAATCCTCGCCGGACAGTGGCATCCCGATCCGGCATCATTGCCGGAAGCGGATCAGAAGTGGCGAACCGAAAATAACGTAACCGACAACTGGATCGAATTTTCCTGGGGTTCCGATCACCAATGGATGGTGTTTGGAGATTGGCAGATGAAGGACGGGGAAACCAAACATAGCGGCGCCGGTCTGGTTGCCTATGATCCGTCAGGACACCGTGTGCTGTTTACCGAACATGGAATTCGCGGGGCGTCGGTACTCGGCACGCTATCCAAGCCTTCAGAAAACGAAATTGTGCGCGATATTGTGGTCACGCGAACCGACAAAAGCTGGCGCCAGATTGACCGGTGGATATGGGATGGGAAGGATCCGCAATGCTTCATCTGGTCCGCGACTTATATCACCGGTGACAAGCATAGCGAAGGCACATCAAAAAAATGGTGCAGGAGGACGGCTGGCCAATGATGGAACGCCGGTAAACGGTTTGAACTCAGGCCAAATCCCGATCGGGCGCCTGATAGCTCTAGAACGTATAGCCTACACCGACCGCGCCGAACCACTGGTTCGCGCTGCCGCGGATCGAGGTGACCGGGGAACGTTTCGGATCGCCAAGCAACCGCGAATAGCTGCCCAGAAAAATCAGGCCAAAGCCACCGTTGGTTGCGTCACCGTCGAGATCTACTGCGGTGAGCATCGTCGCGCCGACATTTTTCCAGCCCTTGGTGGCGGTGAAGGTCGGCAGGCCGCTCGCCGCAGATCCGGCCGGAGAAATGCTGAAATAATAATCGGCATAGTCATTGTCGACATATTCTCCGCTGACCGCGAGGCTGGTGATGACGCCGCGGCTGAGCGGGGTGAAATAGGTCAGGCTGGGGAAGACGACCATGCCGTCATGCGCGCCCGCGACATCCCAGCGCAGGTCAACCTGCGCCGTCAGCGAGTCATAGGGATGGAGCACGCGATTGACCTGAACCCCGGCAAAGGGACCTAGTTCGAGAGCGAAGTCCAGTTCCCCCAGCGAACGGACCACGGGGTCTTTAATTGAATTTTGCCGATCAAAGCGCGCGCGTACGACGGGGCCAAATATAAAGTCGACTTTCGCGCCTTTCTGGTCGGGGACAAAATCGAGTGCGATGCCCGGACCGCGCGGCTGAAAATCTATGCCACCGAAGCTGCCCAGAACAACCGGTAGCGGGGAAAATGTGTAATTGTCCGAGCCTTCATAGCTCGGGCCGACCGCCACCCCGATGCCCGCCGTCAGATAGTCCCCGTCAAAGACCGACTGCTCGACCGGCATTGGCGGAGGGCCTTCCTGTGCCAGAAGCGGGGATGTTATCCCGAGACCGAGAGAGCATATTACAACACGGCTGAGGATATTCGGGTTTTTCAAGACTATTTCCAATCTGGTTTCGCAACCGTCAATCAGGCCGACCGCTTTGCAGTTCCATATCCAATATAGGGCCCAATCCACCAATTGGCAAAGCGCTTATATTACAGCAGATCCCCCGCGACAACGGTCTGCAACGCTTCAAAGCATCGCTGATCGACCGCGACGCCCACGTCGCTTTGCAATATCGCCATCGCTCTTTCGCTCGACATTGCTGTCCGGTAAGGCCGGTCGGTGGTCAGCGCATCATATATGTCGGCGACGGTGATGATCCGCGATTCCATTGCGATACTGCGTTCATCGAGACCGAGGGGATATCCCGTTCCATCAAGCCGTTCATGATGCGAGCCGGCGATCATCGCCATATCGCTCATCACACCTATCTGGCCGAGGATATTGGTAGTATGGGCCGCATGGCTCTGCATGATTTGCCATTCCCCGGGATCCAGCTTGCCAGGCTTTTCGAGAATAGCGCTGCTGACGCCCAGTTTTCCGACATCATGGAGGATGGCGGCACGGCGCAGCACCCGGCGGCGGTCATCGTCCATTCCCAGATGTTCCGCGATCTTGTCGGCGATCATTCCCACCCGTTCGCTATGTCCAGCGGTATAGGGGCTTTTGGCATCAATGACCCGGCCGAAGGCAAAACTTATATCGTCGAGATAGTCCTCGTCCACGGTGACATATTGTGCCGCTGGCTCCAGCGCCCACAATTGTTCCTCAAGATCATCGAGGGCCAGCTCTTCCCAGAAGCCGCTGGCTTCAGACAGCTTGTCAAATATCGAGCAGAGATCCGGATCTAGCCAGCTTCCGGCCCGATTGCGGACTTCCGCAATCGCGGCGTCTTTGCCCCGGGCTGTATAGAAGACATCGGCAACCTGCGCCAAAAGCGCGATCCGGCCGCCGAGGTGGATATCGGTTCCGGCAATGCCGAGTGGCAGGCCGGATCCATCCCAATGTTCATCGAGATGGGCGATGGCCTGAGCGACATCCTCCGAAAAACGCAATTGCCGGGCGATATCAGCCCCGCGCGAACAACGGGTTCCGATGATATCGGTCATGATCGCGCCGCCATTTTCGGCGAGATTGCACTGCGCCTGTTCGCGCACATCAGCTTTTGCATCCACGCCAACTTCGCTGGCAACAAATGCGCCGAAATCTTCCGGCATTGGGCCGAGCAGCTTGAAATCATGCTTCAGCTTGCGGTCGTCCCCGGCGAACATCTCGGTAACCCGGGCGGCATTGCTGCTACAGCCAAGGTCCTTGAGCAAAACCGCGTAATAGATATCCCGCAGTTCATCGCCGTTCAGTCCCAGCGCCATTGCCACTTGCGTTCCGATCCAGCAGGCACGGATACTGTGGCCAGCGGGCTGTCCTTCGGTAAGGTCCAGCGCATAAGAAAAGGCGCCAAGAATTTCGGATAACCGGGATTTTCCGTAATTGTCGTTCTGATGGAAAACCGAATGCCTGGATTGATACATTTACCGCCGCTCCTAGTCTGTTGCGGCAGAATGCCCTCAGAATGCTAGTGAACGGTTAATTTGTGCCCAATTAAAGGATATATTTCATCCGTACCGCATATTGGGCATCGTCGGTGCCGACGGTGAATTGGGCCGATTTGAATTTTGGCGGACCCATGCCGATTTTGGGGTTACGGGAGAAGCCGAAGCCTTCGCGTGGCAGGAACAGGCGCAGGTCCATTTTCCCGTTGGCATTTTCGTCGTGGATCAGCGCCACGGCATAGGTGCCAGGTTTCACTCCGGCAATTTTTACGGTCTCTGCATCGCCAGCGGAAATTTTCAACTTGCGGGCTTTCTTGTCCTTTGTGCAATCCGGGAAATATTCCGGATTTGTGCTCAGACAGACCAGAACATTGCCCTTTTCGGAGCGCAAACCGGTAATCGCAAGATCGATCGAGGCAGAAAGCGCCGGTGCAG
Organism: Parasphingorhabdus sp.; assembly: GCF_049667325.1. Lineage (GTDB taxonomy): Bacteria > Pseudomonadota > Alphaproteobacteria > Sphingomonadales > Sphingomonadaceae > Parasphingorhabdus. Next base: position 2,774 of record NZ_JBATHY010000119.1, on the reverse strand, counting down.
CCGCGACTGGTGCCTCGCTAGCGGACGCGCTTGCGCCCAGCATCACGGCCGAAACCGCTCCCAGAATCGGCAAGCCCGATATCCGTACCGCAGATCTTGTCCCAAAAGCGAAAATATAACCCATAATTACCTCTATACAACTCGTGATGCTTCTCGTGATGGGTCGCGGTTATCAGCCAGTTTCCCGGCCTTCCGCGGACCAGCCAGCGCGGAAACATCTCCCACCCCATATGGTTGGACACGCCCATAACCGTCATCACCAGCAAAAGCAGCCCCAAAACGGCGACATGAATCGGTAGCGCGATGACCAGAGCCGGAATCACGATGGCGCCGCTCACCGCCTCGACCGGATGAAAGCTCATTGCGGCCCAGGCTGTGGGCGGGCGGCTGTCATGGTGGACCGCATGAGCGACCTTGAACCATTGCGGCCGGTGAAACAGCCGGTGGGTCCAGTAGAACCATGTGTCGTGCAGGAAAAGAAAGAGCAAAAGCGACAGCGGCAAATACCACAAGGGATACAAGCCCGGATCGGTGTAAATCTTCGTCCAGCCCGCATTCTGCCAGCCCCACGCAATAATTCCCGCCGGCACCCCGTAGATCGCGGCCGACAGAAGAGACCAGCGGATTTCGCGGCCAATCTGGGGTTTCAGCTGGTCATAGTGGCCCGGTCGCACCCGCTCGGTCAGCCAGGCAAAGAAACCGCTGCTGAGCAGATAGCGTCCCCCGACGATAAGCGTCATTGCGAGGGCAGAAAACAGGATAGCTAGGGCATAGTCCATTGCCGAGGAATATGGCGCTGATCGCCAAGGGGCAAGGCCTAAAGCAGGAATCGCCTACATGCTTTCAGACAGGCTTTCGCCGGTGTTCTCCATCGGCTAAGGCCGTGTGATGCCGATCAAAGTCACTACTTCTGCACCTTATGACTTGGCTATCGCCGGCGGTGGTCTGGCGGGTGGTCTGGTGGCGCTGGCGCTCGCAAAAATGCGGCCCGAGCTAAAATTAATGCTGATTGAGGCCGAGGATTATTTCGGCGGTAATCATATCTGGTCCTTTTTCGAAAGCGATGTCGAGCCGGAACATCGATGGCTGGTCGACCCGTTGATCTCTCGCCAGTGGGACGGATATGACGTGCATTTCCCGGAATACAGCCGCAAGCTGAGCAATGGCTATTTCTCGATTGAATCGGTAAATCTGGACCGGGAATTGAGGAAGCGATTGCCATTGAAAGGGTTGAAGACGGGACAAAAGGCGACAAAGGTCGAAAAAGGGCTGGTCCAGCTCGCAGATGGAACCGAAATCCAAGCGAAAGCCGTACTCGACGTTCGCGGCGGCGGTGACGTGTCCGCGCTGGAAACCGGCTGGCAGAAATTTTGCGGCCAGATGCTCAAACTGAAAAAGCCGCACGGACTTGACCGACCAATCATCATGGATGCGACCGTAGAGCAGATTGACGGCTACCGGTTCGTCTACTGCCTGCCGTTCAGCGACACGGAATTGTTCGTCGAAGACACTTATTATTCCGACACTGCTGCGCTCGACAGAGCGACCTCCCATGCGCGGATTGCCGAATATGCCGCTACCAAGGGGTGGATCATCGACGCTGTGCTCAGCGAAGAAACGGGCCAGCTTCCGGTCATTTACGGTGGTGATTTCGAAGCCTTCTGGAAGGCGAACAAAGGCGTTGATGCCCGCGCAGGTGCAAGAGCCGCGCTGATCCAGCCGATCACCAGCTATTCCCTGCCGATGGCGGTCAGGACTGCGATGCTGATTGCCGCAATGCCCGAAATCACCCAGAGCAAGCTCGACAAGATGCTACGCGCCCTAGCTACCCGGCATTGGAAAGATGGCAAATTCTACCGCCTGCTCTGCGCCTTCCTGTTTCTCGGCGCCGATCCCGAAAAGCGTTACAAAACACTGGAACATACCTATGCCAAGGACGAGCGGTTGCTCGCCCGGTTTTACGCCGGTAAATCGACCAAGATGGACCAGGCCAGCTTGCTGAGCGGCAAACCGCCGATTCCCGTGTCCCGCGCCATTCGCCTTTTGTTAAAATATAGATGAGTATTCCTGTTCCATGAGTGAAGTTACAAAATCCCAGAATGAATTGTTCAAGAAAGCGGCCGTGATCGGGTCCGGATTTGGCGGACTGGCGCTCGCCATCCGGCTACAATCGGCCGGCATCCAGACGACCATTTTGGAAGGCCGGGACAAGCCGGGCGGGCGGGCCTATTATTGGGAAAAGGAAGGCTTTATATTTGACGGCGGACCTACCGTGATCACCGACCCCGACTGCCTGTCGCAGCTTTGGGAACTGACCGGCAATGACATGGCGAAAGATATCGAGCTCATGCCGGTGTCACCCTTTTACCGGCTCAACTGGCCAGACGGTACGAATTTCGATTATGTCAACGATCCGCAAGAACTTTACGCCAATATCGCCGCGATCGAACCGGATGATGTCGAGGGCTACAAGAAATTCCTCGAATATAGCGGCGGGCTCTATGAAGAAGGCTATGTCAAGCTGGGTACGAAGGCATTTCTCGATTTCAAGTCGATGATCAAAGCCGCCCCTGCCCTTATGAAATTCGAAGCCTATCGCTCGGTCTATGCCAAGGTTTCGAGCTTTGTGAAGAACGAGAAACTGCGCGAGTTTCTCTCTTTCCAGTCGCTGCTGGTGGGCGGCAATCCGATGAAAACCAGCGCGATCTATGGTTTGATCCACAAGCTCGAACGGCTTGGCGGGGTCTGGTTTGCCAAGGGAGGCACCAATATGC
>NZ_JBATHY010000118.1:0-2190 GCF_049667325.1 Parasphingorhabdus sp. | reverse complement strand
CAATGGGAGCCTGCCGAACCCGCCGATGCTGTCCTGCTCGACGCGCCGTGCAGCGCCACCGGCATTTTCCGTCGCCACCCCGATGTGCTCCACTGCATCGGTAGCCGCCAGATTGCAGACCGCGCGGAAACACAAAGCGCCCTCCTCGACCGCACCGTTCCCTGGGTCAAGCCCGGCGGAACCCTTGTCTATGCCGTCTGCTCGCTGGAGCCGGAGGAAGGCGAGGAGCAGATCGAGGCCTTCCTCGAACGTCACGATCAATTTGCAATCGATCCGGTCACCGCCGACGAGTTGCCGGAGCATATCCTGCCAACCGACAATGGTTGCGTCCGAACGCTGCCGACCACGTTGGCCGAACAGGGCCATGTCGACGGATTCTTCATCGTGCGTTTGCGCCGAAAAGACTGATTTTCTACATATTGTGAACCTGTCCCCAATCTGTCCACAAGGGACTGTATGTTGACCCGAAACGTGCCTTGCTTGCACCGGCCAAAAATCCTAAAGGCTGGCGCAATCTAAGGAAGAGCCATGTCCGACAGCATCCGAATCGCCCCGTCCATTCTCTCCGCCGATTTTGCCCGGCTGGGTGAAGAGGTGCAGGCCATCGACAAGGCCGGTTGCGACTGGATCCATGTTGATGTGATGGATGGGCATTTCGTCCCCAATATCACCATCGGCCCGGCGGTGGTCAAAGCGCTGCGTCCGCACAGCGCCAAACCGTTCGACGTCCATCTGATGATTTCGCCGGTCGATCAATATCTGGAAGCCTTTGCCGACGCTGGCGCGGATTACATCTCCTTCCACCCGGAGGCCGGCGCGCATCCGCACCGCACGGTGCAGACCATCCATTCGCTCGGCAAGCAGGCCGGGCTGGTGCTCAACCCGGCGACTCCGCTCGACATTCTCGACTATCTGATCGACGATCTCGACCTTATTCTCGTGATGAGCGTCAACCCGGGTTTTGGCGGGCAGAGTTTCATCGACAGCCAGCTGCGCAAGATCGAGGCGATCCGCAAGCGGATTACCGCCACCGGCAAGGATATCCGGCTGGAAGTCGACGGCGGTATCGATCTCAATACCGCGCCAAAGGCGATTGCTGCCGGTGCCGATACACTGGTCGCCGGAACCGCGACATTTCGCGGCGGACCGGATCAATATGCCGCCAATATCAGCGGCCTGAGGGGTGAATGATCACCGGCAGGTCTGACCGGCTTGATCTGGGCGATGGCCATCCGGATGAGCCAGCGACCAATGACGAGAATGATGACGTCAGCGAAGGCCGCAGCCTGACCCTGCGCCATGACCGCGATCGCGGCCAGTCGCTCGCCGAACAGGCGGCGATGCTCTATTACCGGATGACCTGGCGGATGCCGATGCACAGACTTCGTCTGTCCGGTAAATTGCCGCTGCGTCTGCTGGCGGTGCCGGTTGATCCGGTTGAAGGCGACCGGGTCCAGGGCATGGCGGTCCGCGCCGGATATTTCCTGTTCCGCGGGCTCAAGAAGAAGCACGAGAATATCGATTTTGCCGAGCTCAAGCTGCCGCCGCAATTCGAGGATTATGTCCATCGCTTCCAGTGGCTGCGCGATCTCGACTCCGCGGCGTCTCGCGATCAGGCGGTGCCGGTTGCGGAAGCGCTGATGAACCAGTGGCTCGATGCCAATGGCGGGGTCATCCGCCAGCCCGCGTGGCGGCCCGACAATTGCGCCTGGCGGCTGCTGATCTGGGCCAGCCATGCGCCGCTTATCCTCTCTTCCAAGGATCTTATCTACCGTTCCAAACTGCTCAACAATATCGCACGCACTGCCCGTCATCTCGACCGGACCGCGGACAAGGCCAGCTCCAGCCTCGGTCGGTTGGTCGCGTGGAGCGGCGTGGTGGCGGCCTCCTTGCTGCTGCCCGAAGGTCGCGTGCGCCAGATCGTTGGCGAAGCCGGCCTGGAAAAGGCGATGGGCGAATTCTTCTTTGCCGATGGCGGCACCGTATCGCGTTCGCCGCTCAACCAGATGGAAGCGGTGATCTTGCTGTCGATGCTCAAGCAGGTCTATCTGGCGCGCAAGGAAGATCCACCGGCATTTCTCGAAGAGGCACTCAACAAGGCTGTTCCTCCGCTCACCGCGCTCACCCATTTCGACGGAGCGCTGGGCAACTGGCAAGGCAGCGGCGCGACATCGGCCGAACAGATAGCGC
>NZ_JBATHY010000117.1:0-4546 GCF_049667325.1 Parasphingorhabdus sp. | reverse complement strand
GGGATGCTCGGTCAGCGAGATTGCAATTTTACGAAACACCGCCGCCGGTACCGTCCGATCACAGCTGAGCCAGATTTATGCCAAGGCAGGCGTGACCAGCCAGTCGATGCTGATCTCGATATTCATTGAAGAGCTTCTCTGAATTCGGCGTGATATGACCGCTGATGGATTGCCGCTTGCACCCTCATCCTCATCCTGTAGTTAAAAACCCATGCGGCAGAAAGAACTCAGACTGGCCTTGATCTGCTATGGCGGCGTTAGTCTGGCGATCTATATGCACGGGATTACCAAAGAGGTCTGGAAACTGGCGCAAGCAAGCCGGGACTTTCATGATGGCGCGCGGGTCGATCAGTGCAGCCGCGGGATCTATTACGATATCCTGGAATGGCTGGATCGGGAAACCGGAACCAGACTTAGAGTGCTGCCGGACATTATTTCCGGAGCCAGCGCAGGAGGCATCAACGGGATATTTCTGTCACAAGCAATCCTGTCCGGTCAGTCGCTCGACCCGCTGACCGACTTGTGGCTCGACAATGCCGATGTTGACCGATTGCTCGACCCCGATGCGCGGCCGCTGTCCCGTTTTTCCAAATTCTGGGCGGAACCGATTGCCTGGATGGCCTTGGGCCGCAAAGGCGGCGCGGTCGAGCAGACCGTGTCCAAGGAAGCCCGCGAAGAGGTCAAGATGAAACTCTCGCGCTTCGTACGCGCACGATGGTTTGCGCCGCCTTTTGGCGGCAAGGTATTCAGCGGAATGATCTGGGATGCGCTGGCCGCGGTGCAAGCGACCGAGCGTGGCCCGCGCTTGCTGCCGCCGGGCCAGCCGCTCGATCTGTTTGTTACGGTGACCGATTTTGTCGGCCATCCCGAAAAACTGCAACTGCACAGTCCGCCCGACGCGCTTGAAATGGAACATCGAATCACCATCGGTTTTTCGACCAGGGGCAAAAGAGACGACGCCATTGCCGACCCTGCGGAACTGACATTTGCCGCCCGCGCCACCGCCAGTTTTCCAGGGGCCTTCCCGCCCTTCACGGTTAGGGAGCTGGATGCGCTGCTGTCCGATCATCAATATGTCTGGGAAAAGCGTTCGGCCTTCCTGAAGCGTGTGCTGCCCAGCCAGGACCGCGCCGGTACGGCCGAAGACACTGTACTGATCGACGGTTCTGTTCTCGCCAACGCCCCTTTTGCACAGGCGATCGAGGCACTCAAGAACCGGCCGGCCAAAAGGGAAGTCGACCGGCGCTTCGTCTATATCGACCCCCGCCCCGATCTCGATGTGGCGAAAAGCGACAGAGCGATGCAACGACTGCAGGCCGCCCAGGAAGCCGAGAACGAGTCGCTGCCCGGCTTCTTCTCGACGATTTTCGGTGCCATTTCCAACATTCCACGCGAACAACCAATCCGTGATAACCTCAACGCGATCGCCAGCCGGTCCAACCGGATCAGCCAGATGCGGCTGATCACCGAAAATTTGCGCGGCGAGGTCGAGCATCATGTCGAGAGCCTGTTCGGACGCACGTTTTTCCTCGACCGGCCAACCGCAGCGCGCGTCGCCGCCTGGCGGCGCAAGTCGCGCGACAAGGCGGCCAAGCTCGCGGGATTTTCTTACAGCGCCTATGGCCATCTCAAACTGGCGACGGTGATCGAAGATATCGCGCATACGGTGCGGCGGGCAAAGTCCGACCCCAACGGGCATAATCACCCCGGCTTGCGCAGCGCCCTGTGGACCGAGATACGCCGCCTCGGCCTCGACAATGTCGGGGAAAGAAGCGGCGGGCCGACCAAACTGGCGGCAGAGTTTTTCCGTCAACATGATCTCGGTTACCGGATCCGGCGGCTGCGGTTCCTCGCCCGGCAACTTGCAGAAGATCTCGACCGCGCCAATCCTGCCGATTACGAGGTCATGGAGGTCATGCACGACGTGATTTATGATTGTCTCTCGCTCTATATCGAACGCGAAACGATCGATTATCTTGGCGATGAATTTGTGGCGCTGGCCGGACATGCCGAAGAACGGCCAAAGGCGATGCTCGACGCGCTGGCCAAGGCCCGCGACCTGACGGCAGCCGACTCCATCGTCGATGCCAAGCTGGCGGCAGCGCTGACGGTAATCCCAAAAGCCGAAAAGCGGTCGATGCTGCTCGCCTTTCTTGGCTTTCCCTATTACGACATCGCGACATTGCCTCTGCTTCAGGGCGAAGGGCTGGACGAATTCGATCCGATCAAGGTCGACCGCATCTCTCCGGAAGACGCCAAGACGATCCGCAAAGGCGGCGTGGCGGCGACGCTGAAAGGGATCGAATTCAACAATTTCGGTGCCTTTTTCAGCCGCAGCTACCGCGAGAATGACTATCTCTGGGGCCGGCTACACGGCGCGGAGCGGATGATCGATATCCTCCTCTCCACCCTGCCCGACGCCAAACGGCCCGGTGGTGACATCATATTGGGATTCAAGAAAACCATATTCCGCAAGATCGTCGACGAAGAGGAAGGGCGGCTGACCAGGGTCGAACCGCTGATCGCCTCGTTGCGCGACGAAATCGAGAATGCGACGCTGTGATCAGTGGGGCTGTTCTTCAGAGTGAACAGGCCTTTGCAGACTGCGGTAAACTGCCTCCACAAAGGCATCACCCTTGATGAAGGCCTCCGGATTGGTGTCCCATTGCGCGGCGGGTTTCATTGCCTGAACCGCTTCTAGCGACTTTCCTTCACCCTGCGCCTGTTCCACCGCCGTGATCACCGTCTGCATCATGTCGCGATAGGCTATCAAGTCCGACTTTGTTGCCATTGGGCCGTGACCGGGAATGATTTGCGTCTTGTCGTCGACCATGGTCAGCGCCTTTTCCGCCGCTGCCAGAACGCCGCGCGCGTTGCCGCCACTGTTGAGATCGATAAACGGCAATGTGACCTTGTTGAAGAACAGATCGCCCATGTGCAGGACATTGGCCTTTTTCCAGAATACGATGCTGTCGCCGTCGGTGTGGCCGTGCTTCATATGTTTGACATGCACCTCGTCGCCGTTGAGGTGGAGTTTCAGACCGTCATGATAGGTCACCGTGGGCAATGCCTCTCCGGGGGACGCCGGATCATTGCCTCGGCCCGATTTCTGGATGCCGAGCATCCGTTCGCGAACATGGTCATGGGCCATGATCAGCGCGCCCGCCTTGCCGAAATTTTCGTTCCCGCCGGTATGATCGCCATGCCAGTGGGTGTTGATAAGATATTTAACCGGTTCGGCCCCCAGATCAGCGATAGCGGCCTGGATCTTTGGAGTCAGCGGAGCGAACTGGTCATCAATCAGCACCGTGCCATCGGGGCCATAGGAGACACCGATATTACCGCCGGCGCCGATTAATACGGCAATGCCTTCACCCAATGGCTGCGCCTTTATTTCCACTGCTGCGAAGCGGTCCGCTTCCTGCGCGATACTCTCGGTGCAAGCGGATAGAGCCAGTGGCGAGCTTGCTAGCAGCAGGGCTGCGAAGGTTCTGGATAGCTGGTTTGGCATGTGGGATCTCCTGGGTTTCATTCGTCTGGCTAGCGCTTCCGAACCACTATCGGTTGCCTTCGCGGCATTGGTTTGGGCTCCAGCCTTCGCCGGGGTGACAGCATATCTTGCGGTTATAGCATCTGCGCATTGCCGCCGCTATCCCTTGGCAAAAAACATCAGGTTTACCAGCCGCCCATCCAGCGGCGTCTTTCCGAATGCCGGACCGCTATTGTGGAACATCCACGGACTGAACAGGATCAGCCGGTTGAAGCGCATCGGGACAGTCATCACCTTGGTCCATTGTGCGGGATGGTTGGTATCCTTGTTGACCACATTTTCGATCAGATCATTGATATCCGAATAGCCCGCTTTGCGGATCGACGGCATATCTGTCGGCACGCGCTCGAGCCCGCTGCGCTTGTGGCGAAAAAACTCGGTCCCGCCTTTGCAATGTTCGGGCAGGGAAAGATAGAGAATGCCCGAGTAGAAGGCGGGGTCAATGTGCACCCCGCTCCTGCCCTTGTCGCCTTTCAGAGTGACCCGGCAATGCAGATGGCTCGTGTTAGCGGCGGCCTTGACCGGGGCATTGATGATGCCGCCGATGCGTTCATCCAGCCCCTGGATGTCCAATGGCCGGGTCGAGATATGGCCCGGATAATTGCCATGTTTGTTGTCGGGATCATAATCGAGTCCCAATGCAGCTTTGCGCGCCGCGGCCGGGTCGGCGATAAAATCGTCGAGAACGATCAGCGAAGGCAACATCAGGAAACTCTCCGGCGGTACCACATGGCGCGGGTCGCGGTGATATTCGCATTACCGCCGTTCATCTTGCGAACCATTTGTCGGACGAACTTTACAAAGTTTACAGGGTTAAAATATTTAATTTGTTTCGGCCCCTTACACACGAAATTGGTCCTCAACCCACGGGCGGGATATGGAATATAATGAAGAGTAGATGAGACCGGCATATCGAAACCCTATCACAACCAGCGCGTTGTAGGACAAGCCTTTTTACCCGCTGCACCAGAGCGCATGTGCCGAGTCATTGTTCCA
>NZ_JBATHY010000116.1:0-3929 GCF_049667325.1 Parasphingorhabdus sp. | reverse complement strand
CCGAGGGCGGGGTGGTCTGTTTGTTGCTCGCCCACGAACATCCCGACAAATTGCACACGGTCGGCATTGCCTGGGGCGGCAGCGAGGTGATCACGGTCGACGAGCAGCTCAACCGCCTGCCCGCTGGTCAAATGGGCGAACTGGTCGGGCGGTCGCAGACGATGATGTCTGGCTATAAAAACCAGCCGGAGAAAACCGAGGAAGCCAGCTGGTACGACGAAAACGGCGATCGCTGGCAGCGGATGGGCGATATCGGCAAGGTCGATGCAGACGGTTTTATCACCCTGATGGGCCGCTCCAAAGATATGATCATTTCCGGCGGTTTCAATATCTATCCACGCGATCTGGAGGAAGCGTTGACGGCGCAGCCGGGCGTCGCCGATGCCGCGGTTATCGGGGTTGCTTCGCGGCAATGGGGCGAAACGCCGGTCGGCTTTGTTGTCGCCGATGCCGGGGTGACGCTCGATCTGGAAGAGCTGAAGGCAACAACCAATGCCGATCTCGGCAAGACCCAGCGGCTTTCGGAGCTGCGCCTGATCGATGAACTGCCGCGCAGCCATATCGGCAAGATTTTGAAAACCGAGCTGCGGGGTCTAGCGGAAAAGAGCTGACACTATCGAGCATGGTCTATTGAATGGACAGCCCGTTCGAGGATTCCCTCAGAATCCGATGCGCACCCCTGCACCGATCCGCCAGCTCCAGATATCGCTGGTTCTCAGTTCGGTGGTCAGGCCGTCAAAAAATACCTGATCCCCGGAATTGGGATTGAAGATCGCACCGCTATCGGAGCGATAGTCATAAGCTCCGCCCACGCCGAGCGAAATATTCGGCGCGAGATCAAAACTCAGTCCTGCGCCCACGCTGCCGTGGAAACCAAAGCCATCGCGGGAATCGCGGATGTCCACCTGAAAATTCCGGTCACCCGGGGCGCTGAAATTATTGCTGTTGATTTCCATCGAATTGAGGCTGCTGTCGTAATAATAGCCTCCGGCAAGCGCGCCGACCCAGGGATGCACACCGCCACCCCAGTCGCAAACCAGCTTGCCCTTGATTCCCAGTTCGAAAATATCTTCGTTCACCGATTGATCGCGGGTCTGGTCAAACTGGAAGACAAAGCCGCTGCCTCCGGTTCCGGAATAGGTGGCGGACTGGCGATAATCCCGTTCCGAATGGGTGTAGCGAGTGAAACCGGAAAGAACGAAACGCGATTTTTCGCCCAGCGTGCTTTGGTGGAATGGCATCGAAGCCTTGAGGCTCCATTCGGTGTAATCAACCCGGGTCTGGCCTTGCATGCCGAAGGGAGTGATGATGCCCGAACTGCCCTCGGGTGATAGCTGGCCGTAGACGATGCCGCTGTCGATACCGGCGTTGCCCGGCACATCGAACACAGTATCTCCATCGCCCTCGACATAGTCGAAGCCGAGGGTCAGATTTCCAATCGAAACGGCGAAACCGCCGCCAAAGCTGTTGATCCGCCCATCGGTTGTGCCGGCAAATTCTTCTGGCGCGGTACCCAGCGGGCCATTGCGCTGCACGCCAATGCCGGTTTCGGGGATGTTCGCCTGACCATAATTACCCCAGATCCAAAGCCTGTCCCTGACGATCGGGCCGCCGAGCGAATCGCCCGGAAAATCATTCAGGCTGGTCGAATCATTCGGTTTGCCGGGGGATGACTTGCTGTCGGGAGTGAGGGGTACGGGTAATGGCCGCGGTGTCGGCACATTTTTCGGATTGGCGAAATGCTTCTTCCATTGCTGGTAAACATTATCAACGCCGATTGCCGTGCCCTGTGCCCTTTTCGGATCTATCGTTCCGAATTTGCCGGCGGCCTTTGCGGCCTGAGCCCTTTTCCGGGCATGATCGCGCAGCCGCTTGAGTTCATCCATCGATTCTTTCCGGTGAATGTAGCAGCAGTCGGTATCGCCAGAGGACAAATCCGAGACGACTTCCAACACCCGCTGCTCGATGCCCTTGGAGGTTTTCGGTAGCGGGATGGTCTTGCCAGTCTGACCGGCGGTTGCGGCACTCCCCGAAAGAACCCGGTCGGCTGCATCGGCAGCTGTATCGGCTGCCTTGTCTGCGGCATCGGCAGCAGCATCAATCGCCGGGTCATTTCCACCGGGTGAAGGCACCATCACAGCGGGCGGCGGGCCGCGATCGGGGGTGGGTTGCGCGACCGGCTTTGGTCGGGTTGGAACACTGGTTCTGGGTGGGGGCTTGTACCCGAGCGGCGGACATGGCTTGTCATCCTGCGCCGTCAATTGCGCGTATAGTTTGTCAATTGCGCCCTTTGTGAGCAATACTTTGGTTCCCGGCGTGTCGAGCTTATATTCCCAGTATAAAATCAAATCTTCCCGATCTTCACATCGGGCGACGAGGCGATATGTCTCCATCCTGGCGAGATGATCGCGGAAGTTTTTGAGAAGATTTTCGCGCAGATTGATCCGGCCTCTCTCTTCTGCCGACAGGATTTGCGCGGCGACCGGTGCCGCGGCCAGCGGTAATGCCAGCGCGACTGTTCCAAATAATATGTGATGAAATGCCTTTGGCATCATATTTACCTCCCATGTTCTGACCCGGAAGCGACCCGGTTTTCAGTCCCTGACACGCGCATAAAATGCTGGTACAGAAAGGGATGTATCGACCGCCGTGTAACATAGTTTGACATTTTCGACAAGATTGGGGCGGAACAGGCCTTGCCCGGAGGCCCGCAAAATGCCTGTCGCCGGCAGACAGTGTCTAGACTCCGGATGCGCTGCATACTAAGCGCGACCCCATGACCATAGCCCATGAAGAAACCATCCTGATCGTCGATTTCGGCTCTCAGGTCACGCAGCTTATCGCCCGCCGGGTGCGCGAGGCGGGGGTCTATTCGGAGATTGCTCCGTTCAACAGTGCCGAAGAGGCGTTTCAACGGCTGAAGCCCAAAGGCGTGATCCTGTCCGGGTCGCCCTCCGGTGTGCCGGAAGAAGGCAGCCCGCGCGCACCGGACGTGATTTTTGACAGCGGCTTGCCGATCCTTGGCATCTGCTATGGCCAGCAGGTGATGACCCACCAGCTCGGTGGCCAAGTGGAATCGGGCGACAGCGGCGAATTTGGCCGGGCGTTTATCGAAATTTCCGAAGAATGCGTCTTGTTCGACGGCCTGTGGCAGGTCGGCGAGAAGCATCAGGTGTGGATGAGCCACGGCGACAAGGTCACCGAATTCGCGCCCGGCTTCCGGATCGTCGCGACGACCGAAGGCGCGCCCTTTGCGCTGATCGCCGATGACGAGCGGCGCTATTATGGCACCCAGTTTCACCCCGAGGTGGTCCACACTCCCGACGGCGGCCGGATGATTGCCAATTTCGTTCGCCATGTCTGCGGCTGTGCCGGCGACTGGACGATGGCCGAATTCAAGGCCGCCAAGATCAAGGAAATCCGCGAGCAAGTCGGTGATGGCAAGGTCATCTGCGGCCTCTCGGGCGGGGTCGACAGCGCGGTGGCGGCGGTGCTGATCCACGAGGCGATCGGCGAGCAGCTGACCTGCGTCTTTGTCGACCACGGCCTGATGCGGATGGGCGAGGCGGATCAGGTGGTCAGCCTGTTCAAGGGACATTATAATATCCCGCTGGTCCACAAAAATGTCGAGGAGCTGTTCCTCGGCGGGCTGGCCGGTGTCACCGATCCCGAAAAGAAGCGCAAATTTATCGGCGCGACCTTTATCGATGTATTCGAAGAGGAAGCCAGGGCGGTCGGCGGCGCCGATTTCCTCGCCCAGGGCACGCTTTATCCCGATGTGATCGAGAGCGTCTCGTTCACCGGCGGACCGAGCGTCACGATCAAGTCGCACCATAATGTCGGCGGCCTGCCCGAGCGGATGAACATGAAACTGGTCGAGCCATTGCGCGAATTGTTCAAGGACGAGGTTCGCGAGCTGGGCCGTGAAC
>NZ_JBATHY010000115.1:0-1591 GCF_049667325.1 Parasphingorhabdus sp. | reverse complement strand
CCGCGCCCATAGCCGCAATTGAGCAGATGATTCCGATTCGGGTCTGCGATCAGCGCCTCCAGCGCAAGCACATGGGCAGTGGCAAGATCCGAAACATGGATATAGTCACGCACGCCGGTACCGTCGGGCGTATCATAGTCGGACCCAAAGACAGCGACGCTGTCGCGCTTGCCGAGCGCTGCCTCGACCGCGACCTTGATCAGATGGGTGGCGCCGGCGGTCGACTGCCCCGTCCGCGCCTGCGGATCGGCGCCAGCCACATTGAAATAGCGCAGCGCACAGAAATTCAGGTCATGCGCCGCCGAGACATCGCGAAGCATATGCTCGGTCATCAGCTTGGACATGCCATAAGGATTGATCGGCAGCTGCGGCGTCGTTTCGCTGACCGGGCTTTCCTCGGGGATGCCGTAGGTTGCCGCGGTTGATGAAAAGATGAAATGGCGGACGCCACCGGTCACAGCCGATTCGATCAGGCTGCGGCTCTTGGCGCTGTTGTTGTGATAATATTTTAGCGGATCTTCGACCGACTCCGGCACGATGATCGAGCCGGCAAAATGCATGATCGCGCCGATATTTTCATCCTTGATGATCCGGGCGACCAAGGCATTATCCTCGATATCACCTTCATGAAAGGCCACGCCTTCTGGCACTGCCCAGCGGAACCCGGTGGTCAGATTGTCAATCACCGCCACCGGCCAGCCGGCATCCCGCAGCGCCAGCACCGCATGACTGCCGATATAACCGGCCCCGCCGGTGACCAATATCGTGAACGGTTTTGTCATCATTCCTGAACCCCTATAAATACCCGATATCGGCTGTCTAGCGCGCTGATCGCTTCATTCGGTTAAACGCCGTGGCCAGGAGACGCAAATTTTTTGCCACAGTCGCGCAGATTATGCGCTAATATGCCGTCGGACATGTTGAGGAGTGAGTATAATGACCGGGTTCCAATCATTTGCGCCTACCGCATTGGCGGCACTATTATTATCGGGGTGCATGGCGATGACACCACCGGTTGATGTCACTCGGTTTCACAACGCCCAGGCTGCTCCGATCGTACCGGCTAGCGTCGTCATCGAAGCGAATGTCACGGACGAAGGGCATAGTCGCAGTATAGAATATGCGACCTATAGCGCGGCATTGCTCCGCGAATTGCAGCGAGTCGGTTTTTCGGGGGCGCGAGACGGTGCCGGAAACAGCGAATTTGTAGCGCGCTACACCCTTGAAAGAGCACGGATAGATGCTGGCGGATCGCGATCGCCCGTTTCAGTCGGGGTTGGCGGCAGCACCGGCAGCTACGGTTCCGGCGTTGGTCTAGGCATCGGCATCAATCTTGGCGGGCGGCCGAAGGACAAGATCATCACCGAGCTTTCGGTGCGCATAACCGAGCGGGACAGCAGCGCGGTCGTCTGGGAAGGACGCGCTTCGGTTGAGGCCAAGGAGGGGTCACCGGCATCCCAGCCGGGCCTGGCAGCAGCGAAACTGGCCGAAGCCCTATTCAGGGACTTCCCCGGAGAGTCCGGAGCCACTATCAGGGTGCCATGACCATAAAAATCACCAGCGCGTTCGATAGCGGCAATATCGAAGTCCA
>NZ_JBATHY010000114.1:0-3884 GCF_049667325.1 Parasphingorhabdus sp. | reverse complement strand
GCTGAGACTATGGCGATATGCCGACCGCTGGGTAGAAGGCGGACCCGGTATCGCAGCCTGGTTAAGCCGCGTTGCGATGAATCTTTGTCTCGATCGGTTACGCAAGACACGCCGCAATAGCGACGAAGATGTTCCTGAGCTTGCCGATGGAGCGCCATTGGCGGATGCATCAATAGAGAGCGATGAAGTGAAACAGGCTGTTATCGATTGTATCCAGTCCCTGCCAGGCCGGCAGCGTGCTTCGATCATCCTCACCTATTACGAGCAGCTGTCTAACGGCCGCGCGGCCGATAGTCTGAAAATGAACATCAAGGCTTTTGAATCGATGCTCTACCGCGCGCGACGTGCACTTAAAGGCTGTGTCGAAGGCAAGAATGTAGTTTCCGCAGATGTGGAAAGGATCCACCCATGAGTGCGACTTTCTCTACCGCGATGCAAGCGGCGCTGGACCGTTATGATGTCCCAGCTTTGCCGGATGGTTTTGCGGACCGGTTGAAGGCACGGGCAACCGCGGAAGCTATGGTAGAGCGCAAAGCAGCGCCGCGGCAAAGGACAAGCAGCCCGTGGCGGCGCGCGGGCCGGATCATCGGTTCGATAGGTGCAGTCGGATTCCTGTCCGCAACCGCCGCCGCAATGGGCGCATTTGGCGATCCCTTGGAGGTTCCGATCATCTCCGAAGTCGCGCGGGAGTTTAACCTGGTGGAAGAAAGCACCGCAGTACGCCCCGCGATTGTTGCTACATCTAAAGCAGTGACCAGCCCGCCGAACGCAATTATCAAGGAACCTTCAATGGTTGAGGCTGATGACAAGGCTCGACAGACATTGAACGGAATTGTCGAACATCCTCGCTTCGATGGGCTTGCGCCCCGTCAAAAGCGGGTAATATTACGGCGAGCGTCACAAAGGCTGGTGCGCTCTGGAGAAGCCAGCCGCGAAAATGTTAAATCCGCACTGCTCGATATCCGCAAAGAACGATCAGCCGTAAATCAGGCCAGCAGGCCGCAAAGTAATGCGATCGACAATATTTTGAAGCGACGCATCCAGAACGCGACGCCTGAACAACGGGAAATTCTGCAAGATCGTATCAAAGCCTTGCCTGCCAACCGGCAGCAGGTCGTCGTTGAACGACTGGGACTTGGCGATGCTGCCGCCGGTGCCGGACCAGCTGTAGAACCATTCGGCACAGATTCAATTCCGGCAATCGAGGCCGAGAGTCCTCCCAGTCCACCGGCAAACATCGGAACACCGTCAGATTCCCTTCCGGTGACCAGCGCCGTTCGAGAGCAACGGCTCGATCAACTCAAAGCGCGCTTGGGAGAGATAACGCCAGAGCAGCGTGCCGCCAGGCGCGAGCAATTGCAGCAACGCCCGAAGCAAAATATCCGCAGCCGGCAACTGCGCGACAAGCGTGCCAAGTTGCGGCGCCGCAGAAACTGAACTTTCTGGCTTCTCAAGAAAATTTCGAAGGCTTTTCCTTTCTCCCACGTTGAATGGTCAGGAGCAGAAAATCTGTTCCCTGCGTAAAACGCAACGGAGAAGTAAAATGAAAAACTTTGTAATTCTTTCGCTCACCGCGATGCTGGTTGCGTCGCCAGCTTTGGCAGAGCGCAGCAAAACCGTGACTGTAGACAACGAGAAGGTCAGCGGCACCAAAACGGTGACCCGCGACGGTCAAGGCAATGTTGCCATGGCCGGAGAGCTGACGCGCAAGCAGGATGGCGCAACCGCGACCCGTGACTATAATCGCACACGCACCGAAGACGGTTGGACGGCCAGCGGGCAGCAAACCGATTTCAAAGACCGTTCCAGCGGCTTTGACTATCAGCGTAGCCGCACGGAAACCGGCTTCGAGGCGTCGGGTACCGGCTATAATCGCCGCGGCGACGAATTTGATTACTCAGCTTATGGCATCCGCGGAGAAGATAGCCGCGAACGCGGCCGCAATGTGACCCGCAACGGAACCGTCGTCTACGACCGGCTCGACACCGCTACCCGCAATGAAGCAGGCCAGATCGTCCGCAACAGCACGGTCACGCGCGACCCGGGCTTCCGGCCCAAAAAGAATTTCCGGCCGCTCAAGCCAGGCCGGAACCTGAAAAACCGTCGCGGCAAATAAATTGCCGCCAGATGCGAATGGCTGCGAGAATCATTCTCTGAAAGCCATTGCTTCTTTCGATAAAAATGAAGGAGAAAACAGATGAAATCCTCTCTTGTCTTGATCAGTGCGACAATGGCGTTTTCGGCGCCGCTGGCTGCAGCCGACTCACCGGCAGCGCCGCAGCTTCCCAACGCCCATGAAGCACAGAACGCGCGATCACCTCAGGCTGTCGCGAGGACAGACGTTGCCCCCGCACGGGCCGAGCCGATCGCCAGACCGGACCGGCAGCCCCCGGAACCGGATTGGCGACGGATCAATCACAAAATCAACAAACGCGCGAAAAACGCGGTTGAAAATGGTGCAAACCCGCTGCGGGTCCGGAAAAAGGTGCAGGCTTACAAGCGGAAACTACATCGACGCTGGAAAGCGTCGCAATAAGGCGACCCCGGACCGAAGCCGTTCAGCCCCCGAATTCGGCTTCTGTATGACCCTCCCTGATGGGGTCCTAGAGAGCCTGGAGCAATCCAGGCTCTCGTTCCGCATTGATTCTCGCAATCGGAAACGCGGAATATTTCTGATCTATCCGGGAAATATGCGTGTCGCAGGCCGGCGATTTCGAGACCGTCGGAGGGCGACAATCACCCTTGTTCTGGTCAGAAAATAACTCTTGACCGGAAAAACCTATTCCGGCGTAGCGGCCTGTGCATTCTGTCCGTCACCTTCCGGTGCGGCGATAATGTCGCGGGTCACGCTGCCTTTGTCGACGGTAAAGGTTTCCGGATCACCGACCGAGGAACGAATCCCCGCGTCCGAGCTTCCGGCCTGACCGACGATCGCCGATTCGGTGACGCTGCGCGCTTGCGGGCCGCCGAACAAAGCTTCCAGAGTCTGTTGCTGCAAACCGCCAGTCTGCGGGCGAGGCTGACCCGGCTGTGGCGGGGTCAGCGTGAAATCGGGCGGGATCACCAGCGGTGGCTGACGCGAAACCGCGAATTCATCGGGCCGGTCGCGGTCAAACAGCCCACTGGAGCCGCAGGCGGTCAAGCTGGCCAGCGAAACAAGGCTGATGGCGACGGTGGATTTACGCATGTTATTGTCCCTCAAAAATCTCTTACGGAGCCTGATAGCGGGCTCCTGACACAGGTCAACTTTCGTCAAGCTGAACATCGTCTTTTGTCTCGTCCTTCTTTTCGCGGATTAACAGCGCGCGCGCAAGCAGGATAACGACGCCGATGGTGATACAGGCATCGGCGAGGTTAAAAATCAGGAATGGCCGGAATTCACCAACGTGCAGATCGGCAAAGTCGGCGACAAAGCCCAGCCGTGCGCGATCGACGATATTGCCCATCGCTCCGCCAAGCACCATGCCGAGCGCGATGATATCCCACTTGGCCTTTTCCTTGTTCATCCAGACCCATACCGCAATGCCGATCAATCCGGTCAGCGTGACCAAAGCCCAGCGCTGGAAGTCTGTCGAGGCGGTGAGAAACCCCATCGAAACACCGTAATTTTCTGCCCAGGTCAGGTTGAAGAACGGGATCAGCTCGATCTGGCCCTTGGCTGGCAGCTGGAGCAGTTCCATCACCACGAACTTGCTCGCCTGGTCGAGAAAGAAGATCAGAAAGGCGATAATCAGGCCGGTGCGGCGGTATTTCTTGATTTGGTCGGTCATGATACTGCCTTGGTGATTAAATCGTCAGCATGCCCAAAAAACCCGTCACCCTGAACTTGTTTCAGGGTCCATAGCGCGTCAAATGCAGCCTGATTTGTTTGGAAGGATGGATGC
>NZ_JBATHY010000113.1:0-1618 GCF_049667325.1 Parasphingorhabdus sp. | reverse complement strand
GGAAGTGAATCCGGTCCAATTGCCATCTGGCATTTGGAGTTGTTTTCCGGAAGCAAGTCGCAGCGTAGCCTATGATAGCATTGCTGCCCCCTATGACTGGCTAGTCGGAAATACTCTTTATAATCGGATCGCTTGGGGAGGGTGGTCCGATTGCTATTCGGGCGCCGCTCGAGAGGCTATTCGCCAGACAGAGAACAGTAATGCGGCAATATTGGATTGCGGTTGCGGCACGCTCAAATTTACGGCGGAAGCCTATAAAAGCGGCCCGTTGGAACGTATGAAATTGTTTGATAGTTCAATTGCCATGATGGCGCGCGGCAAGAAGCGATTGCCAGGCGGCTATTTTGTTCAGGGCGATGCTTTGGATACGCCGTTTGTGGACAAGAGTTTCGGATTTGTCTTGTCATGGGGTTTGCTTCATCTCTTCGGTAGCAATTCGCAATTGCTGCCGGAATTTTACAGAGTCATGCAGGATGGTGGAAAGCTGTTTCTTTCGGTATTGGTAAAAGGTGAACGTGGGATGGGCGATATCATGCTTAACCAGTTGCACAAGCGAGGAGAGATTTCTGAACCGGAGTCCCGTTCACAATATGAGCAGTCAGTCGGCCGCTATTTTCGCATTGATCGCTCTTATCTGTCTGGTTCGATGTTGTTTATCTCGGCAAGCAAATAATGGGTTGCCAGCGGGGACTACAGCCCCTATCTGCACCGTCTGGTGAGCGCCCATAGCTCAGCTGGATAGAGTACTTGACTACGAATCAAGGGGTCGGGAGTTCGAATCTTCCTGGGCGCACCACTTTCCTCATTCGTCGGACCATGCACCTCAGACCTGCACCAAGGTGCACTTGCGCATGGCCCACTGCTGGCGTAACTTGTTGGCATTGCACCTGATGAACCGAAGGACCTGACTTGGCTGATTTTTCCCATTCCATCGAAGACGCACTCGCGGAGCGCGAAGCCCAAAAAATTGCGGTTCCCGACGAAGTTCAGGAAGCGGTGAAGACGCTGCTCCGCTGGGCCGGCGACGATCCCGAGCGCGAAGGGCTGGTCGATACCCCGAAACGCGTGGCGCGGGCGTGGAAGGAATATTGCGAAGGCTATGGCGAAAACCCCGCCATGCATCTGGCGCGGACGTTCGAGGAAGTCGGCGGCTATGACGAACTGGTGCTGCTGAAAGACATCCCGTTCCATTCGCATTGCGAACATCATATGGCACCGATTATCGGCAAGGCGAGCATCGCCTATATGCCGACCGACAAAGTTGTCGGCATTTCCAAGCTCGCCCGCGTTCTCCACGGCTTTTCCCGGCGGCTGCAAGTGCAGGAACGGCTGACCGCCGAAGTCGCCGAATGCATTTGGGACAATCTGAAACCCGCGGGCGTGGCGGTTGTGATCGAGGCCAGCCACAGTTGCATGACCGCACGCGGTGTACGGACACCGGGTGTCAATATGACCACCAGTCGCCTGCTGGGATGTTTTCTTGACGACGCGCGGAGTCGCGAAGAAGTCATGAGCCTGATGGGCTATTGAGCGAAATCGCTGCTCAGCGCATCCATTCTCGCATCAGATTATATTGCACCGCCTGAAGGCGAGTATAATTTTCCTGCGCCATATTGAG
>NZ_JBATHY010000112.1:0-3716 GCF_049667325.1 Parasphingorhabdus sp. | reverse complement strand
GCCAGCAGGTCGATCGCGCGCAGGCCGATGGCAAGGTGCTGGCCCACGCGTTCCTGGTAGAAGGCATCGGCCATGCCGGGCAACTTGATCTCGCCGTGCAACGGTTTGTCGGAAGCGCACAGCAGGGTCCCGTAGGGCACGCGGTAGCGATAGCCGTTGGCCGCGACCGTCGCCGATTCCATGTCGATGGCGATGGCGCGGGACTGGTTGAGCCGCTTGGCAATCTGTTCGAAGCGCAGCTCCCAGTTGCGGTCGCCCGTGGTCACCACGGTCCCGGTACGCAATTGCTGTTTGAGTTTTGATTTGTCGATACCGGTTTCTTCCTGCACCGCCTGAGTCAGCGCCAGCTGCACTTCGGCAATTGTCGGCAGCGGAATGCTGGGCGGCAGCACGTCGTCCAGCACATTGTCATCGCGCAAATAGGCGTGGGCAAGGACATAGTCGCCGAGCCGCTGGGTCCGGCGCAGCGCGCCGCAATGGCCGATCATCAGCCAGACATGCGGGCGGAGCACCGCGAGATGGTCGGTGATCGTCTTGGCATTGCTAGGGCCGACGCCGATATTGACCAGGGTCACCCCGGGCCGGCCGTCGCCGCGAACCAGATGATAGGCGGGCATTTGCGGCGGCTTGGCGATGGGCGGCGCGGAGGGCTTGCCATCCTTGCCGGTGATCCGGTTGCCCGGCTCGACCAGCATCGTCGCCTTGCCGGATTTCACTTCCGCCAGGCCATGCTCGATAAACTCGTCGACATAGCGCTGATAGTTGGTGAACAGGATGAAGGGCTGGAAATGCTCGGGATCGGTCGCGCAATAATGGCGGATCCTGTGGAGCGAATAGTCGACCCGCTCGGCGGTGAACAGGGCGAGCGCCGAGGCTTCCTCGCCCTGGAAAATCTGGCCGCCATCGACAATCTCGTCATTCGTCTTGATCAGATTGGGGGTGTGGAAATAATTGGGCAGCTTTTCCTTCTTCGCCCGGTCGAGGCCGGCACCGGCATCCTCGAGCGCAAAAGCCAGCGGAATCGGGGTGTCGGAAAGGCCGACCCAGATTTTCGCGGTGAAGGTCGTGGCGATACGCTGCAGTTGGTCGAGCAGATAGGCGCGGTATAATTTCGGTTCGGTGATGGTCGTGCGATAGGTGTTGATATCGGCCAGATGTCCGGCCGCCAGATGGCTGGTCTCGGTCGCCTGATCGGCGGGGATTTCGACACTGATCTGTGGATACAGGCCCTGTTGCCGGTCATCCTTTGACAGTTTGGACGTCGCATAGCGTCTAAAGCGTGCCGCTGTGATTTCGATTTGTTCGACGTAAAGTTTTTCAAGCAGCGCTACCGCTTTGGCGGGCGTGGCACATAGAGTGGCTTCGGTGTTCATGCAGTCTCCGTTACAGTTTCAGCCCTCTAACGGAAAAACGGAACAAAGGGAAAAACTAAGTGCGGGACAGGTTAAGAAATAACGCAGCAGCCTCGAACTCTGCTTGCTTGATGCTTCGAGCGGCCACGGCCTGATCGTCGCGGCCCCATTGCTGCTCCTGCCAAAGCTCTTCCAGATTGACCAGCGGCCAGAGAGTGTCGGTGTCACGGGCCTGTTCGACCAGCGCCAGTGTGGCGATCAGCGATCCGGACAGGCCGACCAGCGACAACATAGCCGCCACCGTGAAATCATCCCGAGCCTCAACCGTCTCGGTCAGCCGCCGGATCGTTTCATCCGGCTGCGCCTCATATTTGATACCAAAGATCAGGTTGAAGCCGACATCATAGCGTTTCTGTGCCCAGTCGAGCAGCGGATCCCACTGCTCCGCCTGATGGTCGATAAGCGCCTGCTGGCCGGTGTCGGCGCGATAATAGAGCATATCGCTGTCGGCAAAGGCGGCGATACGCGAAACGATCCGGTTGCGTTCGTTGCCGACCTGATCCAGCGCGCCTTGCGCCAGTGCGGTCAGCGGCATTGCTGCGGGGATTATATCTTCTCCCTGCTCGGCCCATTCGGCGGCAATTGCATCGGCTAGCCCGGATAGCGGCACGGCAAGCAGATTGCGCTGCGGTGTCTTCATCGGGCGCCCGTCGAGCAAGATCGCAAATGCGTCACCGTGCGGCGATACCGAAACGTCCTTGTAAAAACGTTTCACGGCTTGTCTGCACCTTCCGCCGCTTTGGCGATTTCTTCCTCGGCGACGCGGGCGCGAATATATTTGCGGATGATCCAGACCGGTGCGGCCCACATCTGGGCCAGGCCCAGAATGATCAGCACATAGCCGGCCGGAGCCGGAACCGGCGGCAGGCGATCCAGAACGATCGCCAGCCCGAGCATCACCAGCGCTACACCGAGCAGTCGAATGATGCTGACCATGAAGTGCACCGCCTTCGCCTGCTTTTCCTTCACCGGATCGGGAATATATTCGGGCTGGTCGGCTATCGGTTCGCTCATCGGTTCAATATTCCGTTCAAATCTGCCATTGTTGCCGCGACGATTTCCGCACCGGCATTGATCAGTTCATGCTCGTCATGATAGCCCCAGTCGACGCCGACCGCGCGCACCCTGGCGTTGACCGCCATTTCCATGTCGAAGCTGGTATCGCCAATCATCGCCGTGGTTTCCGGCGCCGCGCCCGCTTCGATGATCGCCAGCTCGACCATTGCCGGATGTGGCTTGGAGGGATGCCGGTCTGCGGTTTGCAGCGTCACAAATCGATCCGACAGGCCGTGGGTTTCCAGCACATGGCGAAGACCGCGATCCGACTTGCCGGTGGCCACGCCCAGGACCCAGCCGGATGCTTCCAATTCTTCCAATATCTCGAGCAGCCCGTCATAAAGCGGCTCGTGCACCCCGCCCGCCTCGCGCAGCGCGAAGAAACCGTCCTTGTAGGATTGGGTCACCGCAGCGACGATCGCTTCGTCGCCTTCGGGCAGCAATTGCGCCACCGCTTCCATCAGGCTGAGACCGACGATCCGCCGTACCAGATGGTGATCGGGCGGGACCAGACCGTGTTTTTCGAAGGCCTGAACCATCGAGGTGCAGATATTGGCCTGGCTATCGACCATCGTGCCGTCGCAGTCGAACAGGGCCAGCTTGTTGGTCATTTTTTACCAAATTCCCGCATCAGATGGGCAACCGCGCGGCGGCCCGTGGCTTCAAGCGCTGAAGCAGCGCTTTCCCGCACCGCAGCCGGTTTGTTCTGGCCAAGCTTCGCGGTCGGACGCCAGGCCAATATTTCCATTTCAAAACCGATAATCGCGTCAGTCAATTTTTCAAACTTTTGCCCGTCCATCTTGTCACGATGCCACGGCTTTTTGGGAGCCAGCTTTGCTTCATTCTGGGCGGACAGATCGTCGAGCAGACTGACCAGGCCTTCGCGCTCCATCCGGCGAACCTTGCCTTCCAGTTCCAGCGCAAGATAATTCCAGGTCGGAACCTGATCGTCGATCCCGTACCAGTCCGGACTGATATAGGCGTCGGGACCGTTGATCACGCAGAGCGCTTTGCCCTTGGCGATATGCTTGGTCAGCGCATTACCGCGCGCAAGATGGAATTGCAGCGCGCCGTCGCCGGTGGAAAACACTGGAACATGGGCACCGCGCGGGCCATCCGGCGTCTCGGCAAAGACCATCCCGAACCCGATATCGGAGATCATCGCCTCGAGCGCAGCCCGCTCGTCGGCGTCGTGATGATCATTGGCAGATTTCGGCCATCGGAAGGCGGGATCGGGATGCATTATTT
>NZ_JBATHY010000111.1:0-2304 GCF_049667325.1 Parasphingorhabdus sp. | reverse complement strand
GCTATGTGCTGGCGATCGAGAAATTGCTCGATCTGGAAGTACCCCTGCGCGGCCAATATCTGCGTGTGTTGTTTGCCGAGCTGACCCGGATCTGCAATCATATGCTCAATATCGGCGCGCATGTCATGGATGTCGGCGCGATGACCCCGAATATCTGGGTGTTCGAAATTCGCGAGCAATGTCTGGAGTTTTTCGAACGCGCCAGCGGCGCCCGCATGCACAGTGCTTGGTTCCGGCCCGGCGGCGTCCATCAGGATGTGCCGCTGAAGCTGCTTACCGATATGGCCGACTGGCTGGATGAATTTCCGACGCTGTTCAACGACGCGATGAGCCTTGTCGTTGGCAACCGCATCTTCAAGCAGCGCAATGTCGACATCGCGACCGTTTCGAAAGACGATGCCGTGCGCTGGGGCTTTTCCGGCCCGGTGCTGCGCGGCAGCGGCGTTGCATGGGACTTGCGCAAGTCGCAGCCTTATGATGTCTATGACCGGATGGAATTTGACGTTCCGGTCGGCACCCGTGGCGATTGCTATGACCGGTTCATGGTGCGGGTCGAAGAAGTGAAGCAGAGCGCGCGGATCATGCGCCAGTGCCTGAATGAAATGCCCGATGGCCCCGTCGCCTCCAACGACCGGAAGATCGTCCCGCCGAAACGCGCCGAGATGAAGCAGTCAATGGAAGCGCTAATCCATCACTTCAAACTCTACACCGAGGGCTTCCACGTGCCCGCCGGCGAAGTCTATGTCGCGACCGAAAGCCCGAAGGGCGAATTCGGCGTCTATCTCGTCAGCGACGGCAGTAACAAGCCTTACCGTTGCAAAATCCGCCCGACAGCGTTCAGTCATCTGCAGGCGATGGATTTCATGACCAAAGGCCATATGTTGCCTGACGCTACCGCCATTCTGGGTGCGATCGATATCGTGTTCGGGGAGTGTGACCGGTGAGTTCTGTTCTAGACAATCTTGCGGATTTCGGCATCAAATTTGAAAAACCGCTCTCAATCTTTGGCGGCGTCTGGTTTGTCGCCAGTTGCGCTGTTTATGCGCGTTTCATTTCCTTGCCGGACATTCCGTTTCTGACAGATCAGGTCGCGGTTTTTGTGTCCGCCGGTTATAACGCAATCTGGTGGGGATTTCTCCGCCCGGCAGTTGAAAAGCGAAAAACAGCGCGGCTGACGCAAAACGATGTCGGAGGGGAAGTTACACATGGCTGAAGCACCAACCATCCCCGACGAAATCGAAACCCGCGCCAAATGGGGCGATTTTGCGTTTACGCCTGCGAACGAAAAGCTAGCGAAATGGCAGATTGCGAAATATCCCGCTGGCCGCCAGAAATCGGCGGTTATGGCGCTGCTTGACCTTGCCCAGCGGCAGGTTGGTGCGGACACCAAAACGCAAGGCTGGCTGCCGGTTCCGGTGATCGAATATGTCGCCGCCTATCTCGATATGCCTTATATGCGGGCCTATGAGGTCGCGACCTTCTACACCATGTATAATCTGGCGCCGGTCGGTCGCTATCATGTGCAGGTTTGCGGCACCACGCCGTGCATGTTGCGCGGCAGCGACGATGTGATGGCGGCGTGCAAGAACAAGGGCATGGCCAAGGGCAAGACCACGCCCGATGGCCTGTTCACCCTGACCGAGGTCGAGTGCATGGGCAATTGCTCCAACGCGCCGATGGTCCAGATCAACGACGATAATTACGAAGATCTCGATTATGACATCATGACCCGGATCCTCGAGGATCTGGCGGCGGACAAGAAGATCAAGGTCGGCTCGCAAATCGGTCGCAAGACCAGCGAAGCCGAAGGTGGTCCGACGAATTTGAAAGAGATGGTCAAGGCCAATCACGATTACCGGGGAGAATGGTGATGGGTATTTCATATTTTCCTCCCTGTGCGAAGCATGGGGAGGTGGCAGTCCGTAGGACTGACGGAGGGGCGGCGGCGCAAGCTGCACTCTGCGGGATTTACCCCTCCACCACGCTTCGCGCGGTCCCCCTCCCCATTGCTCCGCAACAGGGAGGATTATAGTGCCATGCAACTCGACGGATATGCAGGCTGGATCGGACTTGCCGTCGTCATTCTCGGCGTCGCCGGCGGTCTCTGGGGCCGAAAGAGGAAAAAGTAATGGGCTTTGACTTTCTTCAGGACAAGGACCGGATCTTCACCAATGTCTATGGCTTCCAGTCGTGGGACCTGAAAGCGTCGCAGAAGCGCGGTGACTGGGACAAGACGGCCGATATTATCAAGCTTGGCAATGACAGGATTATCGAGGAAATGAAGGCCAGCGGCCTGCGCGGTCG
>NZ_JBATHY010000110.1:0-4770 GCF_049667325.1 Parasphingorhabdus sp. | reverse complement strand
TTACCAAAAGGGAGAGATTATATGTGCAAGGCTACCGGAATCCTGGGGATGGCTCTGGCACTATCGACGGTCTCGCCCGCGCTGGCCCATGGCGAACAATCAACAAAACCGGTTTCGGAAAAGCGGGCGCCGCACGGCCCGTTGATGTCGGCTGACCAACTGCACCGCGCCTTTGGCTGGGACTTTGAAAAAACCGAGATCAAGACCGAAAAACTGGCGGATGGCTTTTATGTGCTGTTCGGTGTTGGCGGCAATATCGCCGTGTCAGTTGGCGAGGATGGCACGGTGATTGTCGATGACCAGTTTCCCCAGATGATTCCGAAAATACAGGCGGCGCTCGAACAGGTCGGTAGCGAGAACGTCGATTTTGTCATCAACACCCACTGGCACTTCGATCATGCCAGCGGGAATCTGACCCTGGGAGAGCAAGGCAGCTGGATTGTCAGTCAGTCCAATAGCAGAGACATGATGCTGGGTGACCATATCGTCAATTTCGGTCCCTTCGCGACCGCCCAGGATTCCTATCCGCAGCATGCCTTGTCGGACATCACCTTTGACCAGACCATGCAGTTCCACATTAACGACCAGAAGATCGAGTTGCTCCATATCGGCCCTGCCCACACGACCGGTGATGCGGCGGTGATATTCCGCGGCGTCAACGCAGTGCATTTGGGCGATGTGTTCAACAATGCCGGCTATCCGTTCATCGACGCCGACAATGGCGGCGACCTTGCCGGGATGATCGCTTTTTGTCAGGCGGTCCATGACGCGATTGACGACGAGACCAGGGTCATCCCCGGTCATGGCCCGGTTACCGACCGCGCAAAACTGGCGCGATACATCGAAGTGCTGACTGTCATACAGGGCCGGGTTCAGGCGCTTATCGACGACGGCAAGACGCTACAGGAAATCATCGCCGCAAAACCGACGACGGAGTTCGATACTGAATTTCAGGCCAATGATATGATGCTGCCGAGTTTCCTCAGCCGGGTATATGCGAGTTTGACCCGGGAATAGAGTCTATTCCGCCGCCTCGCCCTCCGGCTCCAGCTTGTCCTGCGTGCGCAATTCGAAATCGCTGGCGTCGTGCCTTTCGCGCAGCTGCATTTCCGGCGGGCCGGTGGTCCGGTTGACCTTGATACCGCGCTGCACCGCCGGGCGGGCGAAAACGTCACCAGTCCAGCGCAGAACGTTTTTATAGTCCTGCACCTGCAGGAACTCGGCGGCGTCATAGACAAGGCCCATCACCAGCGAGCCGTACCATGGCACGGTCGCCATATCGGCGATCGTATATTCGTCACCGGCGAAAAACTTGTTATCCGCGAAATGCTTGTCGAGCACATCGAGCTGGCGTTTCACTTCCATCGCATATCGATTGATCGGATATTCGAATTTCTCCGGTGCATAGGCATAGAAATGGCCAAAGCCGCCGCCGAGGAAGGGAGCGCTGCCCATCTGCCAGAATAGCCAGTTGAGGGTTTCGGCCCGGGCTTTTCCGCCACGCGGCAAGAAGGCATCGAATTTTTCGGCGAGATGCATCAGGATCGATCCCGATTCGAACAGGCGGATCGGCGGGTTGCTGCTATGATCCATCATCGCCGGGATTTTGCTGTTGGGAT
This sequence comes from Parasphingorhabdus sp., assembly GCF_049667325.1. Classification (GTDB taxonomy): domain Bacteria; phylum Pseudomonadota; class Alphaproteobacteria; order Sphingomonadales; family Sphingomonadaceae; genus Parasphingorhabdus. Next base: position 3,151 of record NZ_JBATHY010000110.1, on the reverse strand, counting down.
TGATCGCGACAAAATCGCTGCCAAACTGCTCGCCTTCGCCAATATTGATCAGCCATGCATCATATTCAGCACCTTCATGACCCAGCGCGAGCAGCTCTTCGAGCAAGATCGTGACCTTGATGCCATTGGGGGTTCCCAGCGAGTAGAGCTGCATCGGATGCTTGCCGACCGGCAGCTCCTTGTCATGTGTCGCACCGGCGATCGGCCGGTTGATATTGGCAAAACGGCCGCCGCTTTCCGTGTCCCATTTCCAGACTTTCGGGGGTATATACTCGGGACTTTTTTTGGACATCGGAAAGCTCCTGTTTTTTGCTTCGGACGATTGGTAGCATTTGCAATCAAACCGATCACGCAAGTTTTTCTGCGTCCGCTACAAGCGGATTTATGACCGTCATCTAGCTTCTCGGCGAGAGGCTGCGCACCATGGTCAGGAACTGCAGCGTCGTCCCCGCACGGCGATGCTCTGACAAGGCCTGATAATCGGGATCATTATACCAGGTGGTTGCGGCTAGTTCGTTGGGGAATTTGAGCAACACGACCCGGCCTTCGGGCGGCGAAGCCCCCTCGAATGTGACACTGCTATCGTCAAAGGTGATGAACTCCCCGCCATGTTTTTTCAGGATCGGGAAAAATCCCTTTTCATACACATGATATTTTTCGTCATCCTGTACGGTCAAATTGGCGATGACATGGACGGGTTGGTCAGACATCTCCTGCTCCTAGTTCATTTCTGCGAAGCTTTTGTCCTTGTCGACGCGAACATCCTGAGGGAGTCCCAGCACCCGCTCGGCGATGATATTCTTGAGGATTTCATCGGTTCCGCCGGCGATCCTGAGGCCCGGCGCCCACAGGAAGCTCTCCTGGAAAATCGCATCGGAAGGCGCCGCATCCTTGTCGACGATCAGGCCATAATGATCCTGCATCTCGATCGCGCTGTTGCAGATATCCTGCAGATGATTGGCGTTGATAATCTTGCCGATCGCATTCTCCGGTCCGGGCGTTTCACCGCGGGACAAGGCCGTCTGGGTGCGAAATTTGGTCAGCTTGTAACCTTGGGCTGCGACATACCAGTCGGCAAGTTTTTCGCGGAACGCGTGGTCGGACATGGTGCCCGACGAGCGGGCGTAATCCATGATCTCCTTCCAGTCGGGACCCGGAGAGCCACCAACCGCCAGCCGCTCGTTCATCAAGGTGACGAGTGCGACTTTCCAGCCCATGCCGGGCTCGCCGAGCCGGTCGCTGTCCGGGATGCGGACGTCGGTGAAATAGACTTCGTTGAACTCGCTGCCGCCTGATGCCTGATGGATCGGCCGCACGTCGACGCCTTGTTGTTTCATGTCCACGATGAACATGGTCAGGCCCTTGTGCTTGGGCACATTGGGATCGGTGCGGACCAGCAATATGCCATAGTCCGAATAATGGGCACCGGAGGTCCAGACCTTCTGGCCATTGATCACCCAGTCGTCACCATCCCTGACCGCCTTGGTCTTGAGCCCGGCGACATCGGATCCGGCTGCCGGTTCGGAGAACAGCTGGCACCAGACTTCCTCGCCCAAAAGGGCGTTGCGGACATATTTTTTCTTGTGTTCGTCCGACCCGAAGGCAATCACGGTCGGGACGCACATGCCGAGACCGATCGCAAAGGGACCGGTCGGTGCATCGAATTTGGCTTCTTCCTGTCCCCAGATCACTTGCTGCATCACGGTACCGCCGCGACCGCCCATTTCCTTGGGCCAGGTGATCTGTGCAAAGCCGCCTTCGGCCTTGATCTTTTGCCATGATTTGGCGCGGGCGAGAAAATCTTCGCGGTTACCGGAGCGCAGGGCGCCCGGGGTTTTGGCCTTCAGATGCTGCGATAAAAAAGCCTGCGCTTCGGCGCGAAACTCTGCTTCTTCTGCTGTGTCGTTGAAATCCATATCTAATTCCTTCTAATCATTCTTTGCTTCGAGCGCGCTGACCAATTTCTCTTTCCAGACGGCGGGGCTGCCCGCCTGCACCGAGAGCAATTTGGCGCGGCGGTAGAAGAGGTGACAATCCACTTCCCAGGTGAAGCCCATGCCGCCGTGGGTCTGGATATTTTCCTTGGACGCAAACCAGAAGGCTTCCGACGCCGCGACCCGCGCTGCAGCTGCCGCTTCGGGCAGTTCCGCCGCGTTGCTGGATAGCGCCCATGCGCCATAATAAGCGTTTGAGCGGGCGACTTCGTTCTTGACATACATGTCGGCAAGCTTGTGCTTGATCGCCTGATTGCCGCCAATCGCGCGGCCAAAAGCGACGCGCTCCTTGGCATAATCATTGGCCATTTCGAGACAGCGCGAGGCGCCGCCCAATTGTTCAAACGCGAGCAATACCGCAGCGCGATCGTTGATCTGATCGAGCAGCGCCATGCCATTGCCCGTTTCGCCAAGTAGCTGCGCCGCTGCGTCGTCAAAGCTGATTGTCGCGTGGCTGCGGGTCGGTTCGAGCGTCTTGATCGGCTCGCGTGACACGCCGCTCTGGGTGAGGTCGACAATCACCAGTCTTTCGCCGCTGCCATCCTTTACCAGCACCACCGCGTGGGTAGCAATATCGCCATCGGTCACCGGGATTTTCTTGCCCGATATTTTGCCGTCCTTCAGCCGCGTAGCGACATTACCTGCCTTGATCTCGCCCGGTCCTTCGCTGATCGCGATACAGCCGACGATGCTGCCGTCGGCAACCTTGGGCAGCAGTTCCAGCTTCTGTTCTTCGCTACCCGCCAGCTTCAGTGCTTCGGCGAAGAAAAAGGCCGATGATCCGAACGGCACGGGGGCGAGGACGCGGCCCAATTCTTCTGCAATCACGCATAGTTCCAGCATGCCGAGGCCGAGTCCGCCATATTCTTCGGGAATGGCCGCGCCGAGCCAGCCCATTTCGACAATCTTTTTCCACACTCCGTCATTGTGGCTCATATTTTCATCATCGAGCACGGCGCGGACGTGCGCGCTGGTGCATTGTGCCTCTAGAAACTTGCGTGCTTCATCGCGGAGAAACTTCTGATCGTCAGAAAAATCAAAATTCATGGTTCAAACCTCGTCCTGTTTCATCATTATCATTCGTCATTGGCGGGCATATCAAGCGCGCCGCGTATTTCGTCATTGTCCGCGCCCAGTGTCGGCGGGTCGGCATAGAT
>NZ_JBATHY010000109.1:0-8007 GCF_049667325.1 Parasphingorhabdus sp. | reverse complement strand
ACAAGCTCAGCACTAATTGAAAAGCGGCAATATGTCGGATAGTATCGGCCAACTAGCCCAATATCGCGTCAATCTCGGCATTGGCTTTGGCGCGCAACTGTCGCTTGCAGGCCTTGAAGCCCGGTTGCGCCGCCAATTCCCGCGCTCGCATGACCGCGTGATCGACCAACTGATCAGGTGGGCAAAGTTCGTCGGCCAGTCCGGCGCTCAGAGCTTCTACCGGCGTCAGCAAATGCGAAGACAGAGCGAGCCTGCGCCGCCAGACAGGGTCGAGCCAGTGGTCCAGAATTGCTTGCGGAACGGGTGGAAACGGCAGGCCTGCCTTGGCTTCCGGCAAGCCGATCTTGTAATCGCCCTGGGCGGCAACAATCCAGTCCGCTGCGAGCGCCATGATCCCGCCCGCGCCAATGGTGTTGCCGTTGAGCGCAACCACCAGCGCGCAGGGCAGGCGATGCAGCGCCGCTGCAAAGCGATCGATCGCCGCGGCGGCCTGTATCTGGCCCGCTTTGTCCAGAGCCGCCGCGATCTTGGTGTCCATGCCACAGGTAAAATGTTCGCCGGCACCGGTCAGGACGATGCCATTTTTTGGCGAATTTTTGGCCAATGCCTGCAAGGCGGCTATGCCCTCTTCGAGTAGCGCCGGATGGAGCGTGTTGCGTTCGGCATTGGTCAGCGTGACGATGATCGTGCCATCGCGATCTTCGGTCGGGAAATAGGTCACTAGTCTTTGGCTTCCTGGTCGCTAGCCTTGGTCCATTTCTCCATCCAGTCAAACACCGTACGATACCATTGCACGCTATTCTTGCCCTTGAGCACCCAGTGGTTCTCGTCCGGGAATATCAGCAATTTGGATGGAATTTCCAGTTCCTGCGCGACAGTGAACGGCATGATGCTCTGGGTATAGGGAATGCGGAAATCTTTCTCGCCGTGGATGAACAGGGTCGGCGTTTTCCAGTTGGTAATCTGGTTCACCGGGTTCCACTTTTCCGGGTCGGGCCGTTTCCACCACGTTCCACCGTGATCCCATTGGTCGAACCAGAGTTCTTCGGTGCTCAGCGCCATCGCACGCAGATCAAAAACCCCGGCATGGTTGATCAGGCAGTCGAACCGGTTGGGCCAGTTGCCTGCAATCCAGTTCATCATATAACCACCATAAGACCCGCCTAGAGCGCAGGACCGCTCGCCATCGATCTGCGGATCTATTTTTAGCGCTGCTGCATAACCCAGCTTCAGGTCTTCCAGTGGTTTTCCGCCCCAGTCCTGATTTATGCTGTCGGTAAATTCTTGCCCGTAACCGGTAGAGCCGTGAAAATCGACGGTAACCACTGCATAGCCCTGGGCAGCCATCACTTTCGGGTTCCAGCGTGTGGACCAGCTATTGCCGAAGCTGCCCTGCGGTCCGCCGTGGACTAGAAAGGCCATCGGCAGCTTGCCGGTCGCGCCTTGCGGTTTGATAATCTGTCCCCAGACCTGTTCGCCGTTCGCACCGGAAAAATTGAACCGTTCGATCTCGACCGGATCGATCTCGGCCAGTTCGCGACCGTTGATATTGGTCAGTTGCCTGACACTCCCGTCCGCTGCGCGTCGATAAAGATCGGTCGGCGCCTGCAGGCTGTTCATTGTGTAAACGAGGGAGCCATCCCGCAAGGGGATCGTCGTACCGACATTGCCGCCGGCTGTCAGGCGCGTGACTTTGCCCGTTGCGACATCGACCGCGAATGCCGGATGATCGAGCACCTCCTGTGCGGTCACGATGAGGCTTTCATTGTCGGGCGTCCAGACGATCGAGCCGACCGAGCGGTCCCAGTTCTGGGTCAGCGCAATGGCCTTGTCTTCATCGCTGCCTTGTTTGCGCAATTTTACGACAAGGCGGTCGGCCTCGTAGCCCGGACGCTCCATCGCCGCCCAAGCGAGCCATTCCCCGTCTGACGAAAAGGCCGGAAGCGTGTCTGTGGCCTTGTTCTTCCCGGTAAAATTGACGGTTTCCTCGCCATTGGCTGTAGCCCCGTAAATATCGAGATTGGTGGATTTGGGTTCGTTCCGGTCGGCGGTTCTGAGCGTGAAGAAGACGCCGTCCTCTCCCGGTACCCAGGTGATTTCCTCTCCGCCACCAAAGGGCTTGGAGGGGCTGTCGCCGACGAGATCGCCATCCAGTACCACGCCTTCGCCAGCAATTTTTCCCTCTTTCAGATCAAAGGCAAATATCCGGCTGTAATTGCCGGGCGTTTCCCAGCTCGACCAGTGGCGGATGAAAAGTTCGTCATATTCGCGGCCCGTCCCGGGCCCTGGTTCGGCTTTATTGCCATCCTCTTCGCAACCGAAGGTCGGGCAGTCTCTGGCAATATCACCCCATAGCGCGATTTTGTCGCCACTATGCGAAATCTTGAAACCTGCAATATCGGCTTTCATCTCGCTCGCCTGGACCGGCGTGCCGACAATATTTCCCGATGCAATATCCGCATGCCAAAGCTGCTCGGAACCGCTGGCATCGCTAAGATAATAGAGACTGCCATCCGGCGCGTAAGCCGGACTATGTTCGCTTTTGCCGGACTGGTCGGCGATGCGAGAAGGTACGGCATCGGGTGTATCGAGGTCGAGCAGATAGAGCGCGCTTGATCTTTCGTAAGTCTCCGGCTCCGTTTCGGTGACATCATAGACCGCCCATTTTTCATCCGGAGAAACGGCAACCGATCCCAACCGTTTCAAGGTGGCGAGATCCTCTACAGTCATCGGCCTTGCCGATACGATTGTGGGGACAATAGCGCCTGTCAGGAACAGAACGCTGGTGAATGTTTTGAAAAATATTGTCATAGTCAGCAGTTTAGCATGGCTGTGCGACAAGGCAATTGGGTTTAGATACGCGGCCCTATTTGTCGCTCAATCGCTGGATCTCGCGGGCTACCAGTTCTTCGACGAGGTCGGGCAGATTTTCGTCCAGCCATTTTTTGATGATCGGCCGCATAAGGTCGCGGGTCAGGTCTTCCAGCGATGTGCCGCCGGGTTGGTGCTGCGGAGCCCGGCGCTCTATCGCTTCTTTTTCAACCAGCGCCGAAAGCGACTGGCGCATGCTGTCGAGCTTGTTGTCGTCAATCAGCCGCTCTTCCTTGCGGCGGTCTCCAAACACACCCTGAGCCGATTGATTTCCCTGTTTTGGCAATTCGTTGGTCAGTTCGAGGACTTCGTCGTTTTTGTCTGCCGGCTTTGTATCCGGAACGGCCTGCAGGGCTGGCTTGAGAGAGGCTTTCCGGCGCGACTGGACGCGGTCCTCATCGATCGTTTTGTCTTCCGCGATGATGCGTTTGATCGACGAGAGAATTTCTTCCATCGACGATTCCCTGTTTTGCTCTGCCATGTGCGAAATCCCCAAAACTTGTACTTGATTGCCGGAGCCTGTTAACGCCAAATTGTCTAGCGGCGTGTCGGTATCTCGGGCAACGGCTCTATCTCCGCTTTTTGCGCCTGGGTGTCAACGGTTCTGGTCGCCTGCGGTTGCGGATTAGGGTCGCTCTGATAGTCATAGAACATATCGTCGACCCGGTCATAATTGACCTCCGGATCGTAAAGCGGACCGCCTTCCAGCCCGAGATCGCGTGCTTCCGCCCGGCCCATCGCGGCAAGCAGGGTAAAGCCCGCTACATAGCTGTCGCGGCGTGCCGTCACCAGCTGCACCTGCGCGTTTAGCAATTCCTGTTCCGCGTTCAAAATATCCAGAATCGTCCGGTTGCCGACAGAATTTTCCGCGCGCACACCCTCCAGAGACAGGCTTGCTGCGGCTACAGCCCGCTCCGAGGATTCGATAACCCGCTCAGATGCCCGCCAGCTGGAATAGGACGCACGGGTCTGGGAAATCACGTCACGCTCGACTGCAATCAACAGTTCGTAGGCCTGACCGGAACGCGCCTGGGCCTGACGAATCTGCGCCGCCGGTCGGCCACCCTGATATATCGGCATGGTCGCCCGGATGCCGACTTCTGCAGTAGACTGTTCCTGAATGAAGGTTGTGCCCGGAATATTGCCACCAAGCGTGCCGTGGAAATTCAAATAGCGTCCCTGAGCGTATGTCGAAACCCTCGGTTTGTTGGAGGCCCGGGCTGATTTGATATCAAATTCAGCGGCCTCGCTGCGTTCCTTGGCGGCGAGCAAGTCAGGATTGTAGGTCAGGGCAAGATCCACGGCCTGGTCCGGGGTTTCGGGCATATTTGGCAAGGGTGGCGGCGGTTCGAGATCACCGGGTGCTTGACCGACAAGCGCGATGTAATTTTCTTTGCTTCCGATTAGTCTGGCGCGCACCGTTTCGAGATCGCTTTTTGCTATTTCGAGCCGGGATTCCGATTGCGCGACATCGGTCCGGGTCAAGTCACCGATTTCGAACCGGTCGCCGGTTGCTTCCAGATTGATCGAAAGAACGCCGACATTGGCCCGGTTCAATTTGACGATTGCTGAATCCCGGATGACATCCATATAGGTGGCTACGACATTGCTGAAGATACTCGCCTCGGTTGCGCGAAGGTCGTATTGTCCGGCCTCCACTCTGGTCTTGGCGGCACGAACGGCATTTTTTACAGCCCCGCCGGAATAGATCGGTACATCCACCGAGCCGCCCGCAGTCGTCTGGCGCAGCGGCGCAGTGAAACTATTGGCGCTGCGCAGAAAATTTTCCTGAAAACCAAAATCGCTAGTGGCGTTCGGTCGGCCATCGGCTTTGGCAATGGCGACGGATTCGTCGGTCGCCCGCTGGCCGGCACGCGCGCCGGAGAGGGTCGGGTTGGTCTGATAAGCTGCCACCAATGCATCGCGCAGCGTGTCGGCTTGCACCGGTGCAGACAGCATCGTCAGGATAGCCGTTCCAAGAAGAAGGCGACGTCTATTCATTTCTCTACTCTCCCGAACGCCTTAAAAATTGAAGCTTTTGGTTTTTTCAAAGCCGGGCAGGGGACAAGCCCCGCAATCAGCAAAATATTGATAGCCGACGTGTTTCCCGGCTGTCCGCCCCAAGGCAAGGCGGGACACGCCTTCATTCATGATCGCTGCGACGATCCGTCCTTCCGGTGCCAGTTGATCGACCAGGGTCTGGGGAATCTGGTCCACCAGTCCGTCGATAACGATCACGGAATAAGGTGCCGATCGGGCCCAACCATCAGCATGATCTCCGGTTTCGATAGTGGCGCCGGCAACGTCGGCCAGATTCTTCTTCGCTAAGGCTGCCAGCTTGGCATTTGCTTCGATTGCCATCACAGAACCGGCGAGTTGTGCCAGAACAGCAGCTGTATAGCCGGTTGCCGCACCGATCAGCAGGACATTGTCTTCCTTCGTCACATGCGCGACGTTCAACAGTCGTCCGGTTGCCAGCGGAGGATTCAAGGCCCGGCCTTCGCCGATTTGAACGCCGCGGTCGGCATAGGCGAAACTGCGCTGGGCAGCCGGCACGAAATTTTCACGGGCGATGAGACTCATGGCCGCGATGACACGTGGATCGCTAACCTCGGTCGTGCGCAACTGACTGACGATCATGGCCTTGCGCATCTGCTTGAAATTTTCCTGACCCAAGAGCCGATCCTCCCAATGAATAATATTTCTTCCATGCCATGCCCGTATTATTAACACAATACACTATGGTGGAGATGTTGTCGCTTCTAGCGGGGCTTGGCACGTGCGCCAAGATGGAATCCGGCGAATTTGTGCCGACTGCGTCTTTTACGCGACAATCGGGCCATTTCGCACAACAGGCAGCTCCAAAAATCGGGCCGCAAATGGGAGACGCAAGTTAGGGTTGACTTTCCCGACAAAGCGAAGCAATTCGCGGCCACTCTTCGGCCCGATGGCGGAGTGGTGACGCAGCGGATTGCAAATCCGCGCACCCCGGTTCGATTCCGGGTCGGGCCTCCAGAGACCACTCTCCACTATCGCTGATAAAATCGCCAAGGTATCGCGCGCTTTTAGGTGATTTTTCGGTGATTTCTACATGCTTCATGAAGCATCGACATCGCATCTCTTCCCATTCGGTCAACCCCGCGTTACTATCTCGCATGACCGATCAATCCACCATGACCTACGCGCGCTATCTGGCGCTCGACACATTGCTCGATGCGCAGCATCCGCGATCCGATCTGGACGACGAGATGCTGTTCATCATTATTCACCAGACCAAAGAACTTTGGCTCAAGCAGATCATTCGGGAGATGCGCTTTGCCAAGCAGCAGATAACAGCCGACGCGCTGGTACCGGCCTACAAGGCGCTGGCGCGGGTCAGTCGCATCCAGGCGGTAATGACGCTGAGCTGGGATGTATTGTCGACCATGACGCCCAGCGATTATACGCGGTTCCGGCATGTACTGGGGCCGAGTTCGGGGTTCCAGTCCGACCAGTTCCGGACAGTCGAATATATGCTTGGCCTCAAGGACAAGAGTTTTATGAAATATCAGGACGATCGTCCGGTGGCCAAGGCAGCGATGCAGACAGCGCTCGACCAACCGAGTATCTGGGATGATGCCATAGCGGCGCTGGGCCGGGCCGGCTTTGAAATAGGGCCGGAATTACTCGACCGTAATTTTGCCGATTCCCATAAGCCCTCCGAACAGGTCGAAGCGGCCTTTCTGGAAGTCTACCGCAATCCCGATGAGTATTGGGAGCTCTACCAACTGGCGGAAAAGCTGGTTGATCTCGACGATGCGATGGCGACCTGGCGGCACAAGCATGTGCTGACCGTCGAGCGGATAATCGGCGGAAAAATGGGCACCGGCGGAACCGCTGGGGTTGCCTATTTGCAAACTACAGTGCCCAAGCGGGCGTTCCCCGAACTATGGTCGCTGCGAACCCAGTTATGAACTGGAAACATCTTTTTTCCAGATCACTCGCTGCGAATCCTGAACGTCTGCATTTCGCCGCCCATAGCCATCATCTCTGGCCGGACGCGAGCCACGCCGGCCATGTTGCTGCGTGGGAAGATGCGGCGACGCTGGCGGATCACAAATGGGACAAGATCATGGGGCCGGTCTGGTCCGAAGCGCAACGCCATGTTGCGGACGAGCTGAAATTACCCGATCCCGTGACGCTTAGCTTTGCTCCCAATACCCATGATTTTATCGTTCGGCTATTGTCTGCCATTCCGACGCGGCCGGCAAGGGTGCTGGCGACCGACGGGGAGTTTCACAGCTTTCGCCGGCAAATGAAGCGCTGGACAGAATCCGGAGAGGTTGTGCTGGAAACGGTAGCGCCGGATGCCTTGCTCGATACAGCCCGATCCGGCGCGTTCGATCTGATATTTGCCAGCCATGTGTTGTTCAATTCCGGTACGATCATTTCCGTGCTGGACCGGCTTGCGGCGCTAGCCCGTCCTGAGGGACCGTGGGTCGTGATCGACGGCTATCATGGCTTCATGGCAATCGAGACCGATCTGTCACAGATTGCAGACCGGGTGTTTTACCTTTCGGGTGGCTATAAATATGCAATGGCAGGAGAGGGCGTTTGCTTCCTCCATGCGCCGACCGGTTTTGCCGCGCGGCCGGTGGTTACCGGCTGGTATGCCGCATTTGATGACCTCGCTTTACCGCCGGGAGACGTCGGCTATGCGCCGGACGGGCGGCGGTTTCTGGGCAGCACCTTCGACCCTTCTGGCCTTTACCGGTTCAATGCCGTGCAGAAAATGTTGGCAAGTGAAGGTCTGACGACCGCCGTGATTTCGGACCACGTCGCGGGTCTTCAGGGGCAGTTTCTGGAAGACGACCCGCTGTCCGGATTCGAACTCCTGAATCCGATCGAGGGCGAGCCGCACGCGCGCTTTCTGGCTTTCCGGGGAGGATTAGCGCCAAGTCTCCACGACATTCTGGCCGACAAGAATGTCGTGACCGATGTTCGCGGCGATGTCTTGCGAATTGGCTTCGGACTTTATCATGATCGGGAGGATGTTTCGCGTTTGACAAAAATAATAGGGCAGCTGACCTGAACAATTTGCCGCTACGGATTGTTCGTTTGCCAGTCTTTTACTGCAGTTTCCCCACTTTTTCTGCA
>NZ_JBATHY010000108.1:0-5753 GCF_049667325.1 Parasphingorhabdus sp. | reverse complement strand
GCGCGCTTTCTGGCTTTCCGGGGAGGATTAGCGCCAAGTCTCCACGACATTCTGGCCGACAAGAATGTCGTGACCGATGTTCGCGGCGATGTCTTGCGAATTGGCTTCGCACTTTATCATGATCGGGAGGATGTTTCGCGTTTGACAAAAATAATAGGGCAGCTGACCTGAACAATTTGCCGCTACGGATTGTTCGTTTGCCAGTCTTTTACTGCAGTTTCCCCACTTTTTCTGCAGAGTTTCCCGTTGACGCGAGCATTTTCAGCGATAGGTTTAACTGACCGATTAATCCCGCCTTGAAAAGGACAGACAATGAGCATTTCCGTCGATATCCAGAATGATGTTGCCCTGATCACCATGGACGATGGCAAGGCCAATGCCGTCAATTTTGACCTGATGATCGCGCTCAACGAGGCGCTGGATAAGGCCGAGGCGGATGCCAAAGCCATCGTCTTGACCGGTCGCGAAGGACGGTTTTCCGGTGGCTTTGATCTGGGCATGATGGGCAGCTTTACCCGTGACGATTCGGTCCGTTTGCTCGACCGTGCTTCTGAACTGGTGCTTCGCCTATACGGCGGGCCGCTTCCCGTCATCGCGGCTTGCAACGGCCACGCCATTGCCATGGGTGTGTTTCTGCTGATGGCGTGCGACACCCGGATCGGGGCTGCGGGCGATTTCAAACTGGGCGCAAATGAATCGATTACTGGCATGACGCTGCCGGTATTTGCGGTCGAGCTGGCGCGCGACCGGCTCAGTCCCCTGCACCAGACGCGGGCGATGATTCAGGCGTTCATCTATGATCCGAAAGGCGCGGTCGAAGCCGGATATCTCGATATGCTGGTCAAACCGGATAAAGTGGTCGAGCAGGCCATCGGAATTGCCGGTCAGCTCGCCAAGCTGCCGGGACATGCCTATGCCTATCAGAAATCGGCGATGCGCAAACCGGCGCTGGACGCGATCCGCGCGAGCATTGGCAACCACCCGAATTTGAAGAATTAAATTATTACCGGTGCTGGTCGATCAGGATCGGATTGCCATCTGGATCGATCAGGGTGATGCTGGCGGGACCCTCCTTTCCTTCGGCTTTGCTGTCGAGGTTCAGGCCGGCGGAGAGCAAAGATTTCTGGATATCGCGAACATCATCAAAATCATCGAGATTTTGAGCATCCTGATCCCAGCCCGGATTAAAGGTAAGCAAGTTCTGGGGAAACATGCCCTCGAACAAGCCTATCAGTGTTTCGCCGTTTTTCAGGATCAGCCATTTCTGATCCTGATCGCCGCCAAATTGCACAAAGCCGAGTTTTTCGTAAAAGGCCCTGGAAAGCGCAATATCCTTGACCGCCAGGCTGATGGAAAAAGCTCCGAGTTTCATATTCATTCTCCTTATTGTGGCGCTTATCGCCGGACTGGCAGAATTTTGGGATTTCGCAAAATGGCGGCCGACAAGATGGCAATCATCAGGCCCACAGGAAATATCTCCAGAAATGTCATCGGCATGCGAATATATATCTTGCCATAATTTGTTCGCATCTCTTCGAGCGTGGCAATCTCTTGCGCCAGTCTCTCCGCCGTCAGTCCCGCTGCCTTTTTGGCTTCGATCGCACTGTTCACATAACCGTCGATAAAGGCGTATCCGTTACTCATCAAATAGAGTTCCCAGATCACGGTATATACGACTCCGGCAATAACAGCGACAGCGAGCCCCATGGCAAAAGCCGGAAGAAACCTGATTACGCCACCGAGTTCCTGATCGCGAAAGCGCTTGATAGCGATGAAGATCATCGACAGCGCGATCAACATGGTCAGATAGCCGAACAGTTCGGAAGACAGAAAACTTCCTCCATCGCTGAAAACCAGACCCATTATCATCGTTACTATGACGATGGTTCCGGACAATATTCCATAGGCTAACGCGATTTTCTGCATGATCTTCCCCCCGTATGTGGTGTGGTTATGGCAGCCGAAACGGCTTTTGGAAATCACCCGGGTGGGTGATTGAGCCGGAATCACCCTTTTTTATCAGCGGATCAGATGCAGGGCCCGTGCTTCTTCGATAGCCCGAACGCGGCCATTGACCTGCAGTTTCGCGTATAGATTTGCGACATGGGTTTTGACGGTATTGGGCGAGATATCCAGCGTTCGTCCGATCTCTTTGTTGGATTGACCATCGGCCAATGCTGCGAGCACTTCCAGTTCCCGTGCCGATATGCCGAGAGATTTGAGCGCGGCAATATTTTGCTCGAACGGTTCACGCGGTTTTCGCGCGGTCAGCCGGCGACCTACCCAGATGCCAAGCGCAGCAAAAGCCAGGGCGATCAGGACGACATAGATTTCAACTGAATAGGCCTTGCTGAAATATTGATATTGCAGCCATTCCAGCGCAAAGGCGGCAATGGCCAAGAGCAGGCTGTAGAGCAACACGATATTCAGGACGGATCTGGACATCGCTATCGGTGTATGCTGGTCGGTTCATCCATGATCGCGGTCCCTATTCCATGTCCAGCAGATATTTTTGCCAGAAAATAAGGCTCGCCCAGAACTGATAATCGGCATTGGCCTTCTTGCGGAAACCATGGCCTTCATTCTCTGCGAGCAGATGCCAGGCGGGGCGGCCATTGCTGCGCACGGCGGCGATGACCTGGTCGGCTTCGCTCGCCGGGACACGGGGATCATTGGCTCCGGTGACGACCATCAGCGGGATTTTGATCTCGCTCGCTCGGATCAGCGGGCTGATCTCCTCCAGCTTGGCGCGCTGTGCGGGATCGCGTTCGTCGCCATATTCCACCCGCCTCAGATCCCGGCGGTAATCCTGGGTATTCTCCAGAAAAGTGACAAAACTGGATATGCCGACAATCTCCAGTCCTGCTTTCAACTTTTTACCATAGCGCAGCATCGATGCCAGCGTCATATAGCCGCCGTAGCTGCCCCCGGTCACCGCGATCCGTTTGCGGTCAATCCGCCGATCCTTGCGCAGATGGTCGAGGAACGCGCCGATATCGAGCACGCTGTTTTCCCGCTGCCAGGGACCATTGTCGAGCGAGACAAATCTTTTGCCAAAGCCGGTTGATCCCCGGACGTTGGGATAGAAAATCGCGATGCCAAGTTCGTTTATCAGATAGTTGTCGCGTCCCAGAAACCGGGGTGTGGCCTGGCCTTCCGGCCCGCCGTGGATGTTGATGAGCAACGGTCGTTTGCCCTGATGTCTCGCGGGATCGGGTCGATAGAGAAATCCGGACATTTTCTCGCCGTCGAAACTTTCGATCTCGACCAGTTCAGGCGCGACATTGTCGGCCGTATCCAGACCGCCCGTCTCGCTTCTGGTCCATCGCGTGACGGCGAGGGTATCCGGGTTGATACTATAGGCATCGGTACCGGTCCGGTTGCTGTTAAGGGTGATGCCCAGCTCTCCCCACGGGGAGAATTTTACGCCGTTGATCACGCCGACCGGCAGCGCGTCAACGTCGCGGATATTTCCGCTTTTCGTGTCATAAAATTTAAGCACGGAACGCCCCGCCTGATTGACTTCAAAGGCGATCCAGCGGCCATCCCGACTGATATCAAAATCGGTAATGTCCCAGATTTTCTCATCGACCACCGGTTCGAACAGCGCTGTTTCCAGATTGACGATGCCCAGCCGTTTGACATCGCTGCCGTCGTCCGACGCGGCCCAGAGCCTGCCGTCGGGGGCAAATTGCAGCCCTTCATAGGCGACCGGGTTGCTGCTGTCGGTCAACTTGCGGGAGCTGCCCTGAGCGATGTCGACCAGATAGAGTTGATTGTCAGTGACCGACACATAGTTGAACACCAGCAACTTGCTGTCATCTGGGGAAAAATCGATCGGAAACCAGCCTCCACCGGTTGAAGCAATCAGCATCCGTGCGCTATCTGGACGGGCCGGGTCCATCAGATAGATGTCGTTGTAAAGTCCGGTGCGCTTGTTGGAGCCAAATGCAAGCAATTTGCCGCTGCTCGACCAAGGCCCCAGACTGTTGCGGCTCTTGCCGTCGGTGAGCATTTTTGGATGCCCGTTCCCGAGCGAAAAAATCTGGTGGACCTCGTTGCCGCCGCTGTCTTTCTGGAACAGAAGCGACGAGCCATCGGGTGCATAGCGCGCGCTGCTCACCGGTTCTTGAGCAAAGGTAAGCTGTTCGCGCTGTCCCATCGGAGTCGCGACGCGGTGCAATTGACGGGTTTCCGCAAAGCGGGTGGTGACCAGCATCGCCCTGCTCCTGGGGTCCCAGTCAACAAAACTGGCGGTGCGATATTCCATATAGGGGCGGGTCTGGTCGACAATGGCCAGCGAAATATCAGGTATCTGGTCAGCGACCAAAGCGGCCGGACGGGGGGCTGTGTCTTCTGCCGCCGCTTCGGCCACGCCCGCAAATATCAAAAATGCCATGATCATCTGGCACGCCAGCGCAAACCGCATCCAACAACCTCCCTGTTTATCTTTCGGCAAGCTTATGGACGAATGGTGTGAAATGCAATTAGGGGTGGCAAATGTTCAATGGAAAATCTCCTTTTGTCCTGCTTGACGACGCGCGCGCCGATGGTGCCGCGCCGGCGCGGCTGTACCGGGACCCGGTGGCGGTTATCCGGGCCGACAAATTGGAAGACTTGGAAGCATGTTTCGAGGCTCTGTCGCGGGCCCGGGCGGAGGGGAAGCATGTCGCGGGCTATCTATCTTATGAAGCGGGACTGGCGCTGGAAGAACGGTTGCGCGACCATTTCCCAACAGAAATGCCGACGCCGCTGGCATGGTTTGGAATATTTAATGATTATAAAGAGTTAGGGGATGGCGACCTGGTCCAACATCTGCCCGACCGCAACGGGGCCTGGCTCGGGCAACTCAAACCCCGTGTGTCGCGGGAGGCTTATGATGCGGCATTCAAAAAAGTGCAGAGCTATATAAATGCCGGCGATATTTATCAGGCCAACCTCACTTTTCGGGCAGGAATGGACTTTTCCGGTCATCCCTTGGCACTCTATGCCGCGATCCGGAGCAGGGCGCAGGCCGGCTATGGCGGGGTGGTGTTCGACGGCCAGAACTGGATGCTGTCCTTGTCGCCCGAACTGTTCTTTGCCTTGAAGGACGGCCGGATCACTGCAAAACCGATGAAGGGGACCGCAGCGCGGGTTGCCGATGAAACGGCGGACGCCAAAGTGCAGGCGCAACTGCACAGCGATCCCAAGCAGCGCGCCGAGAATCTGATGATCGTCGATCTGCTGCGCAACGACCTGTCGCGGGTCGCCCAGCAGGGCAGCGTCAAGGTGCCGGAACTGTTCCAGATCGAGAGCTATCCGACGATCCACCCGATGACTTCCTCGGTCACCGCGCAATTGCAGGACGGCCTTGATGCGGTCGATGTGATCCGCCGGATTTTCCCCTGCGGCTCGATCACCGGCGCGCCAAAGATCCGGGCGATGGAGATTATCGACGAGCTCGAACCGGATCCAAGGGGCATCTACTGCGGTTCGATCGGGCGGATCGATCCGGGCGGAGACGCCGCGTTCAATGTCGCGATCCGCACCTTCCACCTGGGCGCGCACGACAAAAAGCTTTCCATCGGCCTTGGCTCTGGGATAGTGGCGGACTCAGACGGGGATGACGAATGGCGGGAATGTCTCGCCAAGGGGAGATTTGCCAAAGTGGATGCCAATGCGGAAGGGGGCTACAAGGTCGACCTGATCGAAACCATGGCCTTTGATCCCGCCAGCGGCATCGCCCGGCTGGAAGCGCATCTGGAACGGAT
>NZ_JBATHY010000107.1:0-4916 GCF_049667325.1 Parasphingorhabdus sp. | reverse complement strand
TGATTCGGTCGATGATCT
This sequence comes from Parasphingorhabdus sp., assembly GCF_049667325.1. Taxonomy (GTDB): domain Bacteria; phylum Pseudomonadota; class Alphaproteobacteria; order Sphingomonadales; family Sphingomonadaceae; genus Parasphingorhabdus. The sequence continues at coordinate 4,898 of NZ_JBATHY010000107.1, read as the reverse complement.
TGGTTGATGCGCCGAGATAGACACCCATGGAGAGCACCGCGCCTTCGCCGACGCGTACGCCTTCAGCGACTTCGGCGCGGGCGCCAATAAACGCGCCGTCCTCGATAATCACCGGACCGGCCTGCAACGGTTCGAGCACGCCGCCGATGCCGGCGCCGCCGGAAATGTGAACATTCTTGCCGATTTGCGCGCAGCTGCCGACCGTCGCCCAGCCGTCGATCATCGATCCTTCATCGACAAACGCGCCGATATTGACAAAGCTCGGCATCAGCACGACGCCGCGTCCGATAAACGCGCCCTGCCGGACGATCGAGCCGGGCACCGAGCGGAATCCCGCTTCGCGAAAACGGTTTTCGCCCCAGCCGGCAAATTTGCTGGGTACCTTGTCCCAGTGGTTGGCGCCGCCGGGACCTTCGATGAGCACATTGTCATTGAGCCGGAAGGAGAGCAGCACCGCCTTCTTGAGCCACTGGTTGACCACCCATTTTCCGTCTTTTTTCTCCGCGACCCGGGCGGTCCCGTTGTCGAGCATCGCCAAAGCCTGGTTGACCGCCTCGCGTTCCGGTCCCTGCGACGTGAGGCTCAAGGATTCGCGCTTGTCCCAGGCGGCGTCGATTACGGTTTGCAATGCTGCGGTCATGATAGTTGCTCTTCTTTCACATGGTGGAGGCCGGTCACCCAGCTTTCCAGATCGGTAATTTCGTGATCAATATAGGCGGGATCGTGCTCCCGGCCAGCCCATTCTGCACCGGTGTTGATCCACACCGTCGTCATGCCCAATATCTTCGCCGGACGCAAATTGCGCGCCATGTCTTCGACAAACAGGGCGCGGGCCGGGTCGATACCGGTCGCGGCGATCAGGCTCTCGTAGGCAGCAGTCTGCGGCTTGGGAACGAGGCCGGTATCCAGGATATCGTGCATCTGGTGAAACAGGCCGCCCAGCCCGCGCTTTTCCAGCACCCGCTCGGCATAAGGCCGGTCGGCATTTGTGAACACCAGCTTTTCGCCGGGCAGCGCTTCGATCGCTGCCCGCACCAGCGGCGCCGGTGACAGGCGGTCCATTTCGATATCATGGACGAAATCGAGAAAGTCGGCCGGGTCGGTGCCGTGATGATGCATCAGACCGGCTAGCGTGGTGCCATGATCGTGAAAAAAGCCCTTCTGGATTTTGCGTGCCTCGACCAGATCGCAATCCAAGGTCCGGGCAATATATTCGCCCATCTTGATGTCTATCAGCGCGAACAGGTCGCAGGATGCCGGATAAAGCACATTGTCGAGATCGAAGATCCAGTGATCGATATGGGAGAGTTCCGGTGGCATGACGCTATCGACTAAAGACCGTTTCCGGCAATCACAAGCTGCAATATAAGCTAGGCCCGCGCGCCTGCATTCTCGACGTTCGCACTATTGTGCCGCAGGGCCTTCAGCACCGTTTCGACAATGCCATCCGCATCCAGACCCGCTTCTTTATATTGCAGATCCGGCTTGTCCTGATCCTGAAAAACGTCCGGCAGGCGCATGGTGCGGATCTTCAGGCCGGCGTCGGTCAGCCCGTTGTCCGACGCATAGGTCAGGACATGTGCGCCGAGGCCGCCGACCGAGGCTTCCTCGACCGTGACCGCCACTTCATGGGTGGTGAGCAATTTGCGGATCAGTTCTTCATCAAGCGGCTTGGCGAAGCGCAGGTCGGCGACGGTGGTGCTCAGGCCCTTGGCTTCGAGTCGAGCGGCTGCCTTCTTCGCTTCTTCGAGCCGGGCGCCGAGCGAGAGGATCGCGACCTTGGTGCCCTGCTTGACGATCCGGCCCTTGCCGATTTCCAGCCGTTCCAGCTTTTCCGGAATCGGCACGCCGGTGCCATTTCCGCGCGGATAGCGGAACGCAATCGGGCCGCTGTCGTGCAAGGACGCGGTATAGGTCATGTGGGCGAGTTCCGCCTCGTCGGCCGCGGCCATGACGACGAAATTGGGCAATGTCGCCAGATAGGTGACATCGAATGATCCGGCATGGGTGCTGCCATCCGCGCCGACCAGCCCGGCCCGGTCAATCGCAAAGCGGACGGGGAGATTCTGGATCGCCACGTCGTGCACCACCTGATCATAGGCGCGTTGCAGAAAAGTCGAGTAGATCGCGCAAAAAGGCCGCATACCTTGCGCGGCGAGGCCGGCGGCAAAGGTCACGCCATGCTGTTCGGCGATGCCGACATCAAAGGCCTTGTCAGGGTGCGCCTTGGCAAATCTATCGACACCGGTGCCCGAGGGCATCGCTGCAGTTATCGCACAGATACGCGGATCGCTGTCGGCCAGCCTGGCAAGGGTTTCGCCGAAAACATTCTGATAAGCGGGCGGCCCGCCTCCGGGTCCCTTGTTCTGCTTGCCGGATATCACATCAAACTGGGCGACGCCGTGATATTTGTCGTCCGCTTCCTCGGCAAATTTATAGCCTTTGCCCTTTTCGGTCACGACATGAATCAAGCAGGGCCCTTCCGCCGCGTCGCGAACATTTTCAAGAACGGGAATCAGATGTTCGAGATTGTGGCCGTCGATCGGGCCGACATAGTAGAAGCCCAGTTCTTCGAACAGAGTCCCGCCCATGGTCATGCCACGGGCAAATTCATCGGTCTTGCGCGCTGCATCATGGAGCACCTTGGGCAGTTTGCGGGCGATGCGGCGGGCCAACTGGCGGACGCCGAGAAATTCGCGGGAGGACACTATTCGGGCGAGATAGGCCGATAGCCCGCCGACCGGTGGTGCGATCGACATGTCATTGTCATTGAGGATGACGACCAGCCGGTTGCCCGCCGCTTCGGCATTGTTCATCGCTTCATAGGCCATGCCCGCGCTCATCGCGCCGTCGCCGATGACGGCTATGCCGCGACCGGGCTTGTCGTTCAGCTTGTTGGCAATAGCGAAGCCGAGGGCAGCGCTGATCGAGGTCGAGCTATGGGCAGCGCCGAAGGGATCATATTCGCTTTCCGACCGCTTGGTGAAACCCGACAGTCCGCCGCCTTGTCGCAAGGTTCTGATCCGGTCGCGGCGGCCGGTGATGATTTTGTGCGGATAGCATTGATGGCCAACATCCCAGATCAGCCGGTCTTCGGGGGTGTTGAAAACATAGTGGATTGCTGTCGTCAGCTCGACAACGCCGAGGCCGGCGCCGAGATGGCCGCCGGTGGTGGAGACCGTGTCAATCACCTCGGCGCGTAGCTCGTCGGCAAACTGGCGGAGCTGATCGGGCTTTAATTTCCGCAAATCTGCCGGAAGGGAGACATCATCCAGCAAAGGTGTATTCGAAACTGGCATATTCACTCCCTGATTGATTCCCGCTTTAACGGCATCGCAATGGTCTGTCGAACTTTCAGCAGGCTGTCGGTGAACCTTTGCTGACAAACGGGACGGATTAGCTGCATTTCTGGCAAATGCCCCGCACCTCTATCACCGGGCGGATAGAACTGAAGCCCTGGCTTTTTGCGACCGTGCGCACTTGCTGGGACAGGGGGTCGTCGTCAATATGAGTCGCCTCCCCGCAAGTGTCGCAAACCAGGAAAATACAATCATGCGCGCATCCGGGATGGCTGTTGGCAAGATAGGCGTTGGCGCTTTCGACCCGCATCGCAAGATTGTTGGTCACAAACAGGTCGAGAATACGATAAACGCTGTTTGGTGCGACGCGTTTGCCGCGTGCGATTGAAACAAGTTCGGCAATGTCATAGGCCGACGCCGGACGGGAGAAGCCCGCCAGCGCGTCAAAGATCGCCGCCCTCGTATCGGTCCATTTCTCGCCGGACTTTTCCAGATTTTCACGCGCGGCATCCGCCAGAGAATCGCCGTGATGCTCATGATGATCATGTTTTCCCATGGCGATAATTTAGGGATGTTTTGCCGCAAGGGCAATGGGCCGCATATTAATGCGTGGCGCGGTAGTTCAGATCGTGGCCCAGCGCGAGAACACCTACACCGAGCATCGTGTACAGTACCTCTGTTCCGCCATGGCCGCCTTCGTGACCCAAGGTGATCGCACCGATCATCATGCCGAGGCCAAGTCCGCCAATAGCCGCAGGCATCATATAGCCATGGTCCAGAACTCCGCGACCGAGCGTAAACAGGCCGAGCGCAATCGCGATGCCGAGGCCGATCTCGTGAATCAGCGGATCGAGCAGAAGCCCGCCCGCCGAGGACAGGATGGCAACAATGGCGATGGTCGAGACGCAATGGACCAGGCACAGGCCGGACACCAGGACGGCCAAGCGATCCCAAAGGCCATCCCTGATCAAAAGGCCATCTTTGTTCCACAATTTTGATGCCGTAAACACGACTCACTGCCTCACTTGTTGATTGCGTAGAGCCGATATAGGGAAAAGCGTGTTAAGATACAACATATCATCATTGAAGTTTCCTGCCTTTTTTGCGGGCGAAGTTCGCATTTCTGGTTGTCAGGCCATCGTTTTAAACCCAAATAGCCACCAATGACCGATCAGATCGCCCTGAATCAGCCGGAAATCAAGGCAAATACACGCCCAGTAGCGATCGCCAACTGGCTCTACTCGGTCGCCTTCCTGGTGTTCATCATGGTTGTCGTGGGCGGGATCACCCGGCTGACCGAATCGGGCCTGTCGATAACCGAATGGAAGCCGGTGACCGGGGCATTGCCGCCGCTCAGCGAAGCCGATTGGCTGTCGGAATTCGAGAAATATAAGCAAATCCCGGAATATCTCGAAATCAATGGCCCGGCGGGCATGACGCTGTCGGATTTCAAGTTCATCTATTTCTGGGAATGGGTACATCGTCTGCTTGGCCGGCTGATCGGTCTCGCTTTCGCGCTGCCGCTGCTCTGGTTCGCGTTCAAGCGGGCGATTCCAACCGGCTATGGCTTGCGATTGCTGGCCCTGCTCGCTCTCGGCG
>NZ_JBATHY010000106.1:0-2547 GCF_049667325.1 Parasphingorhabdus sp. | reverse complement strand
CCATTTGCGGTCGATCGCCCGCATCGAGCTGCGTCGCCATGGCGAGCGGATGAACGCTTGGAGAGACCAGAAACGGTAGCTGCGCTATGTCAAACAGCGCTCTTTTATCGGCATGGTCATTCTAGCCTCCGATGGAGGCGAGATGCGGCGTGGCGCCGCTATTGCCCTGTTGCAGCAAATGGCTCGGCGCCTTGGTCATGGTGAGAGCGGTGATCCGGGCGACCAGTTCATCATGCTGGCTGTCGCTTGCCAATAATGGCCGCAGATCAATGCCGCCGTCGCCGAACAGGCAGAGATGGAATTTGCCGGTCGCCGACACGCGCAGCCGGTTGCAGCTTGCACAGAAATCTTTCGAATAAGGCGCGATAACCCCGATCCGTCCCTTGGCGTTAGCGTGGCCATATTCGACTGCGGGTCCGGCCCCGGATACGCGCGGAAACCGCGTCCAGCCTAGCTGCTCCAATTGATCAGTCACATTTTCGCCGGGCAGATGACGGGATTTGAAAAAATCCGGATTGTCGTTGGTCCGCATCACCTCGATGAAGCGGAGCGAAATATCCCGGGCTGCAACAAATTCCAGAAAGTCGTCGATTTCCATATGATTAAGGTCGCGCATCAGCACGGTGTTGATCTTGATATTCTCGATGCCCGCTGCGCGCGCAGCCTCGATGCCGTCGAGAACTTCTTCGAGCCTGGCGTGGCCGGTGATCTGCTTGAACTTTGCCGCGTCGAGAGAGTCGACGCTGATATTGATCGCGCGGATACCTGCGTCGTAAAAGCTCTGCGCCCGTTCCGGCAGGCGATAGCCATTGGTGGTCATGGCGAGACGGCTTATGCCTGGGACGTTGCTCACGGCGCTGGCAATCTCGACAAACTCTTTGCGCAGCGTCGGTTCGCCGCCGGTCAGCCTTATCTTCCACAGACCCAATGTCGCGAAGGCCCGGACCAGACGCACTATTTCTTCCGGCGATAGATTGGACGGCGCGCCCTTGGCCTTGCGATAGCCATCCGGCAGGCAATAGGTGCAGCGAAAATTGCACATATCGGTAAGCGACAGTCGCAGATATTCGAACCGCCGGCCCAATGCGTCCGACAGGCCACCGGGTCGCCCGACGGGGTCGGGTGCTTTGGTATCGATACGGTCCGCTACGCGTTCCATCACTGAACCAGCGGCCCGTCCGCAGCTTCAAATTCGACGCCTTCAATCGTGGTGTTCGAAGCCAGTATCGAGAGATATTGTGATACGGCTTTGCGGAAACTGGCCTCCTCGAGATAGTCCGCGATCTTCTGCTGGACAGCTTCAAAGGGCAAAGTTTCACCCTCTACCCGGCGACCGGCGCGGATGACGTGGACGCCAAAGCGCGATTTCACCGGACGGTCGCAAAGTTCGCCTTCCTTCAAGGAAAAAAGCGCTTGCTCAAACGGTTCAACCGTCTGCCCGGGACCGATCTGGCCAAGATTGCCGCCATGTTCCTTGGACGAACAAGCCGACAGTTCAGCGGCCATCTTGTCAAACAGCTCTGGCTCGGCCTGCAATGTCCGGATCGCACCGCGGGCATCGCCGGTTGCCAGAGAATAAGTGAATTCATCATCCGGAGACGCCGCAAATAATATATGCTCTGCCTCAACAATCGTCGGTGATGAAAAGCGTTCCTTATGATGTTCGTAATAGCGCATGGCGGTTTCGTCATCGGCGGATGGTGTTCTGACCTCCTGGTCCAGAAGCGCCTCGATCCGGGCGTCGTCGGGGGCCAATTTGTGGCCATCGCTGTCGGTCAGACTGGGCGCTGCAATTTCAAGCCGGTCGGCCTCGTTGAGCAGCAATTGCCGGACGACAAGCGCTTTGGCAGCATAGGCAAATGCTTCATCAGGCTTTTGCGCCGGATGGTTTTGCGCCTCTGCCGCGATATCGCTTTGCGGGATTTCGATCCCGGCCACACTGATTTTATCCATTACAACTTCCATGACATCACCCATTGCGCATCGCCATTTTGCGGGACCGTACGATCTGATAGCCAGACCGCCAGAGATAGCGAACTGGAGCCGACAGCATGTGGACCAGCCGCGTGAACGGGAACAGCAGGAATATCGTCAGCCCGAGAAAGATATGGGTCCGGAAAATCCAGTGCGATCCCACGATATATGACGATGCATCCTGATTGAAGGTGAAGATGCCATTGGCCCAGGCCATGAATTTAACCATTTGCATGCCATCCATATGGCTCAGTGAGATCGGAACCGTCGCAAGACCAAGCGCAAGCTGCAACCAAAGCAATGCCAGAATGCCGGTATCCGAGAAGCTCGAGGTGGCGCGAATTCGCGGGTCAAATAACCGGCGGTGCAATAACATCGACGCACCGATAAACGAAACAGCACCGGCAAAGCCTCCGGCCCCGACAGCCAGCGCCTGCTTCCATTCATGTTTAACATACAAACTGTCGAACACCCAGATGGGCACCAGCAGGCCGAATATGTGACCAAACAATACGATCAGCACCCCTAGGTGAAAAAGGACCGATCCCCAGACCAGCTGTTTGCGGCGCAGCA
>NZ_JBATHY010000105.1:0-1865 GCF_049667325.1 Parasphingorhabdus sp. | reverse complement strand
GACCGGGTTGGATGCGCCGCCTTATTAGGATTTTTCGGACACGCCGGGGGATGGCAGCAACCGGGTGGCATGCGAACATTGCTTGCTGCGATCTTCAACGGCGGCTTCAACCCGTCAAAGCAGATATAAGCATTATTGCCCCCTTAACTCCGATGCGCCGGAAAAATTAGTCGCGCACTGGATAGGGAACGGGCTCATCGGCGTTGATATCTTTCTCGTCTGCTGGTGGCAAATGACGCGCGCCGATCTGGCGGGTCGGGAATTTAACAACCAGCAAGATCAACACCGACAAAATATGCACGCCGATCAGAAACATCAGCATGGCCTTTGGTTCGGAGAGCATCGCGATCGATCCGATCAATATGCCGGCCAGGCTGATGCCCATATTGGAAAAGGCCATGAAGATCGAAAACTGGGTCGCCGCGATCGCCGGCGGGCTGAGCCGCATGTTGATGACGACTTCGCTGATGGCGCTGAAAAAATGCAATACCGTCCAGCCGAGAACAAAGATGATCAGGACCCGCGGATCGCTCCACCGGTCCGCCATCCATATCATCCACCCGGTGAGCGCGATAAACGCACAGCGCGATATCCAGAACGCGCGCTGGGCGCCCAGCTTGCCGACCGCGAACCCGCCGATGGCGATGGTGGCAATACCCGCGACCAGCTGTGCAGTGCCGTTGAGTGATCCCAGCTGATCTTCCGCCCAGCCGGTTTCGCCAGTGGCGATCATCGGCACGGCGATCAGGCATATCCCGTATGTCAGGCCGACGCTGACCAGTATCGGGAAATAGCTGAGGCTTTGCCGCGAAAACGTGTTGCGGAGCGCACCTGTCAGCAACGGCAGCCAGTGATCGGCCTGGGCCAGGATATTCACTTGCTGCGCCTCGCCGCGCGACCAGGGAAGGCGGCGCTCGCCCACGCGTTCCCGCACCCAGATGACATGGACGGTGACCAGGATGACCAGCAGTGCGCAGGCGATATAGGCGGCACTTGCGCCAAAGGCATAGACCATGGTGCCCGTCAGGCCCGCCGATACAGCGATACCGATGACCTGACCGCCCGATGCCAGCGCGCCGCCCATCGACCGTTCCTCCTCGGGGAGAATGTCCACTGTCAGGCCGTCGACTGCGACATCCTGAAACACCGTGGCCGTATTGACCGCCAGGGCAACGAGGCCGAGAATCAGCACATCGCGCGGTCCCGGACTGATGATCGCGAAAATTGCCAGCAGCGCGATCATGACGATTTGCGCGCCGATGATCCACACTCTTCGACGGCCCATGGCCAGCAGCGTGTAACGGTCCATCATGAACCCGGCGATGAACTTGAAGCTCCAGGGTATCCCGGTCATCGCCACCACGAACGCGATATCCCGGGCGGAAGCGCCGCTCACTGCCATCCACGCCGGTATGGTGAAATCGAACAGGCCAAGCGGGATGCCCTGCCCCGCATAGAGCAGGAATATGGTAAAAAGACGCAGGTTTCTGTTTTCGGCCAGAAATGCGGGTTGGCTCGAAGGCCCCGCCAGAGCAGTTGATTCCAAGATATATCCCCCGAAAGGAAAGAAAAGTATATTGCTTCTTTTTCATTTCCTTCAATGGATCAGAGGCTACCGAATATCTCACCCAGAACGGCAGGACACCCGGAAGCTCCCAATCACCGCTCCCCTGGCGCTTGTATACACGAATGCAACATTTTGTAAAATTTGGGAAAAACCGGTTGCTTGATGACATACATCGGCGTTTCAAGAGCATCTGCTCACCCCTTTAGGCAATCCCCTACCCTCCCACCAACAGAGACCCCAACACATGGCCCGCAAACATTCGAAACACGGCGGCTATCAGGATCTGTCCTACGAGGAG
>NZ_JBATHY010000104.1:0-17934 GCF_049667325.1 Parasphingorhabdus sp. | reverse complement strand
ATTCCCTGAGCCGGCCGAACAGATCGGTAACCTGTGCCGGAACCCCGACACCGATCGTATCCGCGAGCGCGATTTCCAGAGGGTCTTCTGCTGCCATTTCCTCGGCAATATGCAGCACGGTCGCCGGATCGACTGCGCCTTCGAAAGGACAGCCGAAGGCCGCCGAGATGGTAACCTGCGCTCTCAGTCCCTCGGCCTTGGCAAAGCGGATCATCTCGCGATTCTCCTTGATGCCCTGCTTTATCGTCTGACCCTGATTTTTCTGGCCGAACGTGTCACTTGCCACGACCACACAGCCGGCTTCGTCAATTCCGCGCTTGTTGCCCTCCCGCGTAGCGAGGCCGCGGAGGACGCCGCGCTTGTTCAGACACAGCCCGATATAGGAAACATCGTCCCGGTCGGGCAGGCCGGCAATCACCGCTTCGGCATCGGCCATTTGCGGAACGCGCTGCGGATGGACAAAGCTCGCCACTTCGATCCGCCGCACCCCTGCGGCGAGCAGGCGATTGATCAGGCCCAGCTTATCTGCTGTAGAAATAATCTCGAATTCATTTTGCAGGCCGTCGCGCGGCCCGACTTCGAGAATATTGACAAAGGCCGGGGTTTCTTGCGCCATTAAATTTGTATACAATTATGATCCTCCTTTGTATAGAAGAAAGGATGATGCGGGAGTATTTTTCATGACGCAAGGGGCATTGGCAGGGTTACGGCTGATCGAAATGGGCCAGCTGATTGCGGGCCCGTTCTGCGGTCAGCTGATGGGCGATCATGGCGCCGAAATAATCAAGATCGAACCACCTAAGGTCGGCGATGCAATGCGCAGCTGGGGACAGGGAATCCCGCTCTGGTTTTCGGTTGTCGGGCGCAACAAAAAGTCGATCACGCTCAATCTGCGCGAAAAAGAAGGCCAGGAAATCGTCAAGAAACTGGTTGAAAAGTCGGATTTTCTGCTTGAAAATTTCCGCGCCGGGACGCTTGAAAAATGGGGTCTCGATTACAAAACACTCAGTGCGATCAACAAGGGCCTGATCATGATTCGCGTGTCCGGCTATGGCCAGACCGGACCCTATTCGCACCGGGCCGGCTATGGCGGAATCGGAGAGGCAATGGGCGGCATGCGCTACATCATGGGCGAACCCGACCGGCCGCCGAGCCGTGCCGGGCTTTCGATCGGCGATTCACTGGCCGCCACATACGCCTGTCTCGGCGCGCTGATGGCGCTGGAACATCGCCACAAGACCGGCGAGGGCCAGGTCGTCGATTCCGCGATCTATGAAGCGGTGCTGGCCAATATGGAGTCGACCGTCGCAGAATATACTGTGGCCGGTCATATCCGGGAACGCACCGGCTCGATCCTGCCGAAAATCGCGCCATCCAATGTCTACCCGACCAGCGACGGCAGCATATTGATTGGCGGCAATCAGGACAGCGTCTGGAAGCGGATGGCGGCGATGATGGGACGAGCCGAACTTGGCGAGGATCCGCGCTATGCCACCCATATTGCCCGCGGCGAGAACCAGGCGGAGCTTGATGCGCTGATCATGGAATGGACAAGGACTATCAAGAGCAAGGAACTGCTCGACATGTGCGAGGAACATGGCGTGCCTGCAGGAAACGTCTATCGCGCGCCGGAAATGCTCGAGGATCCCCATTTCAAGGCGCGCGAGGCTCTGGTGGAGATAGATCATCCCCAGCACGAGAATTTCGTCATGCAGAATGTAGCGCCGAAACTGTCAAAGACTCCTGGCCGTATCGACAGCGTTGGTCCCGAGCTGGGCGCACATAATGATATGATTTATGGCGAATTGCTTGGCATGAGCGGTGATAAAATGGCCGATCTGCGGAATCGCGGTATCATCTGACAGTTAATCTTTGCCTGTGTTTCTGGTGGCGCCGCTAAAGCTGTGGAAGGCGCGGCGGATGTGACTGGTCATCACCGCTTTCGCCCATTTTTGATCCTTGGCGGTGAAGGCGGCGATCAGTTCGTCATGATCGGTTCCCGATTGGATCAGGTCATTCTGTGAATATTGATTGGCAGTGCGGCGGACCACCGGCTGTTCCACCAGCGCCGGGAGTAGCCTGCTTAACCTGGGTGATTGCGCGCATTCGAGGATCAAGTCGTGAAATTCGCGATTGGCATCAAGGAAAGTCGTTATATCAGGTTTTGGCCGGGTAACGGCCCGTGTCAGCCCTTCGTTGATTTCCCGCAACCGGTTCAGGCTATCGGCGTCCATCCTCTGCGCGGCCCGCTCGGCCGCGTGGGATTCAAGCATTGCCCGCAGGGTGAACATCTCGTCGATTTCATCATCCGACCAGTCGGCGATCGACAGCCGTTTGGAAGCGCTCCGCACCAGCAGCATTTCATTTTCCAGCCGCTGGACCGCATCGCGCACCGGTGTTCGCGACACGCCGGAAATTTCCGCCAGCCGCTCCTCGGTCAATTGCATACCCGGATACGCCTCCCCGTGCAGGATGAAGCTGCGGATTTTCTTGTACGCGGTATCGGAAGCTCGGCTCATCATTGGGCTATTGGCGGAATAAACGGGGATGAGCAAGTCCGGACCTGACAGGCAGTTTCCGCTTGACGGACGACAATTGTATACAATAGAACGGTATCAGGGAGTTTTTACACCACCATGGCCAGGCCGGATTTGCTATGAAACGGATAAAAGTCATTGTCCCAATCCCGATGGACGAGGCCGGTGTAGCCGCTCGCGCCGGGCAATTGCCGGCCGATTTTGTCCGTGCCGGTTTCCAGCCTGAATTTGTCGCCGTCCCATGGGGCGCAGCCCTGGGCGACAGTTATCATGACATGATGCTGATGGACTGGACCGTTTTTCAGGCCGGGATCACCGCCGAGGAAGAGGGCTATGACGGGGTTCTGATCGATACGGTCAGTGACAGCGGTATGCGGGCGCTCCGCTCCCGTCTCGATATTCCCGTGGTCGGCCCCGGGGAAGCGGCATTTGCCGCGGCGATGATGCTGGGTAAGAAATTCACCGTCCTGACCATGTGGCCGGAATGGTTTCCGCTCTATGAAAAGACGCTGACCGAATATGGCTGGTGGGAACGGGTGGCTTCGCTGCGGTCAATAGAAACCCGACCCGATGTCACAGAATTGCTGGCCGGCAAGGAAGAGGTGATTTTCGACAAGCTCAGGGACGAGGCGATCCTCGCGATGGAGGAAGACGGGGCGGATGTCATCGTGCTCGGTTCGACAACCATGCACCAGTCCGCTAAATATCTCGCTGAAAACCTCCCGATTCCGGTAATCAATCCAGGGCAGGTGGCCTATAAATTTCTCGAAACCCTGATCGAACTGGAACTGAAGCACAGCAAGAAGGCGTTTCCGGCTCCTGAAGTTCCCAAGGACGCAGATATCAGAAAGGGATGGTACTGATGGCTGACTGGACCCCAGGCATGGCAGGCCAGGTGCCGCTGCCTTATCCTTTCTACGTCGATATCGTGACCAAGCGCTATTTCGACGGCGTCGACAACAAGAACATGACCCAGGTGCTCAACTGTTTTGCTCCCGATGCGGTTCTGCACGAAGCCACGTCGAACACTATCCACAATGGCCGCGAGGCGATCAGGGCGATGTTCGAAAAGCTGTTCTCCGATTTCGAGCATATCTGGCACGGAAACTTTGTCCACACGGCGGACCCCCAGACAAATGCAATCTGTTCGCAATTCACCGTGCTGATCACGCCCAATGGCGGTGAAACGCTCCGCTACGAAAATTGCAATCGCTTCTATTGCAGGGACCGGCTGTTCCAGCACGTCTTTGTCTACATGAGCGGCGACAATCTGCTGAAAGAGGGAGATCGCTGATGCAATATGAACCGGGCCTCTCCCGTGACCAACTGATCGAACTGGCGACCAAGAGCTATTTCGGCAGTGTCGATGCCAAGAATATGGAAGCAACCCTCGATTGTTTTCACGATGAAGCGCTGCTCTGTGTCCAGACCGATTTCACCCGGCACAACGGCAAGGCCGAAATACGCCGGATGTTCGAAGATTTCTTCGGTGCCTATGAGAAAATTGTCCACCGCGATTTCACTTGCACGGTTGATGAAGCCAACGGCCGGATCACTGCCAGTTTTGTAGCGGAGCTGGCCGACGCTGATGGCGGTATCACGCTGCTCAACAACACCAATTTCTGGCGGGTCCGGGATGGCAAATTTCAGGAAGTCTATGTCTATATGAGCGGGGCCAATGTGCTCGTCTAAAATATGTCTGACGGGTCATAAGGCCCGCAAGTCAGTCCATTCAGGGAGGAAAATTATGCGTCGCATCAGAACAGCTCTTTCACTTTCAGCCGGGTTCGCCGCGCTGGCCGGTTTTAACCCGGCTTTTGCCCAGGTTGCCGGCGGTCCGGCCGCTGGCGAAACCCGGGACAGCAATGTCATCATTGTGACGGCACGACGTCAGGACGAATTGCTTGCCGAAGTTCCGGCATCGGTCACGGTGTTTACCGAAGAAATGCTCGACCGCACCGGCGTCCAGCAGGCCGATGAATTTGTCCAGTTGACGGCCGGCGTGACGATTGTCAGCGGCACCGCGGAAGCGGGCGATACCCAGATCAACATCCGCGGCATCAATGGCGCGCGCGACGCCGAAAGCTCGGTTGCGCTCGTGGTGGACGGCATACTCAAGACCAACACCGCCCAGCTCAATCAGGATCAGGGCACGCTGCGCCAGATCGAGATCCTGAAAGGCCCGCAAGGCGCGCTTTACGGCCGCAACGCGGCGGCCGGGGCGATTGTCATCCAGACACTCAAGCCCGGTGACATCATGGAAGGCGGGATCAAGCTCAGCGCTGCCGAAGACAATACCTACAAGGCGTCAGCCTATGTCTCGATGCCGGTTGGCGACAGCGCGGGTCTGGTTCTGTCCGGGTCCTACAACACCACTGACGGCTTTTATCGCAACAGGTTCCTCGGGAACCGCAAGGTTGTCGATGATCAGGAGATCTGGTCGGTCGATGGCCGTTTCGTCGCCCAACTGGGGGATGCCACGGAAGTTGACGTCAAGGCGCGTTATGCCGATCTATCGGGCGCTTCGATCAATTTCAACACGGCCTTCCACCTACCCAATTTCGCTGGCGTTGATCCTGCCTTTTTTGAAGATGTAAACACCCACCCATTCGACTATTATTCGAACATCCGCCCGACCAACGAACAAACGACATTCGAAACATCGGTCAAGCTGACTCATGAATTTGAATCAGCCACGCTCACCGCCTGGGCGCTGTACAGCGATGTAGATCAGGCACTGACCGCCGATGGCACGTCGGCAGACTTTGCGCGCTATACTTTCCCCGGCGCGACACCTGCGTCAGTGGCGGCGTCCAACAGTTGTTTCGCGACCACAGCGCAACTGACCGGCTATCCGCTGAATCCACCGACCTTTATCGGCAACAACCCTATACCGTTCATTTTTGACCCGGCTAATGGCTCAACCCTCGGCGCCTATAGTCCGACCACCTGTGATGGCACCCAATATCAAATTCGCGAACAGACCGATATCAGCGCTGAAATCCGTTTGGCCTCCAATGGTGACGGGCCTCTGGCCTGGCAGATCGGTGCCTATTATCTGAACATCGACCGCGATGTCGGGGTAAGTCTCGGCGCCGATCTCGGCCAGGGGGTCACCCGGCAATTGTTCAACGATGCGAACAGTAGCAACCCGACCTCGCAGCTTTTTGCCGATAATTTCAACACCAATGTCTATGCCGCCTTTGGTTCGATCGATTATGAAGTTGCCGACAATCTCGACGTCAGTCTGGCGCTGCGTTATGATATCGAGCAGCGGGAAGTATCCAGCCGCGTGCCTCTGGCGACCGATCCGATCACCGGCGGTCCAATCAACCCGGGGCAAGCTTTCGGTCCGATCCCGGATCAGAAGCAGACGTTCAAGGAGCTGCAGCCCAAACTGTCATTGCGCTATGGTTTGACCGACGATCTGAACTTCTATGCAAACTGGGGCATCGGTTTCAAGTCGGGCGGTTTCAACAACCAGGGGTCGGCCGCCATTGTTGACCAGAATTTCAACCAGTTCCTCGGCACCAATGTCCTGATCAACGATATTTACCGCAAGGAAACATCGAGCGCGTTCGAGGCTGGTTTCAAGGGAACCGCGGCGGATGGTGCGATCACATTCGATTTGGCGGGCTATTATACCAAAGTCGACGACATGCAGTTTTTCGAATTTTTCGTCGGCGCCTTTGGTCTGCTCCGGGTGGTCTCGAATATCGACAAGGTCGATATATACGGCCTCGAGTTCAACGCAAATGCAGAGATCGTCGAAGGTTGGGATATCTTTGGTTCGATCAATGTCACCGAAAGCGAGATCAAGGCCAATGCTTCTCGTCCTTACACGGTTGGCAACAAGTCGCCCCACACCGCAGACTATACGATCAACGTCGGGACACAGATGGTGGCTCCCGTCGCGACCAGTTTCGATCTGGTGATGCGCGCCGATTACCGCCTAACCGGCCCGACCTGGTTTCACACTGTCCAGGAGGATATCGGCCCGACATTGTTCAGCGGTTTGCTACCCATTTCAGCCTTGATGTTGCCCGGGTTTGTCGGCGATGCCGATTTGTCGATTTCTGAGCGCAAGGCCTTTGGAGTGCTTGACTTGCGCGTCGGTCTGGAAGGGGAGAACTGGAACATCACCGCCTTTGCCGACAATCTGCTCGACGAGCGCTATCTCAACGAGGTTATCACCGCGGTCGAATTTGGCGGATCATTTATCTCGCCTGGCGGTCGGCGGCGCTTTGGTGTTGAAGTCGGATATAAATTCTGATGATTGCACCGTCCGGCGGCGGTGTATATCGTTGCCGACATGACAAATGATGTTCAGGACAATTATGCCGGTGTGTTTGACGGCGGGCTTGGTTTCGGCAGCAAGCCGGCGCTGATCCTGGTTGATTTCGTCCAGGCCTATTTCGACAAAAACTGCGACCTATATGCCGGCGTCGAGCAAGTTCTGGTGAATGCGATCGCGCTGCGCGATGCGGCGCGGAGTGCCGGAATATTGATCATCTACACCAATGTGGCTTATGCCCCGACGCTGATCGACGGTGGTCGGTTTGCGCAAAAGGTAGCGCCGCTAGCCAATTTTGTTACCGGCCATCCGATGGGCGCGTGGCCAGAGGGCCTGACTCCAGCGGAGAACGAACTGGTGATCTCCAAACAATATCCCAGCGCCTTTTTCGGCACTTCGCTGGCATCGACCCTGACCGCCAATGGCCATGACAGCCTGATCATCGCCGGCCTGACCACCAGCGGCTGTGTCCGGGCCACTTGTGTGGACTGTTGTTCCCACGGCTTCATCCCGGTCGTCGCCAGGCAATCCGTCGGCGATCGGCACGAAGGGCCGCATGAAGCGAGCCTGTTCGATATGCAGGCCAAATATGGTGAAGTGGTTGCTGACGCCCAGGTCATGGAATATTTGCGAAATCTGGAAAGCGACGTCTAGGCGCTAAGCGGCTCGTTTCCGAGCGCGAGATGCAGGTTGATGCGGTTTTCGATCCGCGCACGCCGGGCTTCGATCGCCCGGGTTTCTGCGGCAATAGCGGTGGTCTGTGAATTGATCAGGTCGAATATTGTCGAACGTCCGTTGATATAGCGGCTGCGGGTGAGCGTCACCGCCGCCCGTGCTTCTTCGGCAGCGGTTGCTGTGGCATCCACTTGTCGGGCGAGAGTGGCTTCGGCATCGAGCCGGTCTTCGACTTCGCGAAAGGCGGTCAGGGTTGCCTGGGCATAATCCAGCAAGGCCGACCGCGCCTGCTCCCCCTGCCGCTCTGCTTCAGCAAGCAGTGCCCCGCCCCGGAACAGCGGTTGCAGCAAGCCGCCGGTGATCGCGTTGATATAGGTGCCCGGGTCGAAAATATCGCCGAAATTGCCGGACGTCGTCGTTGCATCGAAACGCAGATTCAATTGCGGAAACATCGCATGGCGTGCGTCTGTAGCGCGCAGCCCGGCAGCGGCTACCCGAGCCTCGGCGGCAATAAGGTCGGGCCGGCCGGCAAGTACCGACACCGGGGCGGTGACCGACGGCAGCGCCGCCGGGGTGATGAGGTCGGATGCCCCTTGCGCCTCGCCGGCGGGATAGCGGCCGGTCAGCACCTCGAGCGTCCGCGCGCTGTTGGCAGACGCGCGGGTTGCGGCTTCGAGCCGGTCTTCGCTGTTCGACAGCGCCACCTGGGCCAGCCGGACGTCGAGACGGGACGCGAGGCCGGCGCGGAAACGGGCGTTGGTAATGCGCAGCGTATCCCGGCGCCGGTCGAGATCGCGGTTCGCCAGATCGAAGGTGAGCGCAGCGGCACTGCGATCATACCATGCCTGCACCACAGCAGCAGCGAGCGCCTGTCGGGCCGCCGCAAAATCAGCTGCCGCCGCGCGCGCGTCGGCATTGCCAGCCCGGGCCAGCGCCAGATTGCGGCCCCAGATGTCGGCTTCCCAACTGGCAGCCAGAGCACCATCATAAACCGTCGCGGCATTTTCGGCGTCTGTGGCCGAAGCCGACAGGTCGACTCTCGGGAAAAGATCGGCCCGAGACACCCGCATCGCGGCCCGCGCCGCCCGCAATTGCGCCAGTACCGATTGCAGATTGCGATTGTTGGCAAAGGCTTCCGCAACCGTCTGTTCCAGCGCACCGTCAGCAAAAGCGCTGATCCAGCCATCGGGATATATCGAGGCGGCGTCGGAATCGTCCGGACTTGTCGCGGTAATTTCCGGGCGCGATGACCATTGGTCGGGAGCATCAGGTACGACCGTCCGGTCCAGTTCCGGGCCACCGCGAACGGCGCAGGCCGACAACAGGAGCAGCAGGGAAAATGATGCAAAAGACCGGTTCACGCGACCCTATCCTGCAGATTTTCTGGAGGTGGCGGCTGCGTTCTCTTTGTCCTTGTCATCCCAGGTTACCTCCTGGCCGTCGCGGAGCCGTTCGCCACCGCGCACGACGATAAGATCGCCATCGGCAATCTTTCCCGAAATCGCTACCCGGTCACCATTTGGTTCGCCGACCTGCACGTCGATCCGTTTGGCGGTCTTGTTCTTGCGATTGACCACATAGACAAATATTCCGCTGTCACGCAGCACCAGCGCATCGCGTGGTGCGGTGAGCACTTCGCGTTCAACTCCTGTCGGCACGGTGATCGAGATTGCGCTGCCCATTTTCATATTGTGCGTGCCCATCGGCGCACGCACTTCGAGCGTCCGGCTGACCTCGTCGCCGGTCTCGATGACCGAGCGAATGCGGGAAGTCCGCGTTTCCCCGTTGGCAAGAATCGTAATTTCCTGACCTTCGGCCAGCGAGCCGGCAGCGGCGATCGGAATCCGCACTCTGGCCTCCGACCCGGTCCGGCCGATGATGCGGGCAATTTCGCGTCCGGGCGTCGCATATTCTCCGACCTCGATCTTGCGCTCGACAAGCTGGCCTTCGAAAGGACTGAGGATGCGTGTCCGGGACAGGTCGAAATTGGCCGTCTCGAGCGCAACCCTTGCCGCTGCCAAACGGGCACGGGTCTGGTCGCGGGCAGAAAGCGCTTCATCCAGCGACGCTTCGGACTCCGCTTCTTCCTTGAGCAATTGCTGCAGCCTTGCCACCAGTCGGTCCTGATATTTCAAATCGGTCTGCAGGCGCCGGACCTCGGCCGATGCCTGATCGCGGGCGAGCCTCGCGCTGCGGCTGTCGATTACCGCAATGACCGTGCCTCTGCGCACGCGAGCGCCGATGTTGAGGGTGGATTGAATGCGCCCGGCGACCTCCGATGCGACAATCGAATCGCGGTCGGCCACAATGTCTCCCGGAGCTGTAAAATTCGGAGTCAGAGCGGTCTTCTCGACTCTGGCCAAGGTCACGATAGCAGGCGGCGGCCCTCCCTGACCGGGACCTCCTGGCTGTCCGTCCGCAGGGCCTGATGCAAAGAACAGAAAATAGACCAGCGCTGCAAGCAACAGCGCGCCGCCCATCGCAATCCAGCGGGCATTTTCTTTAACAAAGTCCGGTAAGGCAAAATTCATTCGGCAGGCTCCAGAACAGGTCCACCGGCAATATCCGGGTGCGGCTCGCGCTCGTCCGGATCGGTCGCCTTCGCTCCGCCCAGTTGGATCAGCGCGGGGAGCAGAACCAATGTGAATATGGTTGAGACAAGCACCCCGCCGACAATGATGACAGCAAGACCGCGGTAGATAGCGCTGCCCGGACCGGGAACCAGCGCCAGTGGCAACATGCCCATGACCGACGTGCCGGTGGTCATAAGGATCGGCCGCAGACGAAGTCTGAGCGCCGCGTGGGCCGCTTCCGAACGGGTCAGGCCCTCTGCTTCGCTGTCGCGGGCCTGGGCCATGAGCAGGATCGCGTTATTGACCACTATTCCGAGCAGAATGACGAAGCCGATCATACCCAGCAGATCAAGCGGCGTGGGCTTGAACAGGTTGAGGATCTGGATGCCGATCACCCCGCCGACGGTGGCCAGCGGCAGAGCAATGATGACCAGCGCGGAATCCCGGGCAGACCGGAACACCGAGGCCATGATGACAAATAACAGTGCTGCCGCCAGAAGGAAATTGCTGCTGAGCGACGATATCGCCTTTAGCAGTGCGTCGGCATCACCGCCGTAACGCAGGGTGCCGCCAGCAGGCAGGGCGTTGCGGATTGGCCCTTCGGCTGAAGCTTCGATCTTCTCGAGCGCGACGCCGAGGGCTACTCCCGGCGGTGGCGAGACGTTGATGGTTAGCGTTTTCCGGCCGTCGACATGGGCGATCTGGGTCGGACCGACCCCGCGCAACAGGGTCGCAACCTCGCCAAGCGGCACGGCACCGCCATTCGGGGTCACGATGGGAGCGCTCTCGATTGCTTCCGGATCGACGGCTTCCAGACCGCGCATGATCACCCGCATCCGTTCGCCGTCCGATACATATTCCCCCAGATAGAGCCCGTCTCCCATCGCGCGCACCGCGCGTCCGACCTGCTCGCGCGTCATACCCAGTTCGGCAATCCGCCGGTCATTCGGGGTAAGGCGCAGTTCGGGAACGACGACATTGGGATCGGGATTGGGCCGCACCATAGCGCCGGGTATGGCGGCGTTGATCGAATCCGTCGCCACCAGTGCTGCCTGCCTGAGCGCTTCGTCATCTTCGGCCTGAAGATAGAGTTCGATATTGCCATTGCCACCAAAATTTCCGAACAGACTGCCCTGCTGGGCGAAGGCCTGAACATCGGGGAAGCCGGCAAGAATCTCGTTGTTCACGATGTCGGTCATTTCCTCGATCCGCGACTGGTCCTTGATCCGGATTCCCGTGTTCAGGCCCCATGGATTGACGAACAGATAATAGTTCAGCAATTCGGGCTGCTTCTCGCCCTTGAGATAGGGGTCCAGTCGCTGGACAACCTCTTCGGCTATTTCAGAGCGCGCCGCCTCGAGCGTCTGGCCCGAGGGCAGGCCGACCCAGGCATCGACCGCATCGCGTTTCACATCGGGCAGATAGTCCGTCTGAGGCCAGAGAAAATAGGAGATCGCCAACGGTGCAAGGATAAGCGAGGGAATCCATATTTTGCGTTTGCGGTCAGTATCGATCAGGCTGAACAGCTTGTCGGCATAGCCGTCCCAGCGCCGTTCATTGTCATCCATTTCAAGGTCACCGGCGAAATGGCGGGCCGCTGCGGGCAATACGGTCACGGCAACAATCAGACTGGCGATAACCGAAATGGCTATGGTCAGGGCCAGATCAGCGAACAGCTGTCCTTCGACATCCTCGATGAACATGATCGGGATGAAGATTGCGACCGTTGTGGCGGTCGATGCAAACAGGGCCGGCCAGACTTGCGAGACGGCTTCCAGCGCCGCCGGTCCCGGCGGAGTTCCGCGTTTTCGGATTCGCACAAAATTTTCCATCACGACAATCGCGGCGTCGAGCACCATGCCGGTGGCAAAAGCCAGACCTGCGAGAGAAATAACGTTGATTGATCGCCCGGCCATGCCCAGGACTGCGAGGGTCGCAAGCAGGCAGACCGGCACCGTGGCGGCGATAATGACCGTCGCTCTGGCGCGCCGGACAAATATCCATAGCAGGCCGACGGCCAGCAAGGTGCCGAGCAGCAGGTTACCACCCAGGAAGGACAGCGCCCGCCTGATGAAAACCGACGGATCGAAGCTTTTTTCGATCCTTGCCCCGATGCTCTGCAGCTCGTTCTGGTTGAACGTTTCAACCTCGGTGAGCACAGCATTGATCGCATCGAGCGTATTGCTTCCCGGTTCGCGGATGACCTGCATGCCGATTGCCGGGTTGCCATTCTGGTAAGTCGCTCCGAAGGCCTTGTCCGGACCGACATTGATATCGGCGACGTCGCGCATGCGTATGACCGTGGTCCCGCGCTGGGCAACGGTCAGATTCCCGATCTGCTCGGCGGTGAAATTGCCTTCAAAGCGCAGGGCGTAGCCGCGCCGGCCGACATCGACGGTTCCACCGCCGACATCCTGAAAACGACCAACAGCGCGTGACAATTCCTCGATCGTGAGATTGAGCTGGGCGAGCCGCCAGGGATCAAAGCGGATCCGCAAGATCCGTTCGCCGGTCGGGGCCTGCAAATCGACTCCCTGCACGCCTTCTATGGTTTCCAGCTTGGGAATGACCGTGTCGCGGGCGAATCTGGCGAGCGCCTCGCTGTCCATATTGCTGTCCGGAAGCGCCTGCAGGAACAGATAGATCAGCGATTCCCCCTGCTGGCCAAAGGCACCGCCGACGATCGGACGGTCAGCATCGAGTGGCCAGTTGCGCACTTGCTGCGAACGGCTCGACACTTCGGCGAAGGCCTTGTCCATGTTGGTACCGAGCGCAAATTCGAGATTGAACCAGACATTCCCGTTGTTCGACCAGCTGTTGATCGTTTCCAGTCCGGGGATCCCGCGCAGTTGTTCTTCGATTGGAATCGTGATTTCCGATTCCATTTCCTTGGGGCTGGCCGCGCGCCAGTTGGCCTGCATTGAAAGCTGCGGCCGTTCGATGTTGGGGAACAGCTGGATCGGTGTGGTAAAGGCAGAGATGATCCCGATCAAGGCGATCAGGGCCAATCCGGCGGCGATTGCAGCGGGATATCGAAGCGCAATATTGGTGAGCGTCATCGCGGGAATTCCGCGGTCAATATTCCGGAACTATAGTCTTGATTGCCATCCCTCATGCAAGCATCCTTCCGTCCCAAAACCGGTAAATCCGCTGTGAGGGACAAGGCCTAAGGTAACAAAAGTTACTTGATGAGGCACTTTCGACCAAATCCGACCCCCTTTCGATGAACGTCGATGGTATGAAAGCCATCGCACTTGCGCGCTGGAGCCTGAATCGAGCGATCTAAGTCCATGCTTTTTGCGGCGGAAAACGGCCGGTTGACTGGTTCGGATATACCCGCGCCCCGAAGCTAGATGACCTGACCTTGCTTGATCCACAATATTTTTTGCGGGAAGCTTTTGGTTGGGCTATGGAGTTGGGAGCCAAGGTAAAGCTGTACCGGCTAGAGAAACAATGCGCAGGGTGGGTCGAATTGAAATGCTTGAAAGCAACGCCGACCTGCTGACTCCGCCAGCCGCTGTTTTCCGGAAGATTCTGGCCCTCGACCCGAGCCGTGTGGAATTTCGCGTCCGGGGATTTGATCTCGCTGAAAAAAGTCACGAGGAAAGGCTGGAATCGATCGGCAAGGCCTTTCTGCGCGGCTATAATCTCACGCTTTCGGCTCGTTCACTCGCCGGATTCGAACAAGCAATGGCGCAGGAACCAGCTCTGCTCCGCGGGTTCTTTATCGAAGGCGGCGCGATGGGCAGCGCGCTTCTGGATAGCCTTCCGTTCCGCAAGCCGATGCTGCCGCGCTATCTTGCTCAGTTCGCAGCGCAATATCCGATATTGGTTCATGCCGGCGTCGGTTTGACGATCTCGAAATTACCATGGCGCGAGAAGGGGATATTGGCAAAGCTGGATCCGTTTTATCGCTGGCTGGCCTATGACGGCCGGGGCTATCACAACATGTATTTCGAACCGGAAAAGACCCTGTCCGGCCCGAAGCACAGTCTCGAAGGTTATGCGTCCCGGGCTTATGATCAGGGCGCGGGGCGCGGCATCTGGTTTATCAGCGGTGCGTCGATCGACAAGGCCGCTGAAACGATCGCATCCATGGCCAGCGAGCGCCGGCCGGATCTGTGGGCCGGCGTCGGACTGGCAATATGCTATGCCGGGCCGGCCGGTCCGAAGGAATTTTTGGCGGCAAAGGCGCTGGCCGGTGGCTGTGCTGCCCATATGGCAACCGGTGTGGCACTCGCTTGCGCTGCCAGAATGAAGGACCAGTCCCTGTTGCCCGAAACCAGAGCGGCGATAACCGACCTGTGGGGCCTCACCCCGGAAGTGCTGGCAGAGCGGGTCGAAGCGGCGCGACTAGCGGTTTTGTCATCCGATCATGCCAATGGCTATCTGGCATGGCGCGACAAAATCGCTGGGGAATTTGTCCAGCAACGGGCCGCCTGAGAGCCTGAAACTGTCGCCGGAGGTGCGATCAGGCAAACCGTTATTGCTGTGTTTTCGAGAAACCGGCTAGTTCTATTGGTGCGGTCGAGAAGACTCGAACTTCCACGGGATATTAATCCCACAGCGACCTCAACGCTGCGCGTCTACCAATTCCGCCACGACCGCACTGTCTCTAGCTTGGGACAGCGATGTCCCGGGTAGGCGCGAGCCCTTAGCAAAGGGGGTAGGCAGCCGCAACAGATATTCGTTGCCGGCGGGCATTGCTGTTAACCGGCCCGGCAATTTTGTCCCGTAACCGCACAAAGATCGCGGCATCACCTCGCTGACGCATGAAAGTGGTGGCGAATGTTGCCGTTAACCTTTTATTTACCTTGTCGGCGCGCGGCGTAAGGAGCTCTGATCTGCTCCATGGACAGTCTGCTTCTCATGTTTCTGCTTCTCGGCGCGGCGCCCGACGGGCCATCGGTGGAAACGCAGCCGTCCGGGTCCCGCGCACAGGCCGTCGCAAGTGCAACAATCCTGCGAGGAGAAGTGATCGATTTCGACAGGCCCGTCAGCCAGTTGGCCACCAAGGGTAACAGTAATATCTTCCAGATCGCCACGATCCGGTCGGCGGGCAAGACCGGCAATGCGGATGGCGGGGAAATTCAACTGCAGGAATTTCACTAATCCCGTGACACGGCGCGGCTAGTCCCTTGCCTTGTCCGCCCATCCGACTTCCAGCTGGCTCGCCGCACGCGGCACATCAAGCTTGGCTTCGTTGAAGTTTATCTTTGCCCCGGGGGCAAGCGATTGCGCGGGCGCCTTCATTTTCCAGCTATAGACAATCCGGCCACCGGCATCGCGCAGGATCACCAGCATCGGCGGGACCGTCTGGTCATTTCTGGTGGGATTTATGATCGTGCCGCTCGCCGCAAAATATTCGGTCCCGTCCGGCAGCGTCCTGCGGTCCTGCTTCGCGCTTAGTTCGATAAGCAGCGGGGTTTCTTCGGCCGAAGCGAACTGATATTCGGAAATCCATTGGGGCGGGCCGAATATATACAGCGCGGCGCCCGATGCCAGTACGATTGCCGCAAAGGCAATGGCAGCGATTGTCCACAATTTTGCCGGATTTCGGCGCGGTTTGAACGGCGGCTCGTGCGCGAAACTGCTAGCCTCGGAGGCAAAGTCCGGCGCATCGGAAATGGGTGGCGGTGGTGCAGCGCGGCTGACCGGAGAGGCTGGCGGGGTCGGCTCCCAGCCATCCCTGGAAACGGGTTCCGGTTTGTTGACCGGCGGCGCTTTCGCGGCGGCCGCCACTTCTACCAGCTCTTTTTCCGGAATCGGCGCTTCCTGAAACCAGCTATGGCGACAGGACGCGCAACGCACCGAACGGCCATTGAGCCCAATGGCGCTGTCGGGTACGAGATAACGGGTTTTGCAAGCCGGGCAATTCAAAATCATGACGACCCTCTAAACACGCCATGACGGCAAACTGCAAGTGGCTGCTTGGCCGATTTGAGACCGAAACGTCATTTTTCGCGTTTTCCCGCAAAACAGACTCCCGGACCGGGATAGCGGAGTTGATTCGGAGGGCCTTCTCGGCCTATTGGTTCCGGGGCCGGGCGATATTCGGCCACGATATTGGAATGTAGACATAAATGGATGAAATTGTCCGATTTGAAAATGTCGGCCTGCGCTATGGTGCGGGAGCAGAGACTCTGGCTGATCTCAATTTTACCCTTTATCCGGGCAGCTTCTATTTTCTCACCGGCGCGTCGGGAGCGGGAAAAACCTCGCTGCTAAAATTGCTCTATCTGTCACAGCGTCCCAGTCGCGGGGTCATCCGGCTGTTCGGCGAAGATGCGGTGACCATGCCGCGGGAGCGGCTACCAGGATTCCGGCGCAGGATCGGCGTGGTTTTCCAGGATTTCCGCCTCGTCCCGCACCTGTCCGCGTTCGACAATATCGCGCTGCCTTTGCGGGTCGCCGGAGTGCGCGAAAAAGATCTGGAAATTCCGGTAGCGGAGATGCTCGAATGGGTTGGTCTGGGCGACCGGACGTCTGCCCGGCCGGCGACGCTTTCGGGCGGAGAACAACAGCGTGTGGCGATTGCCCGTGCGGTTATCGGGAGGCCGGAGATACTGGTGGCCGACGAGCCGACCGGCAACGTCGACCCCGATATGGCCATCCGCTTGCTGCAATTGTTCGAAGCGCTCAATACGCTCGGTACAACCATCGTCGTGGCGACCCATGATATCCATCTGCTCAGCAAGATACCGGGTGCCCAGATGATGCGGCTCGAAAAGGGATTGCTCGCCGATCCGACCGGCTCGCTACGCCATCCACCGCTTCCCAAAGACCAGCAGCAATAGGTCGCCGGGAGCATGTTCAAATTCTTCGTCATTCCCGCACATGACCGGCGCCTGATACCCGAAGGCCGCTTGTCCGGTCCGATGCCGTGGGTCATTGCGATCATGATCTTCCTCACCGTTCTGGCGGCCGCGGCCGGGCTCGCGATGACCCGCGCGATGGGCGATGTCTCGGATGAACTCTCCAGCCGTGCGACGGTGCAGATCATCGAAGCCAATCCGCAAATCAGAAGCCTTCAGGCACGGGCCGTCGCCGAGCGATTGCGAGGTTTGCCGCTGATTAGAGAGGTTCGGGTATTGCCGCCCGAAGAGATCGAGGCGCTCATCGAGCCGTGGCTCGGCACGCAGGATCTGGCCGACGAAATTCCGCTTCCGGCGCTTATTGACGTAAAGCTCGCCCGGGTCGCCACCGAAGCTGAATATCAGTCGCTGAGGAGTGCGCTGCAGTCTATCGCGCCCGGTGCCCGGATCGAGCCCAGCAGCGGCTATATTGCACCGGTGATTTCGCTGGTGCGTTCTTTTCAGTGGATCGCTTTTGGCCTTGTTGCCCTGCTCGCACTCGCGACGGCTTCTGCTGTTATCATTTCGGCGCGATCGGCGCTAAACACCCACACCGAAACGATCGCTGTCGTGCATTTGCTGGGCGGGACGGACGAGCAGATCAGCCGGCTGTTCCAGCGGCGTATTGCCCTGGATGCGCTATTTGGCGGATTGATCGGGGTGGTCGGGGGTATCGCGATCATCTGGCTGATCAGCGGGCAATTGGCCGCGCTTGGCTCCGGTCTGGTGCAATCGGTCGGTCTCGACTGGTGGAGCTGGTTGATAATTGCTGCCATTCCGATATTGGGGATGTTCCTTGCCATGATGACCGCCAAATGGACGGTTATCGGCGCCTTGAAAAAGATAGTGTAGTCCCGCCAAATGATTTTGCGCCTGTTCTCTTTCCTGCTTCTGTTGTGGATCATCGGTTTTGCCTGGTTCGCTATCGATCTGCCGCGTCCGGCAGAAGATGACGCCCATACCGGCTCGGTCGTCGTGCTGACCGGCGGCGCGGGCCGGAT
>NZ_JBATHY010000103.1:0-2239 GCF_049667325.1 Parasphingorhabdus sp. | reverse complement strand
AAGGTCAAACCGGTTGGCGGCTATTTCGTCAAGGAACTCGATGTGATGGAGATTGTCGAGCTGGCGAAAAATTCGGTCCGCAACGGCAAGCCCCTGCTCGATGATCCGGTGATGCGCGACAAGATGACCCAGTTCATGATCGATATTCAGGCGCTCAATCTGAACAACACCCGCCGCCGGATGCCGCAGCTGATGCAGGACAGGCCCATGGGGCTGCCGCTGATGAACAAGCTGGCGCGCACCGAACTGATCCGCGAATTGACCGAATTCTCGCTCGCTTTTCAGGGCACTAAGGCGGGCTATTATGTAGGCGACGAAAATGCGGTCGACGACGGCTATTGGCACCGCAGCTATTTGAACAGTTTTTCGGCGACCATCGGTGGGGGAACTTCGGAAATTCAGCGTAATATTGTCGCAGAGCATGCGCTCGGCCTCCCCAAAACTCGCTGATCAGAAAGCAATATCATGGATAATCTAGGCACAATCGGAACCACCGAAGAGCAGATCGAACTGATGGACGTCGCGACCAATTTCTGTCGCGACAAAAGCCCCGTCGACAAGGTGCGGGCGCTGATCGACGACGATCTCGGCTATGATGCAGGCGTCTGGCGCGAAATTGGCGATCTCGGCTGGCTGGCAATCGCGATTCCCGAAGTGCATGGCGGGGTTGGTCTGTCGATGGCCGAAGTGGTCCCGATTGCCGAGCAGATGGGCCGCAATCTGATGAGCAATCCATTCGGCTCGACGACATTGACGGCACAGGCCCTGCTCGCCGGGGGCAGCGAAGCGCAGCAGGCACAATGGTTGCCGAAAATCGCAGAGGGCGCTGCGGCGACGCTCGCTTTGCGGGAAGCCAATGGTGACTGGGACCTGTCGAATATCGATGCCACTGGCGTCGAGAGCGGTGGCACGGTTACACTGGCGGGCAAGAAGCAACTGGTCCTCTGGGCGGATAGCGCAGAACTGATCATTGTCTCGATCAAGATTGACGGCGCGGTGCGCTTTGCCGTGATCGAACGATCGGCGCTCGGCGCCAATGCGCTGCGCCGTGAAACGGTTATCGACGAAACCGCGCGCAGCTATGAAGTGACTTTGGACGGCGTGACCCTATCAACCGATGCCCTGTTCGATACTGGCCGGACCCGCGAGACGCTGGAGAAGATCGAACTTGCTGCGGGCCTGATCAACGCAGCGGAAATGACCGGCGGCGCGCAGTCGGTGATCGACTATACGCTGGAATATCTGAAGACCCGCAAGCAGTTCGGCAAGATCATCGGCAGCTATCAGGCTCTGAAACACCCGACGGTGAACAATTATGTCGAATATGAAAAGGCGCGCACGCATCTCTATAGCGCGGCGCACAGCTGGGGCGAGCAGGGGCGCGGCGAGGTTGCGGTGCGGATGGCGGCGGCCCAGTCCCATGCAAGCTATTCGACATCGGCGGACCGGGCGATCCAGTTTCATGGCGGCTTCGGCTTCACCCATGATTGCGATGCGCAGCTGCACCGGCGCAAGGCGATATTGGCTGGCGCGCTTGTCGGGGACGCCGCCTATCAAAGGTCGAAACTGGCCGGATTGTTGTTTGACTAGGGGTTAAGTGAACCGTGCTCCTGAAGAGGCAGGAGCCCATCTCCCGCCATTGCATCGCGAGGCAATTTCAGGAGATGGACCCCGGCCTTCGCCGGGACACAAATTCAGGAAAAAAAAGGAGGAATAATATGTCAGAAGTACTCACGGAAATCCGCGACGGTTTCATCATCGTCACGATCAACCGGCCCGAGGCCAAAAATGCGATGACCAAGGCAGCGGCGGAAGGCATTCGCGCGGCGATGGAGCAGCTCGACAATGACAACAGCCTCAACGCCGGGATCATCACCGGCGCTGGCGGGACATTCTGTTCGGGCATGGATCTCAAGGGCTTTCTGCGCGGCGAAACCCCGTCGGTCAAAGGCTATGGCTTTGGCGGGATCACCGAAAAAGGACCGGAAAAGCCGCTGATCGCAGCGGTCGAAGGCTATGCGCTGGCGGGCGGTCTTGAACTGGCTCTGGCCTGCGACCTGTGCGTCGCCAACGTCAACGCAAAATTCGGCATTCCCGAAGTCAAGCGCAGCCTGGTTGCAGCCGCTGGCGGAGTCATCAAACTTCAGCAGCTGGTCGGCAAGCGTATTGCCATGGAATGGGCGCTGACCGGTGACTTCTTCACCGCCCAGCGCGCTTATGAAGTTGGTTTCGTCAATCG
>NZ_JBATHY010000102.1:0-22056 GCF_049667325.1 Parasphingorhabdus sp. | reverse complement strand
CCCTCGATCGTTCTCGTTCCAGGATGATGCTTGTCGAGATGCTTGCGTATGATCCGCAGATTCTTGCTGTTCGAGCGCCAGAAAAAGTCGAAAATATCGCCTGCGAAGGGGATTGCACCGAGCGCGGTATCGAACCCGACATTGGCCGCCATGCGCGTCAGTTGCAGCTTGGACATCCCCAGATTGCGCGCTTCCCAGACGATATAGGCACCCATCAGCGCGGTAGCGACATCGCCGACAACAGGGATCAGGCCGACGATCGAATCCAGACCGATCGGCCGGTTGATGCCCGGAATAACAAACGCCCGTTCGAGTATCTTTTCCATCGCCTCGACGCGGTTGCGCACCGCCTGCGGGTCGCGGCTGACGTCGGGCAATTGTTCGGCCAGACGCTTTAACTGTTCTTCGGAAATGGCCATCGGACCTCTCTGTCGTGCTCTAATAATACAGTCAGGATATAGGTATGCCAACCAGCGGGTTCAATGGATGCCAACCGCGCGGATTGACGGCAAAGCCGCGTTGGCCTTGCCGGGCAATAGACCAGCGGATGGGAACCGCGATCGGAATGAAATTATAATGGTTGACCAGCATTTTTTCCACTTCGGCATAGAGACGCGCCTTGATTTCCAGATTGGTGGCCGCCTCGGCCTCCACGATCTGTGCATCGGCATCGTTCAGGCAGACCGGTGTTACCGGGCAGATAAGCTGTTTCAAAAACCATTGCGGGCTATCATAAGGCGCGATTTCGTCCACCAGCTGAACGTCGGCATCCTGGTTCATTCCGACCTTTCTGGCGTTCAATCCCACTCTTCTGAGATCGGACTGGATGCGCTTGAAGAGAATGTCGGCACCCGCCGCATCAGGCAAAGCGATGGTGAGCGGGACAATCGGTCCTTCCGAAGCCTTCCATTGTCGTACATGGTTTCTGGAAAAGGCAATCCGCTCCTGCATGGTCATGCCGGCCCAGTCCGGATAGGTGTTGATGCCGTCGACATCGAGCGCTTCGGGAATGATCTTGAGCCGGCTCTGCCAGGCGCTGACGCCGGGGAAAGAGGTCAGCAGCGCAGGGCGATTGATCGCCATCGCGAGAATTTCGCGATTGCCGGGAACCGCCCAGAAACCATTGGCGCGAATGAACCGCAACCCGAACAGCCCGGCGACCGGATCGAGCCGCAAATCGCTAGTGCTGATTCCCGCCGCCTCGATGAGCGGGAGATGATGATATTTACCGTTCAGAACCATTTGTACGCCACCGGCCCGATAGCGGGCTATTGCGACAGCAGCCGGTTCGCTGCGCAGGGACACCCAGCGGTCATCTTCTTCCTCCGCGTCCTTTTCTTCCTGCGAAGGTTCGTCAAAGCGATTGAGTTTGATGGCATCGACTTCGCTCAACAAGCGCATGGGGCCGGCACCATGGCCAGCCCGGAACAGACCCATTTCCGGTTGGGCGAGCAGCTGAAGGAAATTTGGGTGCGGCGAATCCAGTCTGATCTCGATCACCCTGCCGGTCATCGACACCACTTCTTCGATTTCCGAAATATCATGCTGCAAACGGCTATCGCCAAGTTCGGTAAAACGCTCGCGAAGCAGGCGGGTCACACGCTCGGCGCTGATCTGCCTGCCATCATCCCATTTTGCATCGAACAGTCGGAAGATATAGCTCAGACCATCGTTGGAAACGATCCAGCGTGCGGCCAGCGCGGGAACGACCCGCCCTTCTTCATCCAGCCCGACGAGGCCCTTGGCCATCGCCGCGCGCATGGTGGCCGAAGCAAAATTCAGCCGCGTCCCGACCGGATTGATCCGCGTTGGTCCGTCCTCGACAACGGTGACTCTTACCTGATCTTCGTCCCCAGCAAACCCGCAGGACCCTAGCAATATCACCACAAGAGCGGCCGATAAATTTTTCAGCCAGAATGTCGAACGGGAAATCATCTCGGCCTTATACGCAGAGTGCGGCTGGGATGCACATTGGAAATATTATCTTCCCATCCCGCGATGCGGTTGGCCACCAGGCTACGCGTGACGTAATAGTAGAGTGGCAGGACCGGCATGTCGGCGATCAGCACCGCTTCTGCCTGGCGCATCAATGTCTGGCGTCGTGGAGGGTCTGGCTCGGCAATCGCGCGGGCCAACATCCTGTCATATTCGGGATTGTCATAGCCCGAGTAATTTCCGGCGCCATTGGCATTCTGGTGAACCAGCAGGAAATTTTCCGGCGTCGGCAGATCGGCAATCCAGCCCGAACGGGACAGAGCAAATTCGTGCCGGCGCAGCGCCGCAAAATGCAGCGCGGCTTCGCTGTTGAACAGGCTGGCTTCGACGTTCAGAGGCTTCCACATTGCCGCCATCGCAACGGCGACCCTGCGATGCTCGGCGGAACTGTTGAACCGGATTTCAAAGCGTAGCGGCTTGGTCGCGCCAAATCCGGCTTCTGCCAGCAAGGCGCGTGCCGCACGCAAACGCTTTTCCCGCGGCCAGTCAGCCCAATCGGGTTTGGCAGAGGATGGACCGACCAGCCCCGGCGGCAACAATCCCCAGGCTGGGATATTTCCGATACCGATCACCTTGTCGGCGATCCACTCCCGTTCGACAGCCATCGACAAGGCGACCCGGACCCTGCGGTCATCAAAGGGCGGCGCACGGGTGTTGAACGCAAAATAATAGCTGCCGAGATAAGGGACGCTGTGGGCCGCGGCCGGATGATTGTCCTGAAGCCACTGATGACGGCTTGCCGGATAGTCCGCGGCGATATCCGCACCGCCGGACAGAAACAGACGCATCGCCGACAGGCTGTCATCCATCGGTTTCCAGATGATGGTTCCAGTCGCCGGTGTTCCGTCATGCCACGCGGGATTGCGCTCCAATCGCGCATGGTCATTGAGTTTCCATTCGGACAACCGATATGGACCGCTGGTGATCATCGGTCGATCCGAAGTCCATCTGTCCCCTTTGGCATTGATTCGATGCAGGGGAAGGGCGGCCATAGCCGGATGCGCCAGCAAGGCGGGCAAGGACGGATCGGGAGAGGCGAGGGTCACGACCGCGCTATTTATACCCGACGCCTCCATGGCCACGATATTGCCGAACAGGGCCTGAGCCGCCGCTGCCGTTTCCGGTGCGCGCAGGCGTTGCAGCACGGCCGGGAAAAGCGTGGCATCAAAACCGGTATCGTCGGAGAATCGCAGATTATCCCGCAACGCAAAAGTCCAGGTCAGACCATCCGGCGAGATTTTCCATCCTGTCGCCAATCCCGGCTCTGGCTCCCCTTTTGCATCCAGACGGGTCAGGCCTTCAAACTGGTCGGCGGCAACGCGCAGCGATGACAGGTCAGAGACTTTTTGCGGATCGAGTCCCTTGATCTCCGAATCGGACAGTCGGACGATCTGGGCCGGGCCAGGCGCTGTGCCGACCGCCGGATCCCGGTCACAGGAGACGAGCAGCAGGATCGTGCACAGGAGGGCGATGTAACGCATGGCAACTGTCTAGATGCTTTTGCCGGCTCGACAAAGCGGAACTCTTGTGCTGCTATCGCCTTTGAGGAGAAATTCTGAATGCCCGCCCTACAATATGATATTTCCGACATCGGTGAGGTTGGCGCCGCTGTGCTGGCTTTGCTTCCCGAGATCGCTGCGCGCGCCGAAGAAACCGAACGGGCGCGGCGATTGCCGGCCGATCTCGCAGCAAAGCTGGCCGCTGCGGGCGCGTTCAATCTGTCCAAACCGGCAGCGCTCGGCGGGCTGGAGCTGGAGCCGCTCGATTTTATGAAAATTGTCGAGACGGTTGCCGAAGCGGATGCCAGTACAAGCTGGTGCCTGATGATCGCGGTTACCTCGACATTGGGAGCCGCCTATATGGCGGAACCGGCGGCACGCGAAATCTTTGGCGCGGACGATGTCATTACCGGCGGCGTGTTTGCGCCAATGGGTAAGGCCGAGGACAAAGGCGACCATTATCTGCTCAGCGGCCAGTGGCAATGGGGCTCGGGTTCGGCCAATTGTTCGTGGCTGGGAGGCGGCGCGATGATCCTCAGGGATGGCGAGCTGCAGAAGTTTGACAATGGCGCGCCCTATCACCGGATGTTGTTCTTTCCGGCCAAAGACGTGTCGTTCATCGACAGCTGGCATGTCGCGGGATTGAAAGGCACCGGATCGGGCGATTTTTCGGTCGAGGGCGTGAAGGTCCCCAAGGATCGCAGCGTGTCCTTTGTCGGCGACCAGCCGCGCGATCCGGGCGCCCTGTACAAATTCCCGCTCTTTGGCCTGCTTGCGCTGGGCGTGTCTTCGGTTGCGCTCGGCAACGCGCGGGCCGCGCTGGAGGAGATCAAGACTATCGCGATCCACAAGAAGACTCCGGGTGGCGGTCGCGCGATGGCACAGCGGGCAATGGTCCAGGTCGAACTGGCGCGAGCAACGGCCGATCTGGGCGGTGCGTTCGGCTATCTGGAAAATGCGATCAGCGAATGTTGGACCGAAGCACAGGGCGGCGGCGAAATATCCGCCACAGGACGCGCCAATCTGAGGCTTGCCTGCGCCCATGCCACCGCGATTTCGGCTGATGTCTGCAAGACCGCCTATACGCTCGGCGGCGGTGCCGCGGTCTATTCGGGCAACAGCCTGCAACGCCGGTTTCGCGACGCCCATGTCGCCACCCAGCATATCGCGACCGCCCCTGCGGTGTTCGAACTGGCTGGCCGGATACTTCTGGACCAGCCGGTGGATATGGCGATGCTGTAGCCGACCGGTTCAATTGCACGATCTTCGCATGCGGCACGCACACGAATAGCATCCGCTAGTTGAAGGTTATGAAATCCCTGATTTCTACCGAGTTTGGCCCCAGGGTGATCGGGTTGCGTACCCCGGCTAATACGCACACATCAAATAATTCGGTGATCGCACCGTCAAGGCGCAGCCAATGGGCGACATCGCCCGATTGCAAATTCAATATCTGCACGCCGCACCATGCATCGGCATCTTTTTCCTTGAGCTTGTCGTCCAGTGCGAGCCCGTCAAACCGCTGATGGCGGGGCTTTGACAAAGTCGTGATGGCATAGTTGCCATGAAACGCGAGGCCGCGCAGAAAACCGGGGAAGAATGCAATCGGCTGGAAGCTCTTGTCCCCGGGATCTATCCAGCCGAGTTCACCGCTGCCGGAATTGAGCACCCAGAGCTTTCCGTCGAACCAGCGCGGACTGTGCGGCATCGACAGTCCCTCAGCCATGATCTCGTTACTATCGATATCGATGATCACGCCGCCATCATGGCGCCGGTCGCGCCAGCCATCGACGACATCGCTGCGACAGACTGCGGAAACATATTTGGGTTCTCCGTCGACCATGGCCAGACCGTTGAGATGGCAGCGGTCCTCCGGCGCAAGTTTGGAGATGAATTCCGGTTTCCAGATCGGTTTGAAACTATGCTTGATATCCGGCTCGCACAAGCAGCTATAGCGGGTGTTGATATAGACCATTCGCCCGTTCTTTCGGATACCCAGTTCATGGATATCGATATTGCCGGTGGTCTGCATATTGCGCGGAACATAGACTTTGTCGTGCACATCGTTCGCGGTCTGCCCCGGCGCCAGGACGTTTTCCATCCGGACGACCTGGGTCAAAGTGCCCAGATAAATCCGCTCGTTATCGCCCGCCACACCCATCGCCTGCGGATATTGTGCTTCGTGCAGGGCAAGTTTGTCGTCCTCGCCTGAACCGATGAGGTATAGTCTGCCTGTCTGATAGGATGTGAAGCCGAGAGAGATATTATTGGCCGCCAGAAATCCGGCGAGCCCCGCTGAAAAATTGATGTCTGTCTTGCCCGCATCCGGCTCTTTCGCGGGAGGCATTTCTGCCGGTTGGTCGGAGGTTGGCGGTGCGGCCTTTTCAACGCTATCCTTTTTTGCCGCCTTCTTGTCTGCCACGCCCAACCCTCCCTGATATCAAGGCTGTGCCAAAACCATTGTCCGGTCACAAGACAAAAGGTCTTTTGCAGTCAGAAACATCGCTAAGAATCCACGTGCCCATTTGCACTTGTCGGGGTGATGGATCAATATTGTGAAGGCTCTGGCGGTCGGTTGATGGCCGGCATATACAGCCCTCGCCCGAACGTTATTGGTGCGGACGGCGGGACTCGAACCCGCACACCCATTTCGGATAGCAGATTTTAAGTCTGCTGCGTCTACCATTTCGCCACGTCCGCACCGGTAGTTCCAACCGCAGTCGGAGCCTAGCGACAAGCATTATTGCGAACGCGTGGTCAAGTGCATAGG
Organism: Parasphingorhabdus sp.; assembly: GCF_049667325.1. Taxonomy (GTDB): domain Bacteria; phylum Pseudomonadota; class Alphaproteobacteria; order Sphingomonadales; family Sphingomonadaceae; genus Parasphingorhabdus. The sequence goes on along the minus strand of NZ_JBATHY010000102.1, from coordinate 15,792 downwards.
CAAATAATATTTGAAAATTGTAGTGATCAGTCCTTGTTCAGCCGCTCGCGGATTTCCTTGCCGGGCTTAAAATAGGGCACTCTTTTGGCTGGAACCTCTACCGATTCTCCGGTGCGCGGATTGCGGCCGGTGCGCGGTTTGCGCTGGCGGGTTGAAAAGGCACCAAATCCGCGGAGTTCCACGCGGCCGCCGTCGGCTAGCTTCTGGCTAATCTGGTTGAAAAACACGTCGACGATTTTCTCAATCTCGTCCGGTTTCAATTCCGGATTTTCTTCAGCGAGCTTCTCTAATAGTTCAGAACGTATCATCGGTGCGCCTTTCCGATTCCGGGGCGATCCAGCAGACTCAATCTTTGCAGAGACTCTGGGAATCTTGAAGTCTGATGTTATCTAGACTCGATAGATGCCAGAAATCATGACTGTTTTCAATGGCCTTTGCAGTTTTGTACAATTTTGGTCGCGAAACGGGACACGGCAATGAAAAAGCCCACCCCTGATCGAGGGGTGGGCTTTTTTTGAATATAATCGCGTGGTTGAAGGACTATTCTTCCTTCTTCTTGAGTGCCTCACCCAAGATGTCGCCAAGGCTCGCACCGGAATCGGTTGAACCGAATTGTTCCACGGCCTGTTTCTCTTCTGCCAGCTGATGCGCCTTGATCGAGAAATTCGGTTTCTTCGAACGGTCGAAACCGGTGATCATTGCGTCGAGCTTCTGGCCAACCTGGAAACGGTCCGGACGCTGTTCGTCGCGGTCGCGGCCAAGATCGTTGCGCTTGATGAAGCCGGTCGCGCCGTCGTCGCCCATTTGGACTTCGAGGCCGCCATCGCGTACTTCCAGCACGGTGACGGTTGCCACCGAACCCTTTTTGATGCCGCCGGTATCGGTGCCACCCATGGCGGGCGCACCTTTTTCCAGCTGCTTCATGCCAAGCGAAATGCGTTCTTTATCAACATCAATGTCGAGAACGATCGCTTTTACCTGCTCACCCTTGTGGTGGAGGTTGAGCGCGTCTTCGCCAGAGATGCCCCAGGCGATATCAGACATGTGAACCATGCCGTCGACGTCGCCTTCAAGGCCGATGAACAGACCGAACTCGGTTGCATTCTTGACTTCGCCTTCAACCGTGCTGCCGACCGGGTGCGTATCTGCAAAGTCGGTCCATGGGTTGGACTGAGCCTGTTTGAGGCCAAGCGAAATGCGGCGTTTTTCGGTGTCGACTTCGAGAACGATAACTTCGACTTCCTGCGAAGTGGAAACGATCTTGCCCGGGTGGACGTTCTTCTTGGTCCAGCTCATTTCGGAAACGTGAACCAGGCCTTCGATGCCGGGTTCGAGTTCGACGAAAGCACCATATTCGGTGATGTTCGTGACCGAACCGTTGAGCTTGGTGCCAACAGCATATTTCTCGGTTGCGCTATCCCAGGGATCGCTCTCGAGCTGTTTCATGCCGAGCGAGATGCGCTGGGTGTCTTTGTTGATCTTGATGATCTGGACTTTGAGCGTGTCGCCGATGTTGATCATCTCGTTCGGGTGATTGACCCGCTTGTAGCTGAGATCGGTAACATGGAGCAGACCGTCAATGCCGCCGAGGTCGACGAACGCACCATAATCGGTGATGTTCTTGACGACGCCTTCGGTAACCTGACCTTCAGCCAGCGACTCGATGAGGCCCGAACGCTGTTCAGCGCGGGTTTCTTCGAGAATGGCGCGACGCGAGACAACGATGTTGCCACGCTTGCGATCCATCTTGAGGATCTGGAAAGGCTGGGTGATGTCCATCAGCGGGGTCACATCGCGCACGGGGCGGACGTCGACCTGGCTGCCGGGCAGGAACGCTACAGCGCCATCGAGGTCGACAGTGAAGCCGCCTTTGACGCGGCCGAAGATAACACCTTCGACGCGATTGCCGTCGTCATATTCTTTTTCAAGCTTGTCCCAGCTTGCTTCGCGGCGGGCGCGGTCGCGGGACAGCATGGCTTCGCCGTTCACATTTTCGATGCGGTCGACATAGACTTCGACTTCGTCGCCGACGGAAATTTCGGCCTTTTTACCGGGAGCGGCGAATTCGCGCAGCGCAACACGGCCTTCTGATTTCAATCCCACATCGATGACAGCCATGTCATTTTCGATGCCGGTTACGGTGCCTTTGACGACGCGGCCTTCAAAGCCCTGGTCTTCGCCACCGAGTGATTCGTTTAACATTGCCGCGAAATCGTCGCGGGTTGGAAATGCCGTTGAGGCCATATGGTTTATTCCTTGATAGTCAATTTTTCTGGCCAGGCGGTTGGTTCCGCCGGTCTTGGACCAAAATTGCCGCGGCCACCCCATGTGACCGCCGCATCCATCAGAAAACTGCCGATATCTGGTATATGCGAAGCCAAGCACAAATGCCAAAAGCTGCGCTAAAGCCGGGCCGGTTCTTTACCAGCCCGTCTTGCGCATCATTTGTCTGCTATGCCGGATCTTTGTCGCGCCGGCCGCTTGTCTTCGCATTCACCATGGCAATTGCCTGCTGAATGGCGGCGTCTATAGTCAAATTGGTGGTATCAAGCAAGTCTGCATCTTCGGCGGGTTTGAGCGGCGCAGTCGTACGGTTTTTGTCGCGCTTATCGCGTTCGAGAATGTCGGCCAATATGTCGTCAAAACTGACTTGCTCGCCGCGCCGCTTCATTTCCTCGAAGCGCCTGATCGCGCGTGCCTCGGAGGAGGCGGTCACGAACAATTTAACGTCGGCATCCGGCGCGATGACCGTGCCGATGTCACGACCATCGAGAACGGCACCGGCCGGCTGGTAGGCGAAGTCCTTTTGCCGTTTGTCCAGCGCTCGCCTCACTTCCGGATGAACCGAGACACGACTGGCCAAACCGCCAACCACTTCTCTGCGCAAGGCCGGATTGTCGAGCAAAGTGCTGTCAAATACGCAAGCGGCGAGCGCATCGGCGGGATTGTCGGCATCACCGCCCTGTTCCTGGAGCGTCCAGCCAACAGCCCGATAGAGCAGGCCGGTGTCGAGGAAGGGCAAGGAAAAATATTTCGCCAGCTCCTTGGAGATCGTGCCTTTGCCAGAGGCGGTCGGGCCATCCACAGCGATGATCATGGTTGTTGCCTCGCGTGATCTCGATAGGCTTTCCAGAGGCCGCCAACTGCTATCGCCATCCACACAAATTCCAGCAGCAATGACGCCAGATTGAAATGTACCAAGAGCGAGAGTGTAAGCAGGAGTGCGCCGATCAGGTTGGTGCCGTTGTAGACAAACGCGTTCACCACCGGCGCATAGACGTTATAGGCATAGGCAAAGACGATCAGAGCGCTGCCCAAAATTCCGATTACATTGGCCCAGAATCCGTCGATCATCAGGATGCCAGCTTCGCTAGAAGTCGTTCAAACCCTGGAAAGCTGGTTTGTGCCGGCGTGATATCATCGATCGTGAGGCCTGGCTTTGTCACCAGCCCAGCGACCGCAAAACTCATCGCGATGCGATGATCGAGCGCGGTCTCGATGACCGGCTTGGTTTTTCCGCCGGATCGCGGTTTGCCGCCGCTGCCTTCGATCACCAGGCCGTCTTCCTTTTCGGTCAGCTTTACACCGAGAAGGCCAAGGCCTTTGGCCATTTGCGACAGCCGGTCGGATTCCTTGACCCGCAATTCGTGGAGGCCGCGGGTGGTGGTCTTTCCGCTCGCCATCGCCGCGGCGATGAACAATATCGGGAACTCGTCGATCATGCTCGGCGCTATTTTGGCGGGAACGTCGATGCCGGTGAGCGGGCTGTGCTTGACGTGAATGTCCGCGACCGGCTCTCCGCCAACCGTGCGCTTCTTCTCGAAGCTGATATCGCCGCCCATGTCGCGCAACACATCGAACAGACCAGTGCGCGTGGGGTTGATCCCGACATTTTCGATGACGATATCCGATCCGGGCACGATCAATGCGGCAACCACCAGGAAAGCGGCGGATGACGGGTCGCCGGGCACTTTGATCTTTTGCGGTTTGAGTTCCGCTTCTCCGGTCAGCGATATGATCCGGCTTCCCTCGGCATCCGTTTCGACGTTGATTTCTGCGCCAAATCCCCTGAGCATGGTTTCGCTATGATCGCGGGTCAGCACCGGTTCGATGATTCGGGTAATGCCGGGGGTGTTGAGGCCCGCCAGCAATATCGCCGACTTGACCTGTGCAGAAGCCACCGGCAGGCGATATTCAAGCGGAACCGCCGGGCAAATTCCTCTCACGGTTAGCGGCAGGCAAGCCTTGTGATCGGGCGTCTCGCGTGCCTGGATATCCGCGCCCATTTGGGAAAGCGGATCGATGACCCGGCCCATCGGACGTTTCGACAGACTCGCATCGCCGATGAAGGTGGTGCTGATCCCGTGGGATGCGACCAGCCCCATCAGCAATCGGGCCGATGTCCCGCTATTGCCCATGTCGAGCGCATTTTCCGGCTGCATCAGGCCACCGACACCAACGCCATGGACGGTCCAGACGTCGTCCTTTTTCTCGATTTTTGCCCCCATTGCACGCAGGGCATCGGCGGTTGCCAGAACATCTTCGCCTTCGAGCAGCCCGGTAATCCGGCTTTTGCCGATCGCGAGAGTCGACAATATCAATGCCCGATGCGAGATGGATTTGTCGCCGGGAACGGAAAATTTACCGGTGAGCGGGCCAGACGGTTTGAACGTTACTGGCTGTGGAGTGTTGCTGGTCATGTCAGAGCTTTGTTAGCGGAACGCACAAATGATTCGTGCAGGAATATCAAACGGCTTTTGACAGCGCTGCAAAGCTATGGCAAGGCGCGCCGGATTTCGCGGCTGATTTGGGCAAAGCTTGAATCGCCGCAGCACAGACTTAAACCAATCAACGACTTGATTTAGACAGGATTTGGACACCAGCCATGGTTAAACCGGAATGGGGCACAAAACGCACATGCCCGAAATGTGGAACGCGCTTTTACGATCTGGGCAAAGAAGACCCGGCGACCTGTGTTGAATGCGGGGAAAGCTTTGTTCCCGAAGCAGTCCTGAAATCGAAACAACCGATGCCCTTTGAAGCCGCGCCAAAGAAAGACGCGAAGAAGGAAGAAGACTCGGTTGACGATGATGATCTGGACGTCAACATCGACGATGACGAACCTTCCCCGGACAACGAAGTTGACCTGGGCGGCGACGATGATCTGGGCGTCAGCAAGGGTAAAGGTGACGACGAGCCAGACGACACCTGATTTTTGATTTGCATTCTGGAGGGCGGCTGGATTAAAGGCGCTCTTCAAATGGGGCCTTAGCTCAGCTGGGAGAGCGCTTCGCTGGCAGCGAAGAGGTCAGCGGTTCGATCCCGCTAGGCTCCACCATTTTTTCCCAATCTCCCGGCGATTCCTGCTTCCATGCCATCCGGCATGTTGTGGGCGTGGGCAACAATTCATTGAAAACGCGTGGCGATCGCCCGATAGTTCCGATGCAATCATAAAATCCGGTCTTGTTGTTTTCCGGGAGAATCGAATAACGGCTCTCCCAATATGAAGCCGATAATATTCGGGCTTCCCAGTTGGTCGACAAGCGCCTTGCCGACAATCAGCAAGGGCACGGCGATCAATGTGCCAGCCAATCCCCATATCCATGTAAAATAGCTGATGGCCAGGAGAATGAGGACCGGGTTCATCGAAAACCGCCGCCCCAAAATTGCGGGTGTCACCAAATTTGCTTCGATGGCCTGCAGGCCGATATAGGCGGCCGTGGGCGCCAGTCCGCCTGCCAGATCTCCCGTGGAAGCCGCGCCGAACCCGAATAAAAGCACGGCCATCAACATCGGGCCAAGATAGGGAATAAAATTCAAAATTGCTGCAAGACCGCCCCACATGAGAGGTGATTCGATGCCCATTGCCCACGCGCCAAGTGCGACCAGTATACCGACTGCTATATTGATAGTGGTGACGGCACCGATATAGTGTGACAGGTCTTCTGTGATGCTCCGCCCGGCCCGGGCTGCCTTGAGCGTCGTACCCAATGTCGACCGGTTCAATAATATGATCCGTTTCAACCGCAGCCGGGATTCCAGCATGAAATATACCAGAAGCACGACCAGCAGAAACTCGACGAAAACAGCCGGTGTCGCATAGGCGGCTTCTTCCATGACGTTGGGACTGGCCAGGATCACTTCCTGTCCCTTGGATTCGCCGATTGTCGAAGAGAATTCCGTGCCCATTTGCGAAACTGATGAAGTGAACTGACGGATGTCGACAAGCCGTTCCTGCAATATATTCGTGATGTCCGGAAACCGCTCGGCCAGCTCCAGAGCCGGTTGCAAGATTAGCAAAAACCCGAATGCCAGAAAGAAGAGAAACGCAAGCACGGCAAAAAAGGCGGAGATCGCGTTTGGTATTCCAAGATTGGTCAAGCCGTTGGTCAGGGGGAGCAGCATCAGCATTATTACGATCGCGGCGAACAGCGGACGAAAAAAGACAGCCCCGGCTGACAGGACAAAGGGTAGCGCCAAAAACAGGCCGAGCGACAAAAGAAAAATAGTTGTCGATAACAGTCTTTTTATGGTTATTTTCGGGCTCAGGCGCTGTTCGGTTGCGGGAGCCCCTTCGGCGTCCCCGGTAACAAGATTATTTTCATTGGCCAATATATGCTGCGCCTGTCTGAGTGAATCTGTAGCTGCCTTGCGTACATTTGGTTGCTACCACAGGATAATCGATTTCCAATGCAATATTGGACCGCAACGCATCTTCCTGCGCTTTTTCGCATTCCCGCAACGTCGCAAAGGCACGATTGTCCCTGACGATTTCCCGGCACATGGTCATGTCGTCGGAACATCCCATCAATATGATTGCATAAGCGAGGCCAGTGATCATTTCCTGCTCCATCGAGTTTGGCATTCCATATGGTTTACAAACACGACCGGAGCGGAAAGGTTGCGGCGGTTGAAGAGATCGACCTAATTCTGCGACGGGCAATTAGCAGGAGTCAGGCCACGTCGGGTTTCGAACCAGTCGATTGGAAGGCCGTTCACCAATCCGAAAATCGCGGGTTCGGTCACATGCCGCGCTGCGTCGTTGCAAATGGAGTCCGTCGCTATTACATGACCTTGTCGCAGTCCTCGAGAAACCCGAGTAATTCAGGGATTTTCGCTTTGATTGAGATGTTGCTCCCGGGCTTCGGCAATTTTTCGGCCCCAAGCCCGGCCGAGGGGCTGGTTCCGAAAATTCCTGAGCGAGAGTCCCGGCGCGGGCGATATTCACGAAACCTGTTCACAATTGAGAGTTCTCGACAATCCGATGGCCAAACCACCAAGTCATTATGACGCAATAATTCTGGGCGCGGGCGGGGCTGGCCTGATGTGTGCCGCAGTCGCTGGCCAGCGCGGTCGCAAAATATTGCTGATCGATCATGCCGATGAACCGGGTAAAAAAATCCTGATCTCGGGCGGCGGGCGCTGCAATTTCACCAATAGTGGCACCGCGCCTGACCGCTTTCTGTCGCAAAACAGGCATTTCGCAAAATCGGCGCTGAGCCGCTATTCGCCCGCTGATTTTATCGCATTGGTTGATCATTACGGCATCGACTGGCACGAAAAAACCCTGGGCCAGTTGTTCTGCGACGGTTCCGCCCGGCAGATTGTCGACATGCTGATGGCGGAATGCCCCGATCAGGCGGTTAGCCTGTCGCTAGGCAAGGAGATAACCGACGTCAGTCATAGCGATGGCCGTTACCGGGTGGAATATGGCAGAGAAACCGCTTTTGCGCCTTCGCTGGTGGTCGCCACCGGCGGTCCGTCGATCCCGAAAATGGGGGCTACCGGTTTCGCTTATGATCTGGCGCGAAAATTTGGGTTGAAGATAGTCGAGCCGAGGCCAGCTTTGGTGCCGTTGACTCTGGGCGGGGAAGAAACCCTGTTTCGTTCGCTGTCCGGCGTGTCCGCCCCCGTAATCGCAAGATGCGGAAAAACTGCATTTCGGGAAGCCGCTTTGTTCACTCACAAGGGTTTGTCTGGACCCGCGATTCTTCAGATTTCATCCTTTTGGCAACATGGTGAACCGGTAGAGATAGATTTTATCCCAGATTTGCCCGGCGACTGGCTAATTCAGGCAAAACGGCAATTGCCGCGGCTTTCCTTTAAAAAGGCTATCAACGCCCATTTGCCTGCACGATTGACCGAGACGCTGATCGAACGGATCGCGCTTGAAGGAGAACTGGGCAATCTTACCGACAAGAAGCTCGATGAAGCGGCAAGGCGTCTGTCGCATTGGCGCTTCATGCCCAATGGAACCGAGGGCTTTGCCAAGGCGGAAGTCACGGCGGGCGGTATAAGTACGGCGGAAATCTCGTCCAAAAATATGGAAGCTAGTCAAGTGCCCGGTTTATATGCTATTGGCGAAGCGGTTGATGTTACCGGCTGGCTCGGTGGCTATAATTTTCAATGGGCTTGGGCGAGTGGCCATGCTGCCGGTAAGGCAATATGATCCCCAGTGCAGACCGTTTTATAACAACATAATCTTCATAAACCGCAGGCGACTGGCATTTCCGCGCGGCTTTCACTTTTGCCACGGAATTAGAACATTATGCCTTTCTCCAAAATATCTCCGCTTCTCGCAGAAGCGCTTACCGCGCGCGAATATGTCAAGCCGACGCCGGTTCAGGCCGCTGTGCTCGAAACCGAAGCCGAAGGCCGCGATCTTATCGTGTCCGCCCAGACCGGTTCCGGTAAAACCGTGGCCTTTGGTCTGGCGATGGCGCCGCAATTGCTCGATGACAACGGGCGTTTCCCGTTTCTGGTCGAGCCACTGGCGCTGGTCATCGCGCCGACCCGCGAACTCGCGCTGCAAGTGAGTCGCGAGCTGACCTGGCTCTATCAACCAGCCGGCGCGCAAATCGCGACCTGTGTTGGCGGTATGGATGCTTCGAAAGAACGGCGCACGCTGCGCCGCGGCGCGCATGTCATTGTTGGCACGCCGGGCCGATTGCGGGACCATCTCGAACGCGGGGCGCTTGACCTGAAAAATCTGCGGGCAGCGGTTCTCGATGAAGCGGATGAAATGCTCGACATGGGCTTCCGCGAAGATCTCGAAGAAATTCTCGATGCAACCGGAGAGAATCGCCGGACATTGATGTTCTCTGCGACGATTCCGAAGCCGATTATCAATCTCGCCAAACGCTACCAGAATGACGCGCTGCGCATTTCCACTGTCGGCGAAGATCGCGGACATGGTGACATTGCCTATCAGGCGATCACTGTTGCTCCGGCCGATACCGAAAATGCGGTGGTCAATCTGCTGCGCTTCCATGAAGCGGAATCGGCGATGCTGTTCTGCGGCACGCGCGAAGCGGTTCGCCGCCTTCACACCAGCCTGGTTGATCGCGGTTTCAGTGCGGTGGCGCTTTCGGGTGAACATACCCAGAGCGAACGCAACCAGGCGATGCAGGCCCTGCGCAGCAAGCGGGCGCGGGTCTGTGTAGCAACCGATGTTGCCGCACGTGGTCTGGATCTGCCGACCTTGAGTCTTGTGGTACACGTCGAAATACCGCGCGACGCAGAGACATTGCAGCATCGCTCCGGACGGACCGGGCGTGCAGGCAAAAAAGGGACGGCGGTTATCATCGTGCCTTACCAGCGGCGCAAGCGGGTTGAATCGATGCTCCGCGGCGCAAAAATCAACGCCGAATGGAAAGATGCGCCGACACGCGGCGACATTCGCAAGAATGATGCCGAGCGGCTGATCGAAACTTTGTTGCAGCCGGTCGAGATCGACGAAGATGATCTGGCATTGGCGAAGCGCCTGATGGCAGAAAAAACGCCAGAAGAAATCGCGGCTATGCTGGTGCAATCGCATCGCGCGAAAATGCCTGCTCCAGAACAGATGCTTGATCGCGGTGCGCAGTCTCAAGCCGCGCCTGGCGGCCCTCGCCCCGGTTTCGAAGATACCGTCTGGTTCAAGATGAACGTTGGCCATAACCAGCGCGCCGACGCCCGCTGGCTTTTGCCGGTGCTCTGCCGCAGGGGACATATCACCAAGAATGAAATTGGCGCGATCCGGATCAACGGCGACGACACATTGTTCGAAATTCCGCGCCGGGTGGTGGACAAATTTACCGCTGCCATCGCTGAGAAAAGAGAATCCGGCGGGGATGATACCGATGATATCGTGATCACCCAGTTCGCAGGCAAACCGCGGGATGAAGCAAAGCGCAACCGCAAGGGCGGCCGGGGCGATAATGCTGGCGGTCAACGCGATTACAGCAACGCCAGCAAGAAACATGGCGGCAAGCAATTCGGCAAGAACAAATTTGGCGACAAGAAGTTTGGCGACAAGAAATTCGGTGATAAATCGGGTGGCGGCAAGCCTTATCAGAAGCGCAAGCCGGAAGGCGAAGGCGGTTCTGACGGCGGCGGACCAAAGCGCGACTTTGGTGACGGTTTCAAAAAGAAATCCGAATATAAAGGCGATCGCAAATCCGGTCCGAAAGGCAATTTCGGCGGCGGTGACGGAAAGAAGCCGCATCGCGGAAAGCGTTCGTTTGACGGTCCGAAGCATAGCGGACCCAAAGCCGGCTGAACCGATTGATGACGGACGCTATCCAGATACTGGTCGATGCTGATGCCTGCCCGGTAAAGGATGAAATTTACCGGGTGGCCGAACGCCATCAGGTGGCGGTTGTGATTGTCAGCAACAGTCCGTTCCGGGTTCCGGACCACCCGCTGATCAGCCGGGTGGTGGTCAGCGATGCCTTTGATGCGGCCGACGACTATATCGCCGAACGAACCGGTGTCCGTACCGTCGTGGTGACGTCAGACATATTGCTGGCGGACCGCTGTGTGAAATCGGGCGCGGCGGTGGTTGCGTCCAACGGCAAGCCGTTTACGCCGGATTCGATTGGAGCTGCGGTGGCGACGCGGGCGATCATGGCCGACTTGCGCTCTGGCATGGGGACCGAAAATATCGGCGGCCCGCCTCCTTTCAGCAAAACGGATCGCTCCCGCTTTCTATCGTCGCTGGATGAAATATTGGTTCGGTTGAAGCGCGCTGGCTAGTTGACCGTAACCTGAAAGGTGAGCGCGAAGGTGCTTGCCGGGCCCAATGTAGCCGCGGTCGCCGTGATTGTGGAACCGGCCAATGATGCACCATATGGGTCGCTTTCATCGGCGCCCGTATTATTGTCATCCTCCACCGTCGTTGCGGATCCGCAATTGCTGCCGCTCTTCATCGTTCCCGGAGTATAAGTAAAGGCGCCGGTAAGGCTGTCGGTTGCGACTATCGAGCCTGCGCTCGCAGACCCGCTGTTGCTGATCAGGATGCAATATTCGACAATCGCGCCCGGAATGCGCTTGGGATTGGTGGTGCCGCTGACCGGATCGCTGATGATCGAGCTGATCTTTGTAACGCTCATCGTGGTCAATGGCCGGCAGAAGTTGATATCATGGATAGAAATGGCTTGCCCGTCGGGATCTGCGGGCGCCGTTGTGTGGTTACCATAGATTATCTCCACCTGGTCCACAGGAGAGGTGAAGGTAACCACCACGTTGCCATTGGCGGAAGTGGAGCCGGATCCAACGTCACCAATGGCGACATTGCCAATCACATAATTGGCAACGCCGTTTGTCAACGTCGGCATCACGGTGCTGCCGTTAAATCTGCCAATCACGGTCAGCTTGTCGGCGAAGTCATTGGTTGCAAAATCGATGTCGAAAACGGTGAATTGAAGCCCGGGAACCGCAGTTGGCAACGTCAGCATGGTGGTTGCGGTTTGCGATTGCGTGGTGAATTGCAGATTTTCGTATAGCGATTGTTCTGTGCCGGCGAGACCACCGGTGTTGTTGCTGTTCACCGCTGGCGAACCATCGTCATAGAAGCCGCCGGTGTTGGTGATGTCGAAGTTGATCGAGCCGATCCCGGTCACGGTATAGCTGTTATTGGTTGAACCACCGGTCCACGCCTTGCCATTCCAGTCGAACAAAATCTGGTTGGCGATCGAGCATACGGTGGTCAGGCTGGGCGGTGTTCCGGCGGTTCGCGATCCCGCAACGGTAAAGCTCCCGCTGGCATAATCATCTTCACCGGTGACGCCATTATTCGGCGTCGAGTCCGGATCCACGCGATTGGATGACGCCACTTCGGCAACATTGGTGACGGTGGCTGAGGCTGGTGCTGTAACCGTGACAATGATGTTTATGGCCCGCGTCTGTCCGGGAGCTATCGAGGGCACATCCCAAATGCCCGTTCCGCTGTTATAGGTTCCATAGCCGGAAGCGCTGACGAAGGTCACCCCTAGAGGAAGCAGGTCAGAGACCGTTGCGGCTGCGGTCTGGTTCGACGCGGCGGAATTGGTCAGCGACAAAGTGTAGGTGATATTTGTACCACTGGTCGGGCTTGCATTGCTCACCGTCTTGGCCAGCGACAGGTCGGCAAAATTGGTAGGCGCAGAAGTTAGCCACAAATCTGCTCTCAGGAAGTTTCCGTCGTCGGCGCTCGGGAACATGTCGCAGATTTCCATGCGCCAGGTTCCGATTGAATTTTGTCCGTCAAACACGGTCAGCGGATTTTCGGGCGAGAGTTGCCGTTGATAGGCAGTGGTTGGCGGGTTCGGTGTCGGTGTCAAATTGTCATTGCCATGACTGCCGCTGTTCACCGTAGGGCTGGATTCATCACTCAATCGCACGTTCAGATTGGTGTTGCCCCCCGAGGTTGAGCCATTGATCAATATTGCTCGCGTTCCTGCAGGAGATTGCAGAATGACCCTGATATCGGTGCGATAGCTATGGGACGCCAGAACGCCCAGATCGACATCGGAGACGACAAAATTGGTGCCGACCGAAAAATTCTTGACCAGCGGTGAACCGCCGGTTCCACCGGTTCCGGTTCCGCAGGTACGGGCAGCGACAATGTCGTTTGATCCGCCGGGTTCGCTGATCGTGTATTGAGTGACGGTCTGAGCGTCGACGGACGAGGAATATATCAAGGCAAAACAAATCATGGCGAGGCAGGAAAACATCTTTCCTGCCGCGACCAAATTCCTCGGGATGGTCAGTCCCGGAAAATTTTGTCCCCACTTCATGACGCTATCGAGTAGAGGAATACCCTGAAAAATTGGTTAAATTTTGGTTCGCCAGAGTTGATTAATGAGATTTTACAAATCGGCCAAGAGTCGCTGGATCAGGGCGAACAAGCTGGATTCATCCATTCCAATCGCCGCGCCCTGCCATCCATAGGCTGGTCGCCGCCAGGGCCGCTGTTTCCGCCCGTAAAATCCTTGGACCAAGAGATATGGCCACTGATTGATCCAGCGCGCGGATCATCTCGTTCTCGGAGTCGGAAAAGCCGCCTTCGGGGCCGATCAGGATCGCGGCCGGACCGTCATGGGCAACCAGTGCCTTGCGGAAGCTGCCCTCGCCGGTCTGATGGATACGCTCGTCGGCAAAGAAAAGATGCCGGTCCTTGGGCCATTGTGCGAGCATTTCGGCCAAGCTAGTCAGTGGATCAAGTTCGGGCAGGGCCGTGCGCTCGCATTGTTCGGCCGCTTCGATCATATGGGCGCGCAGTTTCTCGACCTTGATGCCGTGGCCCTGGGTGCGCTCGGTCTGCACCGGAATGATCCTGGCCACGCCCAGTTCGGTTGCTTTTTCCGCGATCCAGTTGAAGCGGTCCTTCTTGATCGGTGCGGCGCACAACCAGAGATCGGGGACGGCTTCCCGTTCGCGGGTCTTGCCATCAATCGCCAGGATCAGATCGCGTTTGCCGAGGGCCGTCGCATGGGCGAGATATTCGCCGGTCCGGTCGTCGAACAACTTTACCGGATCGCCGAGCCTGATCCGCATCACTTTCATCAGATAATGGGCGTGGCTGCCATCCAGCCGGATTTCGGCTCCGTCGGAAAGCTCGACGTCGACATAGAGGCGCGGGGCGCTGTGAGGGGGATAAGCAGGTGTGGCGGGCATATTATCGGTATAGGCATTCGTCCCGATCTTGTCGAAGGGCGTTTTGCGGTTAAGGGCAAATGGGCTTCGACAGGCTCAGCCCGAACGGATAGAGTTATCTGATGACCGAACAAATCGTTCCCGATTCCGAGCACAAGGGCATCATCGGCCTGCTGCCGACGACAGCCCGGCCTTATGCCCTGCTCGCCCGCCTTGACCGCCCGATCGGCTGGTGGTTGCTGTTCTGGCCCTGCGCCTGGGGCATCGCCCTGGCCGGAGGTGCGCTGGAACGGTGGGATTTATTGGTCTGGCTGCTGCTCGGTTCGATTGTGATGCGCGGGGCGGGGTGCGTCTATAATGATATCGTCGACCGTGACCTTGACCGGCAAGTGGAGCGGACGCGCTCGCGGCCGTTGGCCAGCGGTGCACTCTCCCTCAAGGCGGCGTGGATCTGGTTGCTGCTATTATGTGTGATTGGCCTGCTCGTCTGGTTCCAGATCAATTGGACCGCCAGGCTCGTGGCGCTGGGCAGTCTGGCTCTGGTCGCCGCCTATCCGTTCATGAAACGCATCACCTGGTGGCCGCAGGCATGGCTGGGCATGGTATTCAGCTGGGGCGCGCTGGTTGGCTGGCTGGCGATTGCTCCGCAATTTCACGGGGGCATGGCGCTGCTTTACCTAGGCTCAATATTCTGGGTGATCGGCTATGACACGATCTACGCGCTGCAGGACAAAGAGGATGACGCCTTGGTCGGGATACGGTCGAGCGCTTTGCGTCTGGGTGAAAATGTGCGTTCCGGCGTGCTGGTCTTCTATCTGATTGCGCTGGCCAGCTGGGCAGCAGCTTTCTGGATGCTGCGGCCCCAATGGCTCGGCATCGCGGCTCTGGTGCCGGTTGCGCTACACCTGTTGTGGCAGGCCGTGACCCTGACAAGCGCCGACGGCGATGACGCTCTTGCCAAATTCCGGTCCAATCGCTTCGCCGGCTTCCTGATGTTTCTCGCCTGTCTGGTTCTCGGCCAGGCCGGCTAGCCTTCGAAGAAATTGGATTGCGTTTCGCAACCGAAGCGGGTTATGGCGCTTAACTGCACAGTTAATCCGAAGCCAAATTTCCCGGAGCGATATATGAAACAACGCCGTTTGGGCCGAAGCCCGATCTATGTATCCGAAATCTGCATGGGAACGATGACTTTTGGCAGCGGCGCTGACGAGGCGATGTCACACAGGATCATGGATGCCTCGGTCGAAGCGGGAATCAATTTTTTCGACACGGCGGAAAATTATCCGGTGCCACCCAAGCCGGAATGGGCAGGGGAAACCGAGAATATCGTCGGCCGCTGGATGAAGGGCAAGGATCGCGACAGCCTGATCATCGCGACCAAGGTTTCCGGGCCGAGCCACGGATGGATTGCATCGGCGCAGCGGGCGGGCATGACCGCGATGGACCGCCATAATATCGTCAAGGCGCTGGATGACAGTCTCAAACGTCTCCAGACCGACTATATCGATCTTTATCAGACCCACTGGCCCGATCATGGCACCGCCTATGACGAGACGATGGAAGTGCTCGACGAGGAAATCCGCAAGGGCAAGATCCGTACCATCGGCTGTTCCAACGAAACCAGCTGGGGGCTGATGAAATCGCTCGAAGCATCCGAGCGGCTGGGGGTCACCCGCTATTGCACGATCCAGAATAATTTCAGCATGAACAACCGCCGGTTCGAAGATGAACTGGCGCAGGTCTGCCGTCAGGAAGGGGTCAGCCTGATTCCTTATTCGCCGCTTGCCGGCGGGGCTCTGTCGGGCAAATATAATGACGGGGCGACGCCCGAAGGCGCGCGTTTCTCTGCCTATCTCAAACTCGGCGGTCGGCAGAAGAAAATGGCCGAGCGGTTCG
>NZ_JBATHY010000101.1:0-10769 GCF_049667325.1 Parasphingorhabdus sp. | reverse complement strand
CGATCGTCAACCCCGGTGACGAGGATTTCTCTAATACCAACAGCAACAAGATGCCATTGACCGTGCTGCAGAATGTCAGTGACGACATGCGGGTGATGCAGGAAGAGATTTTCGGCCCGGTGCTGCCGGTCAAAACCTATCGCAATCTCGATGAAGTGATCGACTATGTGAATGATCATGACCGGCCACTGGGGCTCTATTATTTCGGCGAGAGCGAGAATGACAAGCGCAAGGTGCTCGATCGTACCATTTCCGGTGGCGTCACCGTCAATGATGTCATCTTCCATATCGCTCAGCATGATCTGCCCTTCGGTGGCGTCGGCCCTTCCGGGATGGGCGCCTATACCGGCCCGGATGGCTTCAAGGAATTCAGCCACGCCAAGGCTGTCTACCGTCAGCCGAAGATCAATATCGCCAAAATCGCCGGGTTCCTGCCGCCTTATGGTGCAAGTACCGACAAGACGATGAAACAGCAGATGAAACTCTAACCTCAGGCAAATATGTCAGATTTTCCGTTAGCGGGACTGAAGGTCCTTGATTTTTCACGTGTCGTGGCCGGACCTTATGCCACACGCATGCTCTCGGACCTCGGCGCAGAGGTGCTCAAGGTGGAACCGCCGGAAGGCGATGTAACGCGCAAGCTCGGCAAGATCGACAAGGGGGTGAGCGGATATTATCTGCAACTCAATATCGGCAAGAAGAATATCTGCGTCGACCTTAAAGCCGAAGGCGCCCGCGACCTGATCCACAAGCTGGCGTCGCAGGCCGATATCGTCGTCGAAAATTTCCGCCCCGGTGTGATGGACAAATTTGGGATCGGTTGGGCTGATCTGTCGAAGGCCAACCCCAGGCTGGTGATGCTCTCGATTTCCGGTTACGGACAGAATAGCTCCGAACGGGGACGGGCCGCTTATGCGCCCGTGCTGCACGCAGAAAGCGGAATAATCGCCCGTCAAGCCGAAATGGGTGGCGGCAAAGCGACCGATATGCAGTTCGCAATGGCCGACAGTTACAGTTCTCTTCACGGCATCATTGCGATATTGACCGCGTTGCGCACGCTCGATCAGACCGGCGAAGGACAGCATATCGATCTCGCCATGATCAACGTGCTGCATTCTGCCGATGATTATGCCCATTTCGCGCTTGATGATATCTGGCCCAAAGCACCCGAGACTTTGGTCTGGGAAGCGCCGGAAGGGCGTCAGATTCTGATCACCGGCGATATGAAATGGCTGTGGATCATGTTTTCCACGAAAGACGGCCTGCCGGATCCGACGCCGCAAGGGGCCGACATACCAACAAAAGTTCGGCTGCGCATGGAGGCCATGGAACAGCATATCCTGTCCTATGACGGTTTCGATGCACTGACCGTCGCTCTTGATCGGCTCAACCTTGCCTGGGGCGAAGTCTTTCCTTTCGGGCCCGATGTCTATGAGCAGCCCAGCGTAAAGGCGAATGGCATCGTAGTGGATGTGACCGATGACGAGGGCAATGATCGCCGCACCATCCAATCACCCTATCGATTTTCAAACATGAAAAGCGGCATAAACAGCGACGCCAAAACCGCAAAACGCGGCGAACATAATGTCGCCGCGCTTCGGGATTGGTTGGATATGGATGAAAAGGAAATCAGCGCGCTTGCAGAGAGTAAGGCACTTATTTCCCTGGAATCTTAGGCGTCGGCGTTGCGCGCCTGACGGCGTTTGAACGATTTCGCACCATTGTTCCAATGTTTCGGTCCGTCGCTCTTGGCCCCTGCGCCGGCGCCCGAGCCGGGCCCACCGCGTCCGGAACCACCGCCACTTGGGCGACCTTTGCGAGCACTATGCTTGTTCCTCGATGGTCCGTTGCGGGTTGGCGTTGCACCATATTTTTTGGGCTTTTGGCCATAGATACGCGAAGCGACTTCCTCGCGAGCTGGTTCGTCATAGCCTTCCGGCAATGGAACAACGTCGGGCTTCACGCCGGTCAGCTTCACCACATCGCGCAAGAACTGGCGCTCGTCAGGGGCGACTAGCGAGTAAGAAATACCACTCGCGCCTGCCCGTGCTGTCCGACCGATGCGGTGGACATATTGCTCGGAGACATTGGGCATATCAAAGTTGATAACATGGGTAATGCCATCAACATCAATGCCGCGCGCCGCAATATCGGTGGCGACAAGAATGTTGATCTTGCCCTTCTTGAAGTCTCCCAAAGCGCGCTCGCGCTGGGGCTGGCTCTTGTTGCCATGGATTGCGGCAGAGTGGATACCGACCGCCATCAGGTTTTTCACAACCTTGTCAGCGCCATGTTTGGTCTGGGTGAACACCAGCATATGATCCGGGTTTTCGTTGTTGACGAAGTCCTTGAGCAGACGCTGCTTGTCATCCTGATTGATGAAGGTGACCTTCTGGTCGACACGCTCGGCGGTGGTGGATTGCGGAGCAACCGATACCTGGACCGGGTTGGTCAAAAACTGATCGGCCAGTTGCGAGATGGTCTTTGGCATAGTCGCAGAGAAAAACAGGCTCTGACGCTGTTTTGGCAGCATCGGAACAATCTTTTTGAGCGGGACAATGAAACCGAGATCAAGCATTTGATCGGCCTCGTCGAGCACGAGAATTTCGACTTTTGAAAGAGTCAGATAACGTTGGTCGATCAGATCAAGCAGACGACCGGGGGTCGCTACCAATACGTCGACACCGCGTTCCAATATCCGCTTCTGCCGGTTGATCGGGACGCCGCCGAAAGCGGATGTCACGAACAGGCCGAGCCCTTTGGAATAGCCGGTCATGCTGTCGGCAATCTGGCGCGCGAGTTCGCGCGTCGGTGCCAATACCAGCATCCGGCATTCATAGCGTCCGGCCCGGCGTTTGTCGTTCAACAGATGGTGGATGGCAGGCAGCGAGAATGCCGCGGTCTTGCCTGTACCGGTTTGCGCGATACCAAGAATGTCCTTGCCTTCGAGCGCCGGCGGGATCGCCTGTTGCTGGATTGGCGAGGGAGTGGTGTAGCCGCCTTCGGCCACGCGTTTTTGAATAGGTTCCGCCAATGCGAAATCAGAAAAATTAGTCAATTGTAATACCTTGTAATAGCAGCAAGTTTCCAGCGCACAGCATGATTGCCATACGCGTGTTCGCCGTCTGTTAAGACGACCCGCGTGATCAGGCTGCCGGAAAGAAAGAAGCAATGAAGGCGATAGGTTCGAGATGATCTTGTCACCTCTCACGCAGAACTCTCGCCAGACGGTCAATATGATTTGCCGCCTTTGCTGCAATGCAACATAGGTGTTTTTGCAATTAAGTCAAGCGATACGATGTTCCGCACTTGATGCGGGAAGCAGACTGGCTAGAGTGGGTATTTCGACTACCCCGCGCCATGCGGGGAACTCGCCCCTGCAGAACGGATCATATCATGCGCAATCTAATTCTTTCTACCTTCACCTTGGCTGCGCTCACCGTCAGCCCTGCCTCTGCGCAAGAGACAGCGCCTCCGGAAAAACCGGCGCTTGAAATCGGCGGAGGCGGACGGCCGGTTGGTGAAGCCTGGTCCCGCAGTCCGGTATATGCCCAGCATGGCATGGCGGCGACAGCCCATCCACTGGCCAGCCAGATCGCCATCGACATTCTCAAAAAAGGCGGTTCGGCGGTCGATGCGGCGATTGCAGCCAACGCGGCGCTGGGTCTGATGGAGCCGACCGGCAACGGCATCGGCGGCGATCTGTTCGCGATCATCTGGGATCCCAGGACGCAGAAATTATACGGCTTGAACGGATCGGGCAAAAGCCCGATGGGGACCAGCTACAAGCAGTTTATCCAACAACTCAAGGGCAGCAAGACCATCCCGCCATTCGGCCCGATGCCGATCACCGTTCCCGGGACAGTCGATGCCTGGTTCGAAATGCACGGCAAGTTCGGCAAGCTGAGTATGGCGGATATCCTTGCCCCGACCATCGCTTATGCCAAGGAAGGCCATCCGGTCGCGCCGGTGATCGGCTATTATCTCGACAGCAACCTGAAGCGCTTCGAGCAAAGCCTGATTATGATCGGTGATTTCGACAATGCGCGAAACACCTATTTCAAGAATGGTGCGCCGAAAGCAGGTGAGATTTTCAAGAATCCTGATCTCGGCAACACGCTGGACAAGATAGCCACCGGTGGCCGCGATGCTTTTTACAAAGGCGAAATTACAAAGACGATCGACAACTATTTCAAACGGATCGGCGGCAATCTGCGTTACGAGGATTTTGCGGCGCACAGCAGCTTGTGGGTAGAACCTGGCTGCGTTGACTATCGCAAGGGCTATGAACTGTGCGAATTGCCACCTAACTCGCAAGGGTTCGCCGCATTGCAAATGGCGAATATCCTGAAAAATGTTGATCTGGCCCAATGGCCGCGGGGCAGCGCCGAGGTTCTGCATTATATCACCGAGGCGAAACGTCTGGCATTCGAAGATGTTGCCCGTTTCTACGCTGATCCGGAAATCTCCCCTGCCCCTCTGGAATGGCTGCTTTCGGATGACTATGGCAAAGAGCGGTTTGCGCTGATCGATCCGGCCAAAGCCTCGCCGGAATTCGGCCCGGGCGAGCCAAAGCTGGAAGGAGAAGGCGACACGACCTATCTCACCGTCGCCGACAAGGACGGCATGATGGTGTCGCTGATCCAGTCCAACTATCGCGGCATGGGCAGCGGACTGGTCGCCGACGGGCTTGGTTTCATGTTTCAGGATCGCGGAGAATTATACTCGCTCGATTCTGATCATCCCAATGTCTACGCGCCCGGTAAGCGCCCTTTCCAGACAATTATTCCCGCATTCATGAAAAAGGATGGCCAACCTTATATGTCCTTTGGTCTAATGGGCGGCGGCATGCAGCCGCAGGGTCATGTCCAGGTGATGATCAACATGGTCGATTATGGCATGAACCTGCAGGAAGCCGGAGACGCAGCGCGACTGAACCATGATGGCGGGCGGTCGCCGACCGATGATCTCGCCGGAACCGGCGCGGATCTTCTGGGTGTACTCAACGTCGAACCGGGCATATCGACAGAGACGATCGAAAGGCTGAAGGCCATGGGTCACAATGTCGAAATCGTAAGCAATGGTGCAATGTTTGGTGGCTATCAGGCGATCACCCGCGATGTCGAAACCGGTGTCTATACCGGTGCCACCGAAATGCGGAAAGACGGCCAGGCGATCGGCTACTGAAGCGACGCCAAAAATTGCCCCAAATACCAATATGAAATGGAATGAAAATGCATAACCCCCTTCTCTTCGCCCTGCTGCCTTTATTGGCTCTCGCCCAACCCGCGTATGCCCAGATGGAGAATTTCAAGCCCGGACCGGTTTTTGAAGATTTCGGGCCGATAGCGCCGGTGGAGCAAAGCAAACCATTGGCGACAGACACAATGTTCAATATCGCATTCGACGTCGCCAAGGCGGCTGATCCAGACAAGCTCAACCGCACCATCGAAAGCGCCGCTCGTTTCATCAACATGCATGTTGCCGCAGGTGTCCCGGAAGAGAATATTCAGCTCGCCATTGTCGTTCATGGCGGTGCATCCTTCGATCTGACCCATCAGGAATTTTTCGCCGCTCACAAGAACGGAGCAAAAAATGCCAGCGCCAAAGCCATCGCACAATTGCAGGACCATGGTGTCAAATTTTACCTGTGCGGACAAAGCGCTGCGGCCCATGGGATCAGCAACGCCGATCTTCTGCCGGGCATCCAGATGTCCCTCTCTGCAATGACCGCACACGCTTTGCTGCAACAGCAAGACTTTACGATAAACCCCTTCTGATTTGACGAAATACAACCAATGTTGAAGGTCGCGAGTTACAATATCCATAAAGCAGTCGGGACGGATCGGCGGCGCAATCCCGGCCGGATTGTCGACGTGCTGAACGAATTGGATGCCGACATCATCGCGCTCCAGGAGGCCGATCGGCGGTTCGGCGCAAGGGCCGCTGCAATCCCGCAGAATATGCTGGAGATGCACAGCGACTATCGCGCAATCCCGCTCGACGTCCAGATCGATTCAATGGGCTGGCACGGCAATGCGATCCTGGTCCGGAAATCCGCCAAAGTTGTGGCCCATGATATCATGCATATCCCCTGCCTCGAACCGCGCGGTGCGATCATGGCCCATTGTCAGTGGGAGGGGAAAGAGCTGGCGGTTTTCGGCATGCACCTTGATTTGTCCGGCCTGTGGCGCAGACGACAGGCCGCTGCGATCATCAAGCTGGCGCAGGAAAAGCAGCGCGATGTTCCGGTTCTGCTGATGGGCGACCTCAACGAATGGAGCGCGGCCAGCGGTTGCCTGAAAGATTTCGCCAAGGCCTTCGAGATGTTGGAATGTGGCCGGAGCTTTCATTCGCGCAGCCCGATCGCCACGCTCGACCGGATCATGCACTCCGAAGGTATCCAGTCATCAGCGTCCGGTGTCCACGACAGTCCCGCCGCCCGCAAGGCATCCGATCATTTGCCGGTCTGGGCCCATATCGCGCTCGGCTAAAGGTCTGCGCCCGTCACCACACGGCACTACGTAACTCTACTTATATTGCTCAAGTCCGCTGACTGGTAGCGCCAATCCCACACAGCGTGGAAGGACGTTATGGACAATTTACTGGTAAAGGCCGGCGGATGGCTGGTGCTCGGATTTCTAGCATTCATAGCAATGGTATTGGCTGTCGACGGCGGCTTCGCCGTGCATATGGCGATCATCATGATCGCGTGCCTGATCGCGCTCTGGGTAACGATCAGCAAGGCTGACTATGCCGCGATCGGTCGCGGGATATTAAACGCCCCTGCTGACCCCGGGAAATATGACGATGATCCGATCCGCTGGGGTGTCATCGCGACCTTATTCTGGGGCATGGCGGGTTTTTTCGTGGGATTATATATCGCCCTGCAGCTTGCTTTTCCGGTGCTCAATCTGGGTCTGGAATATACGACGTTCGGGCGCCTCCGCCCGCTCCACACGTCTGCCGTTATTTTTGCTTTCGGAGGCAATGCGCTGATCGCGACGAGTTTTTACATCGTCCAGCGCACTTGTAGGGCGAGGCTGGCCTTCCCCCGTCTCGCCCGCTTTGTTTTCTGGGGTTATCAGCTGTTCATCGTGCTGGCTGCCACCGGCTATATCATGGGGGTTACCCAATCCAAGGAATATGCCGAGCCCGAATGGTATATCGATATCTGGCTGACAATCGTCTGGGTCAGCTATGCAGCTGTATTCATCGGCACGATCGTCAAGCGGTCCGAGCCCCATATTTACGTCGCCAACTGGTTTTTCCTCAGCTTCATCCTGACCGTCGCCATGCTGCATCTGGTCAATGGACTGGCCATGCCGGTCAGCCTGCTCGGGGCAAAAAGCTATAGCGCCTTTGCCGGCGTCCAGGATGCGCTGACCCAGTGGTGGTACGGCCATAATGCCGTCGGCTTTTTCCTGACCGCAGGCTTCCTAGGCATGATGTATTATTTCGTGCCGAAACAGGCAGAACGGCCGGTCTACAGCTATCGCCTCTCGATCATCCACTTCTGGTCGCTGATCTTCCTGTATATCTGGGCCGGTCCGCATCATCTTCACTATACCGCGCTGCCCGACTGGGCGCAGACGCTCGGCATGGTCTTTTCGATCGTCTTGTGGATGCCAAGCTGGGGCGGGATGATCAACGGTCTGATGACGCTCAACGGTGCGTGGGACAAGATCCGCACCGATCCGATCATCCGGATGATGGTGTTGGCGCTCGCCTTTTACGGGATGAGCACGTTCGAAGGCCCGATGATGTCGATCAAGTCGGTCAACAGCCTTTCGCATTATACCGACTGGACCGTTGGTCACGTCCATAGCGGCGCGCTCGGCTGGAACGGCATGATCACCTTTGCCGCGCTTTATTATATGGTACCGCGTCTGTGGGGCCGCCAAAGGCTTTACAGTCTGCGCATGGTCAACTGGCATTTCTGGCTCGCGACCCTGGGCATCGTTCTCTACATCGCCTCGATGTGGGTTGCCGGGATCATGCAAGGACTGATGTGGCGCGAATATGGCGACGACGGCTATCTCGTCTATGCATTCAGCGAAGTCGTCTCGGCGATGTTCCCGATGTATGTCATCAGATCGGCTGGTGGCCTGCTCTATCTCGCTGGCGCAGCGGTGATGATTTACAATGTCTGGATGACGGTAGCCGGCAAAGTCCGCGACGAAAAATCAATGACCGAAACGCCCCATGACACGGAGGCTGACAAGCCGCTGGTCGCGGTTCCGGCAGAGTGAGGGAGACAGGAAAATGACCACACTCACGCAAAAGCACAAGAAGATCGAGCGCAACGTCACCCTGCTCGCCGTACTCGCGCTGGTCACGGTGATGATCGGCGGGATCGTGGAAATCGCACCGCTGTTCTGGATCGACAACACGGTCGAGGAAGTCGAAGGCGTAAGGCCCTATACTCCGCTGGAATTGACGGGCCGCAATATCTATGTCCGTGAAGGCTGCTACGCTTGTCACAGCCAGATGATCCGGCCGTTCCGCGACGAAGTGGAACGCTATGGCCATTATTCGCTGGCCGCGGAATCGATGTATGACCATCCCTTCCAATGGGGTTCCAAGCGAACCGGGCCGGATCTGGCTCGTGTAGGGGGCCGCTATTCGGATGAATGGCATGTCCAGCATCTCACCGATCCGCGCGCAGTCGTTCCAGAATCGAACATGCCGCCATATGCATTTCTTGCCAACAAGGATTTGAAATCCGGCGACATGAGCGAACATCTACGCGCCCTTTCCAGGGTCGGCGTTCCCTATAGCGAAGAAGCAA
Organism: Parasphingorhabdus sp.; assembly: GCF_049667325.1. Taxonomy (GTDB): domain Bacteria; phylum Pseudomonadota; class Alphaproteobacteria; order Sphingomonadales; family Sphingomonadaceae; genus Parasphingorhabdus. The sequence continues at coordinate 1,978 of NZ_JBATHY010000101.1, read as the reverse complement.
TTGCGAAGGCTAATGAGGACCTGCTGACCCAGGTTGACCCGTTCGCCAGCTCGGCCGAACTGGAAAAACGCTATCCCAAGGTGCAGGTTCGCGACTTTGATGGCAATCCTGACCGGCTCACCGAAATGGACGCGCTGATCGCCTATTTGCAGATGATTGGCACATTGGTCGATTTCGAGGCGGGCGAAGCGCTGGAGCAGCCGCGATGAACTATGATGCACTACGACATTTCGCCGACAGCTGGGGCCTAGTGTTCATGGCTGGAGTTTTCCTAACACTGATCGGCTGGACCTTTCGTCCTGGCGCTGGACGCAGTCACGAAGAAGCCGCCGATATGATTTTTGACGAGGACAAGAATGATGTCTGAGAAGAAGCGCATCGATCAACCGACGGGCACCGAAACAGTTGGTCATGAATGGGATGGCATCGAGGAACTTGATACGCCGATGCCGCGCTGGTGGCTATGGACCCTTTATGCCACCATCGTCTGGGCGATCGGCTATGTCATTCTTTATCCGGCGATCCCGATGCTCAATTCGGCCAGTGAAGGTTTGCTCGGCTGGAGCAGCCGTGGAGAATATGCAACCGAGGTAGCCGCCCGCGAGAAAGAGCTGGAACCCATCCGGCAGGCGCTGGTCTCTTCGGACATAAAGAAACTTCTTGGCAGCCCCGAATTGATGCAGCAGGCAGTCGAAGGCGGGCGCTCCGCCTTCAAGGTTCATTGCGTTCAGTGCCATGGATCGGGTGCGGCCGGTTCCAAGGGATATCCCAATCTCAATGATGATGACTGGCTTTGGGGCGGTGATCTGGAAGCGATCGAATTTACGCTGGTCCACGGAATCCGTAATCCGGACCATAGCGAAACCCGTTTCTCGCAAATGCCTGCCTTTGGTAAAGACGGCATCTTGCAACCGAATGAAATTCAGGACGTCGTCTCCTTTGTCCGCACCTTGTCGAACCGAGAAAAACGGAGCACGGCTGCACGTCGGGGAAGCGTTGTTTACGCCAATAATTGCGCCGTCTGTCACGGACCGAATGGTCGGGGAGACCGGACCCAGGGCGCTCCCAACCTAGCTGATGCAATCAGCCTGTACGGACTCGACCGGGCCTCATTGACCGATACTATCACCAATTCCCGCTATGGCGTCATGCCGCGCTGGGGCCATCGACTGGATGCTGCGACAATCCGCATGCTGGCCGCCTATGTTCACTCTCTGGGTGGCGGAGAAACCCTGCCCGCGCTGGAAGATGTGAGCGAAGAGACGCTTGAACGCATCCAGACAAGCTCTCGAGAGAACGGTGCCGGTGATGAACCATCCTAACGAGTTTTCCGCTCCGCCAGCTAAGCTTTATGAGAAGCGCAAAGCCGTCCATCCCCAGCGTATCGACGGAAATTTTCGGCGACTGAAATGGGCGATCATGCTGGTCACGTTGGCGATTTATTACATCACTCCGTGGATCCGCTGGGACCGCGGGCCCTACGCTCCTGATCAGGCCGTACTGGTCGATCTAGCCAATCGCCGGTTCTACATGTTCGGCATCGAAATTTGGCCGCATGAATTCTACTATGTTGCCGGTCTACTGGTCATGGCGGGTATAGGGCTGTTTCTGGTCACCTCTGCCGTCGGTCGAGCCTGGTGCGGCTATGCCTGTCCGCAAACCGTCTGGACCGACGTTTTCCAGCATGTCGACCGCTTTGTTGACGGTGACCGCAACGCCCGGATGCGGCTGGACAAGGCACCATGGAGCGCCGGAAAGCTTGCACGGCGGCTATTTAACTGGTCCATTTACCTGTTCATCGCCTTCTGGACTGGCGGGGCATTGATTATGTATTTTGCCGATGCTCCTACTTTGGTGGTCGACTTCTGGGCCGGCGAAGCCGCTTTTGTCGCCTATGCCACGGTCGGGGTTCTCACCCTTACGACGTTCATCTTTGGCGGATTCATGCGCGAGCAGGTTTGCATCTATATGTGTCCCT
>NZ_JBATHY010000100.1:0-19906 GCF_049667325.1 Parasphingorhabdus sp. | reverse complement strand
ACAAGCCGCACAGCTCGTCTTCGAGCCGAGGGAATGCGCCAGCATGATGCACTCGGCCCGTTTCATAAAGCGCCGCCACCGGCTCCGCCCGTGCGACTTTGCCGCGTGAGGCGTGGACCAGCTTCACTGGCAGCGAGATATTCGCTGCATGCAGCACCGATTTCACCATCGCGCCGCCCTGATTGGCTTCCGCGATTACCCGGTCGGCAGCGAAACGATCGGCCGCATCGGCCACCCGGCGCGCCCAGGTTTCGGGACTGGATTTTTCCACGCTGCAATCGGCAAGGACATAGGTTTTGCCATCATGCCCGAGACCGGCGACGATGATCCCGCAAGCGTCTCCTGTGGACGAGGCCGGTGGGTCGACGCCAATGACGATTCTGGCGAGTCCAATATCCTCCGTCATCCCGGACTTGATCCGGGACCCAGAGCGTCTCGCGCCGACGCCTCCTTCTGAGGCTTTGGATGCTGAATCAAGTTCAGCATGACAAATACGGCACTCCTCGATCATCGCCCTTGTCCACAGCGCGCCTTCAACATCCTCGATCAGTTCCCCGTCCAGCTCCTGCCGCCCCAATCTTGTCCCGCCATAATCTGCGGTCATCGCGGTCAGGAAGTCCACCGGCAGATGCAGATCATTATCCTGCGTCCGACCCTTTGTGATTGCAGCTCCGTCTCCGCTCACGAGCGCCCGCACCAGCGGCACCGGACGCGGCGTGGTGGTGGCGACCATCTGCGGCCGGCAACCCAGGCGCAGGCCCATTTTCAAATTGTCCCAGGCCGCCTCCGCCTGTCCCGCATTATTGATCCATTTGGCAATTTCGTCGCACCACGAATGGCTGTGCTGAGGACCTCGCAAGCCTTCAGGCTCGGCTGCCGAATAAAGATGCGCCTGCGCGCCATTGTCCCAGCTCAATCGCTTCAGCGAAGGTTCCCAGACCGGGCGCTGGCCCGGTGGCGCAATCGACAGCAAACCGCTCTCCCCTTCGACCATAACCGTCCGGGTTTCGGCATAATTGGCCCCGACCAGAGCGAAGCGGGCGCTGCCATCGCGTTCGGCAATGCTGCGCACCCATTCCGCCCCGGCCCGGGTCTTGCCAAATCCGCGTCCCGCCATGATCAACCAGATTGACCAGTCACCGGCGGGAGGCCTTTGTCCGGGCCGCGCCCAGAAATTCCAGCGGTACAGAAAATCCTGCTGCTCTCGCGGGCTCAGGAAGCAGAAGAACCCGCTGCGTTCCCGCGCGGTCCATTCGGCAAAAAGCTCCGCCTCGGTAAAATCATTCATCATTATCGGAGGTCGGTGGCTTTTTTTGCCCGCCGGCCAGTGCCCGGCGACGCAACAGCTTTGTCCGCATATCTCCCAGTTTCCGGTCCAGACTCGCGCGCACCTGTTCGGGGCTGATATCATCCTCAACCGCGCGGGTCAGCGCCACCATCTGCTTGTGCGCCAGCAGCAGTTTGACACCAATACCGTCATTATATTGCTTCACTGTCGCGACCTGCTTCCCCTTATGGAATACGGGTTTCTCCACTCCATTGCGGGCGCGGTCGAGCAAATCCATTTCGAGCAGTTCATAGCCGGCCGCCAGCGCCCGCATCCATTCTCGGAGAAACTCCGGATCCCGGTTGCGCCAATTGTACACGGTTGCAACCGCAACGCCGGCGGTTTTTGCCGAATTCGCCACATGCGAACTGGTGGCGAGACCTTTCAGAAACTTTAGCTTGCGCCTGTTGTCGTAAACGCCCGCGACTTTTGATTTTGCCATAATATACTCCGTGCCGGATCTCCGCGAACCGTCCGGACACAAAAAAGGACCTTCCGGCCGGAACGCCCTGGCCTGTCCGGCGTGGGCATTCAGAGCTGGTCGGCCCGAATCACAATTTCGCGATGTTCCTGATATGTACCTAAACAGCGTGACGATGTCAAGTGTTTTTCACCTATTTGGTAATATTATTCCGAAAATCAATCGTTGGAAGCACATGCTCGCTGATATAATTCGCCGCCAACTCCGCCAGTTCCCGGCCCATATGCCAGTCCAATATTTGCATATTGGGGATGATCGGCGGGTTTACCAATATGTCCTGATCACCGAGCATTTCCTTCGACGCCATCCGGCTTGCGACCACCATCGAACGCGACATGATCTCGACAATCGACGGGAACTCCACGTCCCGTTTGCGGCGCAGGATAACGTCTCTGAGCAAGCTCCACCGCCCGCGAATATCGTCATAGAGGACATCGGTGCGCCATATTTCATGGGGATCGCCCAGCGACACGACAATATTCGGCCCGGCCTTGAGCCCGTGCATGACCTTCACCGGAACATTGTCGAGCACCCCGCCGTCGACCAGTATATTGCCTTCTTTGTCGATAAACGGCGGTAAAAGGGTCGGCAGGGATCCCGACGCCCGGACACATTCCCACAACGGACCCCGTCGGTGGATATGCAGACCGTTGGTAGAAAGATTGGTGGAGACGCCAAAGAAATTGATCGGCTGGTCGGCAATATCCCTTGTGCCGTAGCGGGTTCTCAGTTCGCTATCGAACACCGTTGGATCGAGCAAAGAATAGATCGGCAGGGTAAGCCGCCGCATCGCCTTGGCGTGGATGAACATCGCCTCCATCTGGTCGAGCGTTTCGTCCACCGTCATGCCTCGCGCGATGGCGCCGCCCATCGCTGCCCCGGCGCTGGCGCCGCCGATGAAGTCGATCGGGATATCGGCCTGCCGCAGCGCCTTTATGACGCCGAGATGGGCACAGCCCAAAGCTCCGCCCCCGGCAAGCACCACACCCACAGCGCGTCCGGTCAGGAAACGGGCGACCTTGGTAAAGTCACCGGCATGGTCGAGCGCGACATGATGGTGCAATTTGGGCATCCGCGGATCGATCCATTCGCCGCTTTTGCTGATATTTTTGTCTGCGCTCTTCCGGAGCAGCAGCAAGGTCCGCTGCGGCTCCGCAATATAGCGCATTGCCGAAATTTCCATCGCATTGGGTTCGGGCTCAGATTGGCCAGGCCGCGCCACCATCACCAGCGCATCGGCGTTGCGGCACACCATTTCCCCCCAATCGTCTGACCCGCTGCCGTCGATCAGGACATAGGCACCCATTGCTTCCTGTTCGGCAAGCCATGACTGATATTCTCGGGCATCTCCCGCCTCACTTGTCGCCCGGTCGAGCGGTATCACCGGCGTGTCCGTCCGGACCACGGCTTCAAAGGCTTCGGCAAGTCTCGTCAGAAATCCGTCGGGCAACGTGCTGGTGCCTGCGGGCAATATCGCGATAACCCGGGGATTATTCGATGATATGGACGAGGTCCGCGCGGTCGCGACCGCCAGCCGTTCCGAAACCAGCTTCAGCATGGCCACATTTAATTGAGGATAGCGCGACGCAATTTTGTCAAACGCCTGTCGCGAGACTTCACGTACCGTCGAATCGCGCGTCGCGATGACATCGGCGGTACGCTTGCCGCCAGCGAAAAAGGCAAGCTCCCCGACCGCTTCGCCAGCTTCGATATGGGCAACAATCCGTACCTTGTTGACCACCACCCGGAACCGGCCAGATTCGACAAAATATAACGCGTCGGCATCATCGCCCTGTCGAACCAGCGCCTCACCGCCCGCTATCTGCCGCACCGTCGAAACGGATTGCAACGCATTCAAGGCTTCCGGTGCCACCCCTTCAAAAAGGGCGTGTCGGCCCAAATCCGGCATTTCCATTGGTTCAACCAAGCTCAATTCCCCGTCGGTGCGATCCGCGTTGACCGGTTATCCTGCCTTATCGTTCCAATATCAAGTCTTTGATATCATTCCAAATAGCACATCAGCCCACGACTGGGTGCCACCTCGTTCGCCAGCATCGCCAGATAGGCCGATCGCAGGGCATCGCGACCCTTCATGTTCTCGACTTTCAGATAGGCGCTGGCACCGGCCACAAACGCGGCAAATTGTTCATCAACCCGCGCGCGAAAGGCCGCCGCTCCGATCTCCTTGATCAGGCTCTCGGCAGCAGTGGGAGCAAAGAAAAGCTGCGGCTTTGGTCCCTGCAGGCCATCCGCCCCGCCGCGTTCGGAAACGTGGGTCGCGCCGACCAGCGAACTGAATTTAAGCGTATCGCCCCACTGGGCATGAATATCCGCGAGCAACTGGCCATTGCCGGCGAAATCGACCGAGACGGTTGGTCGGTTAGCATCGGCAGTCGACAGACTGTCATAGGTCAGCACTTCATCGTAAAGCCCGCATTGCTGGACAAAAGGCCTGTTTCCCGTCGACGTCAGACCAATACGCCTGATCGCCGGACTGAGACTTTTCGTGACCATCGCGAGACCGAGCGATGTTTTCGATGACGCGCTGGTCATCAGCAGTGCCTTTGCTCCGAACCAGTCGTTCGACCGCATGAAATCTTCGATCAGAAAGCTAGTCGTAAACAGCGGCTGGAAGATCGCGCGTTCCGCTTCGAGCGAACCTTCGCCTTTCCCTAACCGGTTATACTGATTGTAGATGATCGCCAGTCCCTGCCGGTGCGCCGCACCATCGACGAAGCCGCCATCCTGAATATTGGTCGGTGTGACCAGCAGATGGCTGGCCATCGGCAAATAGCCATAGACACGCTCACCAATCGCAATATCCGGGTTTTGCGACGCCACGACGCTGGCAAAACCCCAGACCGGAACAATGCCCCAGTCGGCATCGCCAGTCGGGAAGAAATTCCAGTAGCCAAAACCGTCGCCGACCACTGCATAGGTGATATTATTCGCCGTCAGGGCATATTTCTCGACCGCCAAAAGGATCTGGCCGTCATCCAATGTTGGCGTATCGCTGTCATGCCATTCCGTTTGCGCGAGATCGTTTTTCTTGACCCACAGGCTCTGCATCATAACGTCTCCATCTCTGTTTCCGGTTTCGGCCCAGCATAGTGGCTGACAGCCAGATGGCAAAAGCATTTGCCAAAAACCATCGGCCTGCTAATCCTGCCCCGAAAATAGAATATGCGCGTTGCGCGCCATCGGGGAGAAGTTTTGTGAGTGCAGTACCTGTTTCAGGTCTTGAAGCGGCGATCGGGCCGGTCACCAACATATCAGATTTCATCTGGGGCGGAACCTGGGACGGGGCAGAAATTCTGCCGATCCCGCCGATGGTCGTAATATTGCTCGGGGCCGGGATCTATTTCATGTTCGGTTTGCGCGGCTATCCATTGCGCCGGTTATTTCCTTCGCTCGCCGGACTTTTCAAGAAATCCGAAACCAAGGGCGCGGGTGAAATTTCGCCTTTCGCGGCTCTCTCCACTGCGCTTTCCGGTCAGGTCGGCACCGGCAATCTTGCTGGCGTCGCCACTGCCATCACGCTCGGCGGTCCGGGTGCAATCTTCTGGATGTGGGTCACCGCGCTGTTCGGCATGGCTTTGGCCTTTGCCGAGGGTTCGCTTGCGGTACGCTTTCGGTCGCAGGCCGAGGACGGCACCTATCGAGGCGGCCCGATGACCTATATCACCCATGGCCTGGGACCAAAGTGGACATGGCTGGCCATTCTCTTCTGTCTCGGTACCTTATTCTCTGCGCTGGTTACCGGCAATGGCATCCAGGCCAATAGCCTCGGCGATTCCGCCAACGAACTATTCGGCGTTGCGGAATGGGTTGGCGGCGCGGTTGCGGCGGTCGCGGTATTCGCGGTCATCATCGGCGGTATCAAATCGATCGGCAAGGTTGCTGAAACCGTGGTTCCATGGATGGCGGGCGCCTATTTGCTGATGGCCTTCGTCGCCCTGATGATCAATCTGCCCTATTTGCCGGAGACCTTTTACCGGATCTTCGCTGGTGCCTTTGGCTATGATGCGGCTGCCGGCGGATTTCTTGGCGGCATGATCATCATTGCCATTCGTGCCGGTGTGGCCCGCGGCCTGTTCTCGAACGAAGCCGGCCAAGGTTCCACTCCGATCGCCCATGCGGTTGCCCAGACCAACGATCCAGCCGCTCAGGGCCGATTCGCCATGATGGGCACGTTTATCGATACGATTGTCATTTGCACAATGACCGCTCTGGTCATGCTGACGGTTGCAGGCGATTTTACAGTGACCGATGCCAATGGCGTGACCCAGGCGGTGCAGCATGCATGGCAATCAGACCTGAATGGTTTCGCGATGACCTCTGGTGCCTATGCTGCGGCATTCCCTTATCTGGTCCTGGGGATACCCATCGGAACCCTGATCGTTTCGGTGGCGTTGATCCTTTTCGTTTTCACCACCCTGCTTACCTGGAGCTATTATGGCGAACGGGCGATTACCTATCTCTATGATCTCTTCCCGGGCTCTAGCCTGAAGGGCGAGCAACGCCTTCACTTCCTTTGGCGGGTCCTGTGGTGTGTGGTGATTTTCTTCGGATCCTTTGCGCCTCTGGAACTGGTCTGGCGGCTCGGCGATATTTCCAATGCGGCGATGACCTTCCCGAATATCATCGCCCTCATGGCTCTGTCCGGCGTCGTCTTTGCGCTAGCCAAAGGCAACCGTGCAGCCGGCACCGACCATGGCCGCGAGACGCCCACGGAATTGCTGGAAGATATCACCGGCGCGCCAGGGCACTAAGTGGAATCTTCTTTGGACCTCAGACGCCGGGCAGGGATTTTCCGTTATGTCTCGCGGCAGTTCGCTGCGCTTGCCGCCGCTTCGCGTCGGTTTGGCACTCCCTCTGGTGGTAAGTTGTTAACCGAGCGAAGCGAGGCAAGCGCGACCGCGCACCCGAGCTTATGCGAGGAAGCCAAGCAGGCGGATGCCTGCGCCCGGCGATTGAGGTAAAATAAGAATGCTAAAACGCCTCTATGAATGGATGCTCGAAAAAGCAGCCCATCCCCAAGCCACCAAATGGCTGGGCGGAATCAGCTTTGCCGAATCCAGTTTCTTCCCGATTCCGCCGGACGTCATGCTGGCACCGATGTGTCTGGCGCGGCCGGAGCGTGCTTATTGGTACGCGCTGATATGCACCATCGCCTCGGTTCTGGGCTCGCTGCTCGGCTATGCGATCGGCTATTTCGTCTTTGAAACGGTCGGCATGCCGATCCTGGAATTTTATGGCGTTGCCGAAAAATTTGACGTTTTTGCCCAGAATTTTAACGAGCAGGGCTGGATTGTAGTCTTGCTGGCCGGTTTCACTCCGCTGCCGTTCAAGGTGATTACGATCGCTGCGGGTAGCACCGCGATGCCGCTCTATATCCTGATCGGCGCGGCGATACTCGCCCGTTCCGCGCGCTTTTTTCTGGTCGCGGTCCTGCTCCGCTATTTCGGACCACCGATGAAGCAATGGATCGACAAGAATTTTGCTCTGGCGACGACAGTTGGCGGCATCCTGTTCGTCGGCGGCTTTGCGGCGGTGCGCTGGTTGTTGTGACAAGGAACAAAAGCTTTCAGCGGAACAGCATTTTTTTAATGGCTTAGCTGCCGATCATTTCCTAAAGCCGGAAGATGACCACCAGACAGGTTTCAAACAGCAACGATCCTGTGATCGAAAATATCGCCCAATTGGTCGAACCCATGGTCGAGGGCGAAAAGCCCAGGGATCGCTGGCGGATCGGTACCGAGCACGAGAAATTCGTCTATTGTACCAACGACCATCACGCCCCCGGCTATGACGAACCTGGCGGGATCAAGGACCTGCTGCTTGCCATGCGGGAATTCGGCTGGCAGCCGGTCGAGGAAAACGGCAAGGTCATCGCGATGTCGGGAAGCGACGGCGCGATCAGTCTGGAACCCGCAGGCCAACTCGAATTATCCGGCGCACCGCTCGAGAATCTTCACGAAACCTGCAACGAAACCGGCCGCCATTTGCAGCAGGTGAAAGCGATCGGCGAAAAAACCGGCAAGGGCTTTCTCGGCATGGGCATGTGGCCGGACAAGACCCGCGCCGAATTGCCGATCATGCCCAAGGGTCGATACAAAATCATGCTCGACCATATGCCCCGGGTCGGCACTCTCGGGCTCGACATGATGCTGCGCACTTGCACGATCCAGGTCAATCTCGACTATGCCAGCGAAGCCGATATGGCGCAGAAATTCCGCGTCGGGCTGGCGCTGCAACCGCTGGCCACCGCATTATTTGCCAATTCACCCTTCACCGAGGGCAAGCCCAACGGCTACCAGAGCTTCCGCAGCCATATCTGGTCGGACACCGATCCGCACCGCACCGGCATGCTGCCGTTCGTGTTCGAGCAAGGCTTCGGATATCAGCGCTACGCCGAATATATGCTCGACGTGCCAATGTATTTCGTCTTCCGCGAAGGCAAATATATCGATGCCGCAGGCCTCAGTTTTCGCGATTTCCTGAAGGGCAATCTGTCGGTGCTGCCGGGCGAGAAACCGACCATGTCCGACTGGACCGACCATCTTTCCACCGCCTTCCCCGAAGTGCGCCTGAAAAGCTTCCTCGAAATGCGTGGTGCCGACGGCGGACCGTGGAACCGCATCTGCGCACTGCCGGCTTTCTGGGTCGGCCTGCTCTACGACCAGACCGCGCTCGACGCCGCATGGGACCGGGTAAAGGGATGGACCATGGAAGAACGCGAAGCACTGCGCAACGCCGTCCCCAAGCTCGGGCTAGACACACCGATCCCCAGCGGCGGAAAACTGAACGACCTTGCCGCAGAGATACTCGAGATCGCTTCTGCCGGTCTCACCGCGCGCAACCGTCTCAATACCAGCGGCGATAATGAAAGCGGTTTTCTCGACCCGCTTCGCGAAGTCGTCGCCAAGGGCAAATCACCGGCGGCGCAGCTGCTTGAACGCTATCACGGCGAATGGAACGGCGATGTCAGCCGAGTCTACGACGAAATGAGCTTCTGATACCATCCGCAGGCGGCACAGGTTTCATTCGTAACAAAAATGCAACAGTCGATGGTGATTCGACGGTGCGTTGCCCTCGCACATGAGTGTTCGCTTGACCCCGCACAACCGTGTCGTTCAGGATGTCGGGACAAGGAAGAGGGGGAACTTCCAAGTCCAGTTTCACACAAATATAGCCGGAGATCATAGCCATGCGCCGCTATTCCAAACAGATTATTTCTCGTTCCGCTCTTGCCGCAGCTTTGCTTGCAGGCGGCCTCGCCCAACCGGCATTTGCCCAGGATGAAACCGCGGCGAATGATGGTCAGGGCCTCGGTATCATCGTTGTCACTGCCCAGCGGCGTGAAGAAAATCTCCAGGATGTGCCGCTTTCGGTGTCGACGATCAGCGATGACAAGTTGGCGGCCCTTGGTGCCGGCGGGCAGGATGTCCGGGCGCTCTCAGCCCGCGTTCCCAGCCTCGTCGTCGAATCCTCCTTCGGCCGCACCTTCCCGCGCTTTTACATTCGCGGACTCGGCAACACCGATTTCGACTTCAACGCATCGCAGCCGGTCAGCCTGGTCTATGATGACGTGGTTCTGGAAAATCCGATCCTCAAGGGCTTTCCGATCTTCGATCTCGAGCGCGTCGAAGTCTTGCGCGGTCCGCAAGGCACATTATTCGGCCGCAACACGCCCGCCGGGATTGTAAAGTTTGACTCGGTCAAACCAAAAGATGACCTGAGCGGTTTCGGCCGGGTCAGCTATGGCCGGTTCAATGCCGTCAACGCCCAGGCCGCGCTCAACCTGCCGCTCGGCGAAGGCATATCCGCCCGCGTCTCGGGCATGTACCAGCGACAGGATGGCTGGATCGACAATGTCAATCCGTCGACACCACAGACCAATGCGTTTGAAGGCTATGACGAATTTGCCGCGCGCTTGCAGTTGCTGATGAACTTCACCGAAGATACCGAACTGCTGCTCACCGGCCAGTATCGCAATCTCGACGGCACCGCGCGCGTGTTTCGCGCCAATGTCTTCACCCGTGGCCAGGAAGGTCTGAACGCGAACTTCCGGCGCGACCAGGTTGCTGTCGACGGCCAGAACGAGCAAAAGGTCAAGACCTACAATCTTTCCGGTCGCTTCAGCCATGACTTCGGCCCGGTCTCGCTTGTTTCGGTCACCAGCTATTGGACCGGCGATGCCACTTCGGTCGGCGATGTCGACGGCGGGTTCGGTGCCAACTTCCTGCCTCCCGCACTTTTCGGACCCGGCAATATACCGTTTACCGCGGAAACCCGTGACAGCGTTCCGTTGCTCAGCCAGTTCACCCAGGAAATCCGGCTGGAAAGCAATGGCAACGGACCGCTGAGCTATCAGGCGGGCGTCTTCTATTTTGACGAGCGGCTGCGCATTGTCAGCGAAAATTACTCGACCCTCGGCGATCCGTTCAACGCGCCCGGCGGGATCAACATATTGGTCAGCCAGCGCCAGGACAGCGAGGCGTTCGGCCTGTTCGGTTCGTTGACCTATGCGCTGACCGACCAGTTCAGCATCACCGGCGGTATCCGCTACAACAACGACGAACGCGACTATTTCGTCGCCCGCACACAGGACACGCAATTTCCGGGATTCCTGCAAAACCCGCTGGGTAACGTGTCCCGCTCGGTTTCGGATGACAATATCACCTGGGATGCCAGCCTCAGCTACAAGGCGACCGAGGACGTCAATCTCTATGCCCGCGTCGCCAAAGGCTATCGCGCGCCGAGCATCCAGGGTCGCATCCTGTTCCCGCCGGCAACCGCTACGCCTTTGGAAGACGGTGTCACCGTTGGCCAGTCGGAAACCATCCTGTCTTATGAAGCGGGTGTAAAAACCACCTTCTTCGACGGCCGCGGCCGGTTCAACCTCAACGGCTTCTACTATGATCTGGACAACGCCCAGTTGACCGCAGTGGGTGGTGGCATCAACGCCAACCGGCTGATCAACGCCGACAGCGTGCGCGGCTACGGCATCGAAATGGACGCTGAATTGAAGCCGATCCCGGAATTGCTGTTCACCGCCAGCCTCAGCTACAACCATACAGAAATTCGCGACACCGGTCTGACTACAGCGGCTTGTGGCGCAACCCGGGTTGACACTTTCCCGAACGTTTCACTCTGTACACCGCTCGATCCGATCGTGACACCCGCGGCGCCATTCTCGGCCGCGATCGTCAATATCGACGGCAACAGCCTGCCGCAAAGCCCGCGCTGGATTGCCAATGTCTCGGCCCGCTACGGCGTTCCGGTCGGTGATGGCGAGGTCTATGCGTTTACCGACTGGGCCTATCGTTCCAAGATTAACTTCTTCCTCTATGACTCGATCGAATTCCAGGACCGGCGCCAGCTCGAAGGCGGCCTGCGCATCGGTTTTCAGACCGATCGGTTCGACTTCGCCGGATTTGTCCGCAACATTACCAATGATGAATCAGCGGTGGGCGCAATCGACTTCAACAACCTGACTGGCTTCGTCAACGAGCCGCGGATCTGGGGCGTCGAGGCCGGTATTAAATTCTAGCGCCATAGTGCGGCGCACAGGCACGCCGGCGGAGACTAAAAGTCGAACGCTGGCTGCATGTCGCTAATCTCGGGAGAGACGGATGATCCATCCACCTCTCCCGCGCCTTCGAGATTGGCGAGCGTCAGCCCGAGCAGGCGGACGCCATTTTCCACCGGCATGATGCTGGCCAGCAACTCGCGACCGATACTCGCAAATTCGTCCTTGCCCGCAACATAGTGATCGATTGATTTCGACCGCGTCACCTGACGAAAATCGGCATATTTTGCCTTGAGAGTCACCGTCCGCCCGCGCGCCTCGCATTTCTCGATACTGTTCCAGACGATATCGATGATATTCTCGAACGCGTCGTGCATGTCATTGTCGGTGACCAGATCATCGCCATAGGTCCGCTCGCCACCGACCGACTTGCGGATCCGGTTGGATCGCACTTCGCGATGATCAACGCCGCGCGATGCGCGAAACAGATAACCCGCCGACTTGCCGAAATGCTGGCTGAGAAAAGCTTGCGATTGCGCGCGCAGATCGGCGCCGGTGTGGATATCAAGCTTTGCCATCCGCTCCGCCGTTTTCGGGCCGACACCATAGAAGCGCCGCACCGGCAGCCCGGCGACAAAATCCGCCCCCTGATGCGGTTTGATCACGCAGATGCCGTCGGGCTTGTTCTGGTCGGAAGCGATCTTGGCGATAAATTTATTATAGCTGACCCCGGCGCTGGCCGTGAGGCCGGTTTGTTTCCTGATCTCGGCACGGATCATCTCGGCAATCCGGGTCGCGTTGCCGATCCCCATCTTGTCTTCGGTGACGTCGATATAGGCTTCATCCAATGACAGCGGTTCAACCAGATCGCTATGCATGCGAAAAATCGCGCGAATCTGCCGGGACACTTCGCGGTAGACCTCGAACCTGTGTTTGACGAAAATCAGGTCGGGGCAGCGGCGCTTGGCGGTGACCGAAGCCATGGCCGATCTCACTCCAAATTCGCGCGCTTCATAGGATGCCGCTGCGACAACGCCGCGCCTGGAAGAACCGCCCACCGCCACCGGCTTGCCGCGCAATTCGGGAAAGTCGCGCTGCTCGACGCTGGCGAAAAAGGCATCCATGTCGATATGGATGATCTTGCGCTGGAGCAGATCAGGAGTGGAATCGGACATCGGGTCAGTCTAGCGCCTGTTTACCCGCTTGGGGAGCGACTACATTTCTTCGTTCAGTGATTTTCGATAGCTTTCCATCAGCTCGTCACTGACATTGATACGGACCGTCTCCCCGAGACTGGCGCGCATCCCGCAACCCATAAAGTCGGATGCCTCGGGATATTTTTCATAATCCGGCCGGCCACTGGCAAATATTTCCAGCCGGTCGTCCAATATCCGGAAAATCGGGATCGCTGCGCCTTCGGAAACCGGGACATACCAGCCCGATGCCTGGTCGAAATGGAGCTGCGAAGCGTCGATACTGCACAAATGGGCATTGGCACCCACCGCGCTACCCTTGATCGCGTAAAGCCCATCCTGCCCGCGCCCGATCAATATCTCGGTCATCGAAGCCCCGACGAGAGCGGGTGTGATTTTGGCGAACAGCTCAGGCCCGATAGAGCTGGCGGGGAGCGGCAGCAGATCATCGATGAACAAGGCCGCCTCTCCCCGGGCCAGCCATTGACGTTCGCCCGACAGGCCCAGCAACTGGCCCTTGCGGAGGCTGTAGCTTTCGCGGATGCAGTCCGCCGGATATTCGACCTTTCCACAAAGGTTGCGCTGTTTCAGCCAGGCCCGCTGGCTTGCCTTCACGCCAGAATCGACCCCCTTCGCGCGCTGGTACAGGGCGGCAATATCGCGGTCTGCGGAGCGCAGATCACTGGCATATTCACCGCAAATCTCCAGTTCGACCTTGGTCGCTGCTTTGGCACAGTCAAAAGATGGATTAGCCTCAACCGCTCTTTGTCTGGTGTTTTCGGCAATTAATTTTTGCGCTTCATCGGCGGTTAGGCGCACATCGCTGCCACCGCCGCGCAGGACGATGTCCCCGCGAAATGCGGCCTTTGCCAAATCGGGCAATTGAGCGGGACCAACAATCGTCTGGTCCAATATCGCGCCCGACAATATGATATTGTGAAGGCGGAAACTGTGCAACGTGGCACGGGTAAAATCCGTTCCCTTGGCGCTGATCGCGGCCCCGCCCTGATAGACCGGACAGCCATCGGGCACGGTAATTCCGCAATCGAAGACAAATCCGGTCATATCGGCGCCGTCGATGTTCCAGCCTTCGACACTGCCTTCGAACCAGCCGCCATCGAAATGACCGCCGCTGAAATCCGCATTCTGTGCCGCGACGTTGGTGAGATTCGCATTGCGGAGCAATATTTTGGGCATTCGGACGTGACTCAAATTGCTCTCGCTAAGGTTGGAATTGATGAATCCTATCCCCGATGACGTGGCACCGGAAAAACTCGATCCCGTAAGTTCGCTCTCGTAAAAACAGACGTTGCCAAGAGGGATTTGCGAAAAATCCCATCCGCTAAAATCACCGCCCTTTATGATCTTCAGGCCGCGCCTGAGGGCATGGGTCTCTCGCATAAAATCAGCCGGCGTTTTCAACATGGAGCCGTCTATATATTGTTTGGAAACAGCGGCTTCAGCTTCCCCCCAGACATCCCCAAAAGCGGCAAGACAGGAGGGTGGAACTTCATCACTTGCGGCACGAACGGCTGGTGACAGCCAGGTCATGATGGTCAGGCCCGCAATAAAAATCACAATATTCCGCGCCATGTATCCGCCCCTTGAACTATCAATATAACGTATAGCCACACCCGCCTTATCTTGCCATAGGCCGCCGGTGCAAAAGTCTATCATGCCCTTCCCTATCGGTCGCACCGAGCTCATCATCATGATGGCGAGCCTGATGTCGCTCAATGCGCTGGCAATCGACATCATGCTGCCCGCACTGGGATTAATCTCGGATGACCTTGGCCTCGCCAATCCCAACGACCGGCAGTGGATCATCACATCCTATATTTACGGCATGGCGATCGGGTCGATTGTCTATGGGTCACTTGCGGACCGCTATGGGCGCAAACCTATATTGGCAGTGACGATTTCGATCTATGCTGTCGTAGGTGTCATCTGCGCCTTCACATCGGATTTCCAGTTGCTGCTGATCGCACGATTTATTCAGGGGCTGGCGTCGGCGGCGATGGGCGTACTGGTCAACAGCATCATCCGTGATCGCTATGAAGGCGACGACATGGCCCGCAATATGTCGACGATCATGATGGTGTTCATGATCGTGCCGATTACCGCACCGATATTGGGGCAGATCGTGCTGTTCTTCGCCGAGTGGCATGTCATTTTTCTGGTATTATCGACGATCGGGTTGGCGATCCTGACGTGGGTGATGCTTCGGTTGCCTGAAACATTGCGGCCCGAAAATGTCACGCCGATTGAATATAAGGCGGTGACCACTGCGTGGCGTTCGGTCATTTTTCATCGCAATGCTTTCGGCCATGTGATGGCCAGCGGGCTCATGTTTGGGCCATTATTTGCCTTTATCGCATCGGCCCAGCAGATCTTTTTTGATACGTTCAACGCTGGTGATATTTTCGTCTATATTTTTGCCCTGAATGCAGGTGCGATGTCTTTGGGGAATTTTGTCAACAGCCGTATCGTGATGCGCTTCGGCGCTCGGCGAGTCTCCCAATGGGCGTTAATCACCTTCATTATTATCTCGCTCATCCACTTGGCTGTCACATATTCCGGGCACCTTACATTGCCGATATTCGTCGCGTTACTCGCTCCGGCCATGGGCATGGTAGGCCTGACGGGTGCCAATTTCAGTTCAATTGCAATGCAGCCATTCGGCAAGGTTGCCGGCGTTGCATCCTCTTTCCAGAATTTTGCACGAAGCGGGTTATCGGCAGCGATTGGCGGCGCGATTGGACTGCAATTTGACGGTACCACCTTGCCGCTGGTAACCGGATTTGTGATTTGCGGAACCGCATCCTTGTTGTTAATATTATGGGCAGAAAAAGGCGTTTTGTTTCGCCGTGTTCAGCCTGCTGTAACCAGGCCCGACTTAGACGCAAAGATACAAGATATATGAGCTTATTCACACGCAGGGGAAATTGATGACCAAGTCTGCAATCTGTCTAAAACTGGCCGCTATAGCAGCACTGACCACAGCTACACCTGCCTTTGCCGCAGACTCAATCGTCGGCGAATGGGTGACCCAGGACCGCGACGCCATCGTCAAGATTTCCCAATGTGGCGCGAGTGTTTGCGGACGGATTCACAAATATCTGGTGACCCCGCCGAACGGTGTCGGGCAAAAGGATATCCACAATCCCAACAAAAGCCTGCGCAACCGGACGCTGCTCGGCATGGCGATTTTGACCGGGTTCAAACCCGACGGTGATATCTGGCGCGGCAAGGTCTATGATCCGAAGACGGGGAAAACTTACCGTTCAGAAGTCAATTTGAACTCGACCAACAGTCTCAAGATGAAGGGCTGCGTCGCGTTTTTCTGCCAGGGACAGAACTGGACCCGGGCGAAATAGGGTTTTATTTTACCTCAGACAATAAATCTTCCTTACTCCATCTCCGCAATCCACTGGCTGAGCAGCGCCACGCCCTCGTCATGTACAATTGACCTGCCCACTTCCGGCATGGAAATTCCCGGATCGAGGCTGTTCAGGCGGTAGATCATGATGCTGCCGTCCGGGTTACCGGGGGCGATGTCGAAATCATGGGTGCCGCTGCCCCGCCCTGCCGCAACCGGCCGTTTGTTGATACCGAGGCGGACCGGCATTTTCTCCTCATAGGTCAGAAACAGGCCGGAGTTGCTGGCTGATCCCTTAATGTTATGACAATGGGCGCAATTGACATCCATATAGCCGCGCGCGCGATCGTTGAGCGAGGCACTGGTCTCTCCCCACGATGGTACGGCATATTCGACCTTCGGACTCTTGTCGATCAAGCCGAGCCGCGCGAAATCCGCTAGCTGACCGTCATGCGTTAGATTGCGGGCCTTGGGTCCGATCGGCACCACCGCATCGGATAGCGCGTGGCACTCCTTGCACTGGTTCTTGTTGGGCACGCCGTAGTTGATCGATCGCTCCTTGCCCGACGGGTCGGTAAAGGTCACCGCGATACGGGCCCCCGCGACCTTTAGCTTCGCCTCGGTCTGCTCTTCATTCCAGACATAGGGCAAGGCGAGCCAGCCGTCGGCACGGTGCAGCAGCACCCGGGTCTCGAGCAGGCGCGGCTTGCCATTCAGCTCGTAGCCAAAGCTCTTGATCAAAGCCGATCCCACCGGAAAGTCGAGCAGTCCGTCGCCATTTGTCTGCGCTTGCCGCCCCTCCGGCACATAGATGAACCGGTATTTCTCCGCATAATCTGTGAACAGCGGCATATTCAGCTGATAAGGCACAACCCGGTCATTGGGTTGCCACCCTGCTCCATCCTTGAAAAAGCGATAGTCTGACAGGCTCCGCGGCAGAGTGTCGGACAGGATAACCGCATCCGCAACGCCCGCTGGCTCGTGGGCACCCGCCGGCAAAGCCAGCAGAACAATCGCACAGGCAGAAGCCAGCCAGCGCATTACCTGACCGCGTCTTCCATCGCCTGCGGCAAGGTGATCGGTTTGAGCTGCCGGCCATCAAACGGCTCGGTTGCGCCCTCCGACAGCGCCGGCCTGGCTTCGGTGAGCGGCTGGCCAGGCGTTGTCAGGCCCAGCGTCAGGATCGCCACGTCGTCGCCGATCAGGATATTTTCACCCGTGCCATCCTCGATAATCGGCGGAATCGCGCCACCAAAGGCGGATTTCAGCATATCCCCTCCGGCAAAGGCCGGCTTGTAGCCGGCCCGGCCGTGCTGGTTTTCAAAAACCCGCACGCCGATCGGTTTCGGGTTGTAGTTGGGATCATCCTGACCTTTGCTGTAGGAGACGATCAATATATTGCCGGTGCCGTTTTCGGCGAGCTTGTTTTCAAACACCTCTACCTCGTAATGCGACATCACCATGATCCCCATACCGGTGGGCACATCCGCTACGATATTGCCCGCGGGGGCAAAGTTGGGGGTGTTGTTGTCGACCACGATATTGTCGAACACTCGGACATTGCGGCCACCCTGTTTGGGAATATTGGGAAGATCGAACACCAGTATCCCGCCGGTATTGTTGACCGCGATATTATTATAGACATCCGCCCCGATGCTGTTTTCGATTTCTATCCCGGCGACGTTGAACTTGGCCACGCTATTGCGGACAATGATATTCTCCGACTGGCCGACATAAATCCCGGCATCCGAAGAACCGATCGTGGTCACGCTGTCGACCAGCACATTGGTGCTTTCGACCGGATAGATCGCATAGGCGCCATTTTCCGGATGCGGTCCTCGGGTCCACTCGACCCTAAGCTTGTAATAGACGATATTGTCCGCGCCCTTGGACTTGATGCCGTCGCCCTTGCTGTCCTCGATCGCGAAATCGCGCAGGACGACATTGTCCGATGTTACCAGCAGGCCTTCGCCCGCGCCCAGTTGCCCGGCGAAATTGAGCACCGTCTGGTCCATGCCGGCTCCGCGAACGGTCACATTGTCCACGTCGAGCGAGAGACCATCGACGAGATCAAACCGGCCCGCGCCCAGCTGCACCACATCGCCGGGTTCGGCCAGAATCAAGGCTTCCTGAATCCGTTCCTGGGCATCGGCGCCCGGTGCGACGGTGACGGTTTTTGCGAGTGTCGGTGCGCTCAAGCAAAGCGCGGTGGCGACCAGTAAGCTGCGGATCATATCTCTCTCCTTCGGGAACAAGAGATAATGCCGCAAAAACCGGTCGATGCCAAGAGCATTGACATTCATGTCAGTAAATTTGACGAAGCCGGCAGCTAAGCGTCTGCCAATATCCATTCTATCGCAGCATCGGCGTGAATTTCGGTACTGTCGTAGATTGGCAGGATATTCGCCTTCGTATCGACAATCAGATCCAGCTCGGTACATCCCAGCACCACCGCTTCGATCTCTTCCTTCGCGATGTTGGTAATATAGGTTTTCATCGTCCGTTCGGATTCGCGCTTGACCTGGCTGAACATCAGCTCCTCGTAGATGATCCGGTCGATCTCCTCGACTCGCTCTTCATCTGGCGGTGAGAGTGTAATGCCCTTGCCAACCAGCCGCTTGCGATAAAAGCCTTCGGTCATCACGTTGCGAGTCCCGACCAATGTCGCCGATTTGATGCCGTCGGCAACCATCTTGTCGCCGACACAATCGGCAATATGCAGGATCGGTACGCCCACTTCGGGCTGTACCCGGTCATAGATTTTATGCATTGCATTGGAGCAGATCAGCACCGCCGTCGCACCGCTATTTTCCAGCCGCTTCGCCGACCGGGTCATCAGGCCGGCTGCCGCATCCCAGTCATCATCCGACTGCAGCCGCGCATATTCGCTAAAATTAACGCTTTCGATCAGCATGTGTGGACTGGAAAACCCGCCAAGCCGTTTTTGCACGATTCTGTTGATCCGCGTGTAATAGCTGGCGGTCGATACCCAGCTCATCCCGCCAATCAGGCCAATTTTCCGCATTGAATTATAAATCCCTGAAATATACGAGTATAGCGTCTAGAGCGCCTTGACTATTTCCTCGCACATTTTCTTCGCATCGGAAAGCAGCATCATCGTCTGGTCCATATAAAAGACCTCGTTGTCGACCCCGGCATAGCCGACACCGCCCATCGAACGCTTGATGAAGAATATCGTCTTGGCCTTTTCGACATCGAACACCGGCATGCCGTAAATCGGCGACCCCTTGTCGGTTTTTGCCGCCGGGTTGACCACGTCATTCGCGCCAATGATGAAAGCGACATCAGCCTGGGCAAATTCGCTGTTGATATCTTCCAGCTCGAAAACCTCGTCATAAGGCACATTGGCCTCGGCGAGCAGCACATTCATATGGCCCGGCATCCGGCCCGCCACCGGGTGAATTGCATATTTGACGCTGACGCCTTCCTCTTTCAGCATATCGCCCATCTCACGCAAGGCATGCTGGGCCTGCGCCACCGCCATGCCATAGCCGGGAATGATGATCACGCTTTCGGCCTGCTTCATCATATAGGCGGCATCCTCGGCCGAACCGCGTTTCCACGGCCGGTCGATCTGGGCCGCGCCGTCACTCGGCCCGCTGTCCGCGCCAAAACCGCCGGCGATCACACTGATGAAGCTGCGATTCATCGCCTTGCACATGATATAGGACAGGATTGCACCCGACGAACCGACTAGCGCGCCGGTAATGATCATCGCGGTGTTGCCAAGCGTAAAGCCCATCGCCGCCGCCGCCCAGCCGGAATAGCTGTTCAGCATCGATATCACGACAGGCATATCCGCACCGCCGATAGGAATGATCAGCAGGAAGCCAATCAGAAAGCTCAGCGCCACGATCGCCCAGAATATCGGTCCTGTGCCGATGGTCGGTGCAATCGCAAAATAGGCAGTCAGTCCGATGATCGCCAACAGCACGCCAAGATTGATGATATGCCGCCCGGGCAGCGTGAT
>NZ_JBATHY010000099.1:0-2363 GCF_049667325.1 Parasphingorhabdus sp. | reverse complement strand
AAAGCGGGTATTGCAAAAAGGGGGGCGCCGATACTGACGCAAAAATATGCTGCAGAAATGCTGCAGGTTATCGGCGATCATGCTGCAGCAACCGGGGTGCAGCATTTTCCACGCGGCGGCGAATGGGATGCCGCGATTTACGAAGGCCAGCTTCACTACAGGGACAAAGCCGGAAAACTTAATCTGCCGCTACCCGCTCTTGTCGGCGCGCATCAGGCGGACAATGCCGCGCTCGCCATCGCCATGTTGCGCCATCAGAATGCGCTCACCATTTCCGACGCCGCACTCAAGGCGGCGATGGGCTGGGCGCAATGGCCGGGCCGGATGCATTTCCTGATTGCCGGGCCGGTGACCCATCTGCTGCCGGGCGATGCCGAAGTCTGGGTCGATGGTGGTCATAATGTCAGTGCCGGACTGGCGCTTGCCAAATATTTCGCGGACTATGAAGCGGGATCGATCGATCTGGTGATCGGGATGTTGTCGAACAAGGATCCCGCCGCTCTGGTTGCGCCGCTAAAAGAGAAGCTGGCCTGCCTGACGGTGATCCCGGTTCCCGGCCATGAATCTCACGGGGTGGCGGACTTTCCGGAAGTAGATGCGCCGATGAAAGAGGCGAGCGATATCAGCGCGGCGCTTGGTTCACTCGCCCTGGGACCGGGCAAGACCGTGTTGATTGCAGGCTCGCTCTACCTTGCCGGTGAAGTTCTGAGAGCAAATGAGCAAATACCGGATTAGTCCGGCGTTTCATCCGCGTGTACCGATCCCGCCGTACCCAGAGACTTGTCAACCAAGCCCCAGCGGATCATCAGCCAGAACATGACGACGCCGGGCAAGGCTGCCAAAGTGGTGAGCAGATAGAAGTTCACATAGCCCATGCCCTCGATCAGCGAACCAGCCGTGGTGCCGGTCAGGAATCGGCCCAATATACTTGCCGCCGCTGATAGCAGGGCAAATTGCGTGCCCGTAAACTGCAGATTGCACAACGCTGACAGGTAAGCGACTACTGCAACACCGCCCACACCGCTGGCGAAATTTTCAAAGCCGATCGCTCCGGCCATGCCCCAGTTGCTGTGGCCAGCCGCCGCGAGGGCGGCAAAAGACAGGTTGCTGACCGCCATCAGGATCAGGCTCAGCATGACCGCCTTTTTCATGCCCAGTCGAGAATAGACCATGCCGCCAATGAAAATGCCGATCAGAAAGGCAAAGAAGCCCAAACTGACATCGTAAAATGCAATCTCGTCATTGGTGAAGCCAAGGTCTTCGAACAATAATCGAAAGGTCAGATTGGCCAATGTGTCGCCGATTTTGTGAACCAGAACGAACAATAAAACGATCAGCGCGCCCGAGCGTTTGAAAAACTCGACCAGCGGACTGACATAGGCTTTTGCCGCTTCCAGTGGACCTTTGAGCGCCATCGGTTCCTGCCGCCGGGCCGGTTCGCGCATGATCAGGCCGACGATGACGGCAAATAAGGCAAAGAGCGAACAGACATAATAAGCAATCGACCAGTTGGTCCGTGCTGCGACGACAAGCGCCACCGCGCCAGCCGTTGCCGCACCGATCCGCCAGCCATATTGTGACATGCCGGAACCGACGCCCAGCTGTTCGGGTTCGAGCAATTCGATCCGATAGGCATCAATAACAACGTCGAATGTTGCCCCTGCTATCCCGACCATGATCGCGGCAACCGCAACGGCGGCGATATCCTTGGCCGGATCAAGCGAGCCGAGATAGATGATCGCTGCCATCGCCAGAACCGCCGTAACAATCAGCCAGGACAATCTTTGTCCAACGCGGCCGATCAGCGGCAATTTCACCACGTCGATAATCGGCGCCCAGAGCCATTTGAAATTATAGGCAAGAAAGGTCAACGCAAAGGCGGTGACGGTCGATTTCTCGATTCCCGCCTGCGCCAGACGGGTCGTCAAGGTCGCGGCAATCATGGTCAGCGGAAGCGCCGAAGAGATACCCAGAAAAAGCGCCGCCAAAGGAGCCGCTTCGCTATACGGACGCACTCCGGCGGGAAGATATCCGCGCCATCCCAAAACTGCTGCTTGCTCACTCACGCCACATTCTCCCTCGAACCGGGGGAATCTTTAGCGCCTATTCACCTGAATGCCAGCTTGATTTTATCGCATCTCAGATATCGAGCAGCTTGGCCGAGACAATTGGACCTGCGCCGGGGCGCTGCAATATGATCGCATATTTGTCGGCGCCGCTGATCTTGAGATTTTCCGGAGATATTGTAAATTTCGTCGGCCTGCCACGCCAGCTGCCGAGATTCCGTTCAGTCTTGACCACGTTGGTATAGTGCACTGTCCTTCCGCTATTTTCGCCGCGTCCAATACGGACGGTTTCCGAAG
>NZ_JBATHY010000098.1:0-1712 GCF_049667325.1 Parasphingorhabdus sp. | reverse complement strand
GCTGTTACCGGAACAGGTCCCGCCACTGCAGAAAAAGATCGTCGCAGCGGCACGCAAGCTCGGGCGACCGGTCGTCGTCGCCACCCAGATGCTCGAATCGATGATCAAGTCGCCGACCCCGACCCGCGCCGAAGTGTCCGATGTTGCAACCGCGATTTATGACGGTGCTGATGCCATCATGCTGTCGGCGGAATCAGCGGTGGGTGACTGGCCGATCGAGGCAGCGACCATGATGGACCGGATTGCCGCGCAGGTGGAAAATGATCCGTCTTATGTCGACCGGGTCCATTTCACCGAAACCGTTCCCGACGAGACGACCGCCGATGCCCTGGCGGCGGCGAGCTATAATATCGCCCGGACTGTCGAGACATCGGCGATTGTCTGCTACACGGCTTCCGGCTCGACCGCCCGCCGTATGGCGCGCGAACGTCCCTCGGTGCCGCTGCTGGTCCTCACCCCAAACCGCCACACCGCACGGCGGGTTGGCCTTTTATGGGGCGCCTACGCCGTGGTCACCCGCGACGTCACCAATTTCGAGGAAATGATTGCCAAGGCCAAGCGGATGGCCCTGCGCCACAAGCTGGCCGAGGCCGGATCGCGACTGATTGTCTGTGCGGGCGTGCCCTTCGGTACCCCGGGGTCAACCAATCTGCTGCATATCGTCCGTCTCAGCGGAGACGAGCTCAAGCGTGACTAGAGCAGGCGCAAGGCCTCCAACTCGGCTTTCAATGCCGTTGCGTTTTTGAAATGATGGCCGGCGAGTCCAAGCGTCTGACCGGCTGCAATATTGTCGAGCCGGTCGTCGATGAACAGACATCGGTCGGCGCGTCGGTCAAAGCGTTTCAGGGCCAGATCGAAAATGGCAGCGTCCGGTTTCATCAGCTTTTCTTCACCGGAAATGACAATATCCGAGAATAGCCCGAATATCGGCGCCGTCGGTCGAAATTGTGCCCAGGATTCAGCGCCGAAATTGCTGATCGCAAATAACGGGACGCCGCGTTTTGCCAGCGCCTGAACCAAATCGAGCATGCCGTCGACCGGTCCCGGGATGGTTTCCCGGAACCGTCGGGAATAGGCTATGATGTGATCGGTATAGTTCGGAAACTCGCGACTGCGTTCCGCGACCATGTCGGCAAAGGGCCGTCCGGCGTCATGCTGAAAATGCCATTCCGGAGTCACGACATGGGCAAGAAACCAGTCCAGCTCTTCCGGGTCATCAATCAGCTTGGCGAACAGACAGCGCAAATCCCAGCGATACAGGACATTCCCGATATCGAAGATGACGGTGTCAATTTTGGAAATGGCAGAGGTTTCTGCCATAAACAGGCAATTAGCCCTGGCGTGCCTTGAACCGGCGATTCGTCTTGTTGATCACATAGGTGCGACCACGACGACGGATGACGCGGCAATCCCGGTGACGGTTTTTAAGCGACTTCAAAGAGTTGCGGACTTTCATTTTGGTACCACGCCTTGATTTTCTGAATTTCTTGAAAGCAGCCATGCTGCGTTGAGCAGGGCAATTACGGTCGACAGTCGCCAAAGTCAAGCGACCAGCGCTATTCTCCGCGAATTTCGACGAGTTTGCGTTCCCAGGCCAATGCATGCGCGACAATTTCGTCCAAATCGGCATGTTCGGGCTGCCACGGAAAGCATGCCATGATCGCCCGATTGTCGGAAATCAGCGAATCGGGGTCGCCTGCGCGCCGGCCTTC
>NZ_JBATHY010000097.1:0-5674 GCF_049667325.1 Parasphingorhabdus sp. | reverse complement strand
AATTTCGAAGACTGGCTGAAAGGGCAACCCGAGAGCATCAGGGCGATAGTGGCGGCCTATCGCTTCGTCGCCAATCCCGACTCCTATCTGCTGCTGCCACCGATCGGCGGCAAGAGCGATGACAAGTCGATCGCCGGCGATTTTTCGGTGGTTGCCGGTGTGCTCGATCGTGAAAAGCTCGATCCCTGGTCGCTCGCCAAGCTGGGCGGCAAATTACCCGAGGGCAAATATCGCCTGCAGGGGGCCAGCGCCAAGGGTGCGCTGTTCGGCTGGCTGATCCCGCAACATGAATTTGACCGTTATAAGGAACTTCCCAACCGGCAGGGGCCGAGCGTGCTGCTGGTCAACGATGCGATCGGCCAGCGCGATGAAGCCGTGCGTCAGGCAGAAGCAACCGCAATGGTGCGCGATATGGTCAACACACCGGCCGCAGATATGGGACCGGACAAGATCGAGGATATTGTCGACAAGCTGTCCGAAAAGCATGGCGGCGAGTTGAAGGTGACGCGCGGAGATACGCTCGAAGAGCATTTCCCGATGATCCATGGAGTCGGCAAGGCGGCTATGCGAGCCCATGCGCCGCGCCTGCTCGAGTTGAAATGGGGCAAGACCGATCATCCGAAAATCGCGATTATCGGCAAAGGCGTGACCTTTGACAGCGGCGGACTGTCGATGAAATCCGCGGCCGGCATGATGCTGATGAAAAAGGATATGGGGGGCGCTGCCCATGCCATCGCTCTTGCCAGGATGGTGATGGAGGCCAATCTTCCGGTACGCTTGCACCTGTTGGTTCCGGCGGTCGAGAATTCGGTTGATGGCCATGCCCTGCGCCCGGGCGATATATTGCACAGCCGAAAGGGGCTGACCGTCGAAATCACCAATACCGATGCCGAAGGACGGCTGGTACTGGGCGATGCTCTGACTCTAGCCGGCGAAGATGAGCCGGAGCTGATCATTGATTTTGCGACGCTTACCGGAGCGGCGCGGGTCGCATTGGGGCCTGACTTGCCGGTCATGTTCTGTGACAACCGGCAGATGGCGGAAGGGCTTTTGCAAGCTGGCGAAGAAGAAAGCGATCCGCTTTGGCAATTGCCCCTCTGGCCGGCTTATGATGCGATGTTGAACAGTCCGATTGCCGATTGTGTGAACAGTGCTTCCGGCGGTTTCGCGGGCAGCATCACAGCGGCTCTGTTTCTGAAGAAATTTGCACCGGAATCCGTGCCCTGGGCGCATTTCGATACTTTTGCATGGCGCCCGGCGAGCAAGCCGGGGCGACCAAAAGGTGGCGAAGCTCTGGGGCTGCGGGCGAGCTGGCGCTATTTGAATAATCGATACGCCAGCTAGTCATATGCGACACTGCTTGATTAACCGGCCCCAGGTCGGGTAAGGGCGGCGCGATTGTCATTGCTTTGCAACTCGGCGTATAGGCCGCAGGGCACTGGGGTTTTTGGCCGAAAATGGGATTTCTGAACGCATGGATATGAAAGCTGCTGATACGGGCGCGCACGCGAAATTCGTGTTGCACGGTCCGGAAGAGGATTTCGATCCCCGGATCACTGCGCATCGCGGCGACCTCGCGGATGTCGCGCTGGCCGGCAAGTTGTTTGCACCGCATTATGCGGCGCCGATGCCGATGCGCTGTTCCGCGCCAAAGGCGATGATCCGCAAGCAGAGCGGAAAGGATCATGAAGCGATTTCCGAATTGCTGCACGGGGAAGATTTCCATGTTCTGGATATCGCCGGTGACTGGGCATGGGGCTATTGCGGCAATGACGGCTATGTCGGCTATGTTCCGGTCCATGCGCTGCAACATCAGAAAAAGACGCCGCAGCCAACCCATCTCATTTACGCACGCGCAGCGCTTATATTCATCGAACCGGATTTCAAGTCGGGTGTGATGAAGCGGCTGCCGATGGGTGCGCGAATTGCCTGCGGCGAACCCAGCGAATGCGGGTCCTTTTTAAAAAGCGGCAAGGGATTTGTCCATGTCCGCCATGTCCAGCCGATCGGCACGAAGGTTGTTTTTGACGGAACCAACGGCACCGCGGCGCTGGCCGAACAGCTGATTGGCGCTCCCTATCTCTGGGGCGGGCGGAGCGGTGATGGTCTCGATTGTTCGGGCCTGGTCCAGATGATCCTGATGCTGACCGGTGTTGAAGCGCCGCGGGACAGCGACCAGCAGCTGGCGGCACTGGGCGAAGATATCGCGGAAGACGAGGAGTTGCGGCGCGGCGATCTGGTGTTCTTCCCGAACCATGTCGGCTTCATGGTTGACAAGGACCGGATTGTTCACGCCAATTCGCACTGGATGCAAGTGGTCATCGAGCCGCTCAAAGATGTGGTTGCCCGCTTTGCCAAAACATCGGACCAATCGATATTGGCCCGCAAACGGCTGTCCTGAGGCCGGCCATGACGCAGACTGTTTTCATTGACGGCGCCGTGGGTACAACCGGACTGGAGATTGCCGAGCGGCTCTCGGGCCGGAGCGAATTTTCGCTCGTTCAACTGCCGGAAGAACAACGCAAGGACGTCGATGCGCGGCGCGAGGCGATTAACGACAGTGATTTTGTCATTCTGTGCCTGCCGGACGAGGCAGCCGTTGAGGCGGTATCGCTCATCGAGAATAGATCGACCCGGGTCATAGACGCGTCAACCGCGCATCGGGTTGCCGATGGTTGGACCTACGGCTTCGCCGAATTTCGCAAAGGCCAGCGCGATGCTATTGCGACGGCTCGCTTTGTTTCAAATCCTGGCTGCTATCCGACCGGATTTCTGGCGCTGGTTGCGCCGCTGATCGCGGGTGGCCTGCTGCCCGCCGACTGGCCCTATGTGATGAATGCGGTGTCCGGCTATTCGGGAGGAGGCAAGGCGCTGATCGAACGGTTCGCGGCAGAACCCGATCTCGGTTTCCGCAGCTATGGTCTAACCCTTGATCACAAGCACATGCCGGAAATGAAGGTCCATGGCGGCCTGGCCCATGATGTCATTTTTGCGCCGTCGGTAATCCGTGCGTTTCGGGGGATGCTGGTCGATGTGCCGCTCCATCTCGGCGCAATGGGACCGGTGCGGGCGGAACAATTATTAGAAGCGCTAACTGCCTATTACACCGATTCCAGGATTGTTTCGGTTCAGGGCAGGGGGGAGTTGTCGGAGCTGCTGATCAGCGAGAATGACGCCCCGACAGACCGGCTTGAGCTGTTTGTCTGTGGCAACGCTGAGGGCTATCATGTTCGCCTGATTGCCCGGCTCGACAATCTTGGCAAGGGCGCCTCGGGTGCAGCGGTGCAGAATCTCAATATCATGGCCGGTCTCGACGAAACCGCGGGACTGCGGTTCTAGACTCCCGTTTATTTGGTGGTCACTAATGTCTTGCCGGGGCGCAGGCTGGTTCCGGCCCGGCCGCTGCGGAAGGAATTCCACCAACTCAAAGGATTCAACGTAGTGGTCCCGTCCAGCGAGAAAGTGATAAATTCAGCCCGCCCGCCGATATTTTCCCAGGGAATGGTTCCCCCCAGACCGAGTGGACTGGCCACCCGGCTGTCGGCACTGAGATCACGGTTGTCACCGAGCAGGTAGACTTGCCCTTCCGGGATTTCTACCGGGGCGACGTCGTCGGTATATTGGGGTCCGAGATCGATAATGTCATAGCTCACGCCATTGGGTAGCGTTTCGCGAAGGATGGGCAGGCGGCAAACCGGATTGCCAGCGGCATCCGTTCCGCGCGCTCCGGGAAATTCATTTCCACCGCACGGGGTATTGGCGTCGATCGGAACCTGCAGATCGGGTTGAACCTCCTGATTCACACCGACTCCGTTGAGGAACACCTGACCGCCACGCAGTTCAATCGTGTCGCCCGGCAGGCCGACCACCCGCTTGATATAGTCGCTGCTCTGTTCTTTCGGCGTCAGGATCACGACATCGCCGCGTTCCGGCAGGCTCCCGAACAGCCTGCCTTCCAGGCGCGGCAATATATGGAAGGTTGGTGATACCCAGGACCAGCCATAGGCATATTTGCTGACAATCAGCCGGTCACCGACCAGCAGGCCGGGCATCATCGATACCGACGGTATATAAAAGGGCTTGGCGACCAGACTGTGGAACGCGAGAACGGCCAGCAACAGCAAGCTTATGCTCTTGATCTCGCCGATCCAGTCGACCTTTTCCTTGTCGGATTTTCCCTTGGAACCGCCGCCAGCGGCATTTTCTATAGCCATATTTTTATCTTCGGTTTCCTGGTCCATGCGAAGCGCGTTTCCTATAGCGGATGGGCTTCAATGATCACGAATGCCTGTGCCCATGGATGATCGTCGGTGAGTGTGAGATGAACGGTCACCCCATATCCCGCCGGTGTCAGCGCGTCGAGGCGTTTTTTTGCGCCGCCGGTCAGGGCGAGCGTTGGCGCTCCGCTTTTGGCGTTGATCACGCCGATATCCTTCATGAACACGCCAGCCCGAAAACCGGTGCCGACCGCCTTGGAATAAGCCTCCTTGGCGGCGAAGCGCTTGGCATAGGTGCCGGCAATGGTGTGCGGCCGCCGCGCCGCCTTGGCGCGTTCGAGTTCGGTGAAGACGCGCATTTCGAAGCGCTCGCCAAAACGGTCGAGCGAATTCTGGATGCGCTCGATATTGCAGAGGTCGGAGCCCAGACCGATGATCATATTTTTTCCTCCCTGTCGCAGACGGGGAGGGGGACCG
Source organism: Parasphingorhabdus sp. (assembly GCF_049667325.1). Taxonomy (GTDB): domain Bacteria; phylum Pseudomonadota; class Alphaproteobacteria; order Sphingomonadales; family Sphingomonadaceae; genus Parasphingorhabdus. Next base: position 980 of record NZ_JBATHY010000097.1, on the reverse strand, counting down.
CCCGAAGGGTGGTGGAGGGGTGCCCCTCCGTCGCCTTCGGCGCCACCTCCCCGCCGCTACGCTGCAGGGAGGAAAGATTCGCCAATATTCTCACCGCGCGTCATCCATCAGCGCGCGCATCTGGCGGATGCTGCCGTCGAGTCCGCTGAAAATCGCTTCACCGACCAGGAAATGGCCGATGTTCAGCTCCACGAGCTGCGGGATCGCGGCGATCGGGATGACATTGTCGAAAGTGAGGCCATGCCCGGCATGGGATTCGATGCCGTTTTTCGCGGCCAGTGCCGCTGCATCGCTGATCCGGCGCAGCTCGATTTCGCGCTCGGCGCCGGTAAGCTCTGCATAGCGGCCAGTGTGAAATTCGACGACCGGCGCACCGAGGCGGATGGCGGCCTCGATCTGGCGCGGGTCTGGTTCGATAAACAGGCTGACGCGGATTTTTGCCTCTCTCAACTGTCCGACAAAATCGGCGAGCTTGTTGTGCATGCCCGCTGCGTCAAGCCCGCCTTCGGTTGTCCGCTCCTCGCGGTTCTCCGGGACGATGCAGGCAGCATGCGGTTTGTGGCGCAGCGCGATGGCCAGCATCTCGTCGGTTGCCGCCATTTCCAGATTGAGCGGAATGGAGAGCGTGTCCATCAACACCGTCAGATCATCATCGCGGATATGGCGCCGGTCTTCGCGCAAATGGGCGGTAATCCCGTCGGCGCCCGCTTCCGCCGCGAGCAGCGCTGCGCGAACCGGTTCGGGATGATCGCCGCCGCGCGCGTTGCGGATTGTCGCAACATGGTCGATATTGACGCCAAGTCTGAGGGTATTGGAAGCGCTCACGCGGGCGATGGCTCCGCCCGGCTACCGGGTTTGGTCGCCGGAATGGAGGCCAGTTCGGGCGGTAGCTCATCGGCGGTGTAGGACGGCACATCCAGTGAAACCAGCGGGTAGAAGGGAACATCAAACTGGGCCGCGCCGTTGGACCGGTCGACCAG
>NZ_JBATHY010000096.1:0-3768 GCF_049667325.1 Parasphingorhabdus sp. | reverse complement strand
ATCCCGCTCGCGTTATCAATATCGCGTCAATCAACGGCATCAGGAATTCGGGCATGCCGACCTATGCCTATACCGCCAGCAAATCGGGCGTGATCAATCTGACCGAACATCTGGCAACCGATCTCGCCCGCCACAATATCAACGTCAACGCGATTGCCCCGGGCTTTTTCCCGAGCAATATGACCAAACAGATTGTTGATAATGACGAAATGACAAAAATGGCGATTTCGCAAATTCCGCGCGGCCGGATGGGCGCGCCGGAAGATATCGCAGGAACCGCGCTTTATCTGTGCTCCCGCGCTTCATCATGGATGATCGGGCAGGCGCTGGTTCTGGATGGCGGCATGATTTCGCGGTCATAGAACCGATTGTCAGGGTGGTCCCTTCATCGGCCGCGAATTGGTGATTTCTACGGCCTGTTGATTACTCCATCCTGCCAGTCCAGTACGGTGAGATAGTTGGCGAGGCGGTTTTGCTCGAGTTTCGCGAGCAGCGGATTGTCATGATAGGGAATCAGGAGATCGCTGAGCGGGCCGGCCCAGGGTGCATTTGTGTCGAACAGGATACCCAGTCCGAACACCGCCGGAATCTCCGCATAGGCCAGTTGATGTCCGCCCGCTTCGGCTTCGTTGATAAAATCGACAACCGCGCATTTCACGCCGTTGCGCTCTCCGCCCTCGTGCAGGGCCCAGCCGAAATGGCCCAAGCCGCGCATGCCCTGTTCGCGCAGCAATCCGGACTGGCCCGGCTTGGCGCCGCCGTCCATGCAATAATCGTGGCGATATTCCTTGGGAATGGCATCGGGGGCATAATACATATCCCGGTGGCCGGCAGGCCAGCAGACATCGTGCAGGATCGCGAACAGCGGTTTCTTGTCGCGCTCGCAGGTCGCCTCTATCGCTTTCAGTTCATGATAGACGGTGAACCAATTATGGTCGCCATCCACCGTCCACAGGTCGATATTCTTGAGCTTCGAAAAGGCGGCGAGGCTCGGCTTGGCGATATGGGTGACGCTTTTGCGGGCATTCACCCAATCCAGAAATTCCTGCTTGGGATTGGGATCGACACTGAACAGATGCCCGTCATTGGCTTCTGCATAGTCGGCGAGGATGCTGGTCATGCCGCCATATTCGGCTCCGATTTCAGCTATCCGCGAAACATCGGCAAGGTCCATTGCGTTTAATATGATATCGGAAAACTCGGCCATCGAGTGGATCAGTAAAGTCATCTCTAGGCAGCCTTCTTCATATTGGCTTGCGCGGACTTGCTAAGCAGTGTCGGTCGAAATACGAAATTGAGCATCAGCATTTCATCGGTCGCGGTGGCGGGAGGTGGAATGAACATGAAGGCATCTTCCCGCGCGCAGCGATAGAGCCCCGGCGCATTTTCGGTTATCGCTTCGAAAACCGGGTGCGCCGCGATCGAATCATCGTCAATCTTCTGGGCCATGAAACTATCAATTTCCTGAAAATTGACTTCTTCTATCTGCAGCCAGTTACAAATCTGGCCAAGCATGATGGCGATATTATACTGCCCCGTCCCCGCCGGAATCAGGGCTTGAAAATAGCCGTCGCTCGTCGGGTAGGCATCGATTTCAATCTGTAAGTTCTCCTGACTATCGGCGAGCATGACCGGAATTTTGATGGCGCCGCTCTGGAAATCGCTCTGACGCAGATCAAGCCCGAAACGGTTGCCCGTGAACAGCGGTAGCAGCGCTTCCATTCCGCGCTGCTTCAATTCGCCGGGCAGATAAATCCGGCTGATATTCTTGGTATAGAATAGTCCGCGGCGTCTGATCCCCTGTTCGGCCGATTCCGTATCGATAAATTTGAGCGTGTCCTTGGTGCCCAGATTGACATCATGATGGAAATTCTCGAAAATGCCGACTTCGCGTTCGACCGGCAGAAATAGCAGCCGGGAAAGCGAGGCAGCCGTCATCTGGCGCGCGCAATCACCGTCCCATGAACGCGGTGTCGTCGCCCACCCGCAGCCGATTTGTTCGATATAATTCAAACAGGCAGCCTGGGCTTTATCCCGTTCTTCACTTTGCACGCCCTTGATATCAGCCGTGTCCCGCTGAGGTTCGCCAGTCTTGTCATATCCCAGAACGGAACCGTTCGACTGAGTGCAGAGCTGCTCGAGAACGGCGATAGATTCACAGAGCGCATTGAGCGCGCTATTGTCATAATGCCGGACATCAACCAGTCCCTTTTTGTCGAGACCGGTTATCATCAATTCGCGCAGCAACAGGTAGCGCCCGGATATTTCAAGTCCCATTTCCATATTGAGCACCGGCTCGATCACATTCTGGACCGAACCGTTATAGCCCAGGTCGACAAAGACGACGGAATCGTCCTGCTCGACACCATTCGCCCCGAGGTGAGCGATCAATCCTGCGCGGAATGTCTTGGCGCGTGCGACGATTTTCGTGACGTTCTTCGGTTTGAGAACTTCCCGGATAAAGGATTGCGGCGTCTTGATTGCGGACAGTTTCGCTATCTCGCTTTTCAGGAACAGCAGCTGGCGGCAATAAGCCGCTTGCCTCTGGCTTGAATAGGCATCCTTTTTGTTGTTCGTTGCTTCGGCCGTCAGAAATTTCTGGATTGCTTCGCGGTCGGTGAAGCTGGCGGCATTGGCGGTAAAGCGACTGAGCTCGATCATGCTGATCTGGTCGGCAAATTGGGGGTAGGCGGTCTCGAAGGCTTTGGCAGGCAAATAGCCGTCACGCAGCAGGAACAGCAATTTGGGCTTTTTGCCGGTCTGCGTTTCCAGTCTTTCCGACTCTTCCGCAATCCAGCGTGAAAATCCGTGCAATATTGGCCCCAGAACATCATGGCCGAATTGAAAAGTGGCGTCGTCCCTTCGGCGTAACGAGATTTGGGCACGATGTGGCTGCAAGGCGGGAGACTCCTTGCGCGTATCTTTTTCGACTATTGTGGCGGCCACAGCTTCCAGTCTGAAGCGCTCCGAAGCCTCCTCGTCAAATTGTTCGAAATGGACACCGTGAATGCCGAGCTGTCGGGGTGCCTTGAAATCGGCTTCGATATTATCGCCCAGATGCAGAATTTTGGCAGGCGAGATACCGAGATCGGCGATTACAGGTTTGAACAGGCCGCCCGCTTTGCCCATCCCATATTCGCAGGAACAGAATATCCGGTCGATCTTGTCGGCAATTTCCGGTCCTGCAGCGTCCGTGATCAAGCGGCGCAGAAAAGGTTCCGGTAAATAGGTGTCGGATACAATGATGATTTTCAGCCCGCGCTCTTTCGCGCGTGTCATCAAATCACAAACCGGCTGAAAGGCAAAACAGTGGCGCGCTTCGGCCAAAAGCTCTTCTTCGATACAGCTGGAAATCCGCTCTTGATCGGCTTCGCGAAACAAGTTTGCGTATATTTCATAGATTGTGACATCGTCCTTTTGCGTGTCGAGTATCAGCGCCTTACGCGCGCGTTGCTCCGCCAGAACGCGCAATTCCATGGTGCAGTCGGGAATAGCCAGATCGTGAAACACGTCCGTTGGCCGATTGACATTCCGCCAGATCAAGGTGTCGAAACAATCGAGCGACAATATTTCAATATCGTCCTCCAGATCGTCGAGTAGCGCATCAATTTCCCAGCCAGCAACGGTTTCTTTCATGGTTTTCGGTTCCTTCATGTTGACCAGCATCTGCCTGTCGCAATCTTGTTTTCCGGCCAAACAGGCCTGACGGCACGCACCAAATTGGGCGATCTCGGGCCGAACATCGCAAAAGCTGTGCCAGTTTTCGGA
>NZ_JBATHY010000095.1:0-3980 GCF_049667325.1 Parasphingorhabdus sp. | reverse complement strand
TCCTTGCACCATATCATGGTTGCCGGAATCGGGCTACTGCCATCGAAACGCAACCAGATCCGGGAACTGGCTTTAAATCGCGAATCGCAAGAAATCCGGCAGCCATAGATCGAAACATCGACCAGTTCGCCAGCCTTGGCGGTTTTGCCGTGCTGCCGGATCGCGGCGCGCTGGATCTGGACGGGATGGCGATATACTTTGCGCTGTTCGATCAGCGCCGGCTTCACCGTCCGAAATTGCGAATTCATATAGCTCATGGTCAGCCCCTCGATGGAGAGCCTAGCGAATTCTGTTCAACAAAAGGTTAAACAGAGGCAAGCTATATCCGGTCGCGAATCCAGATCAGCGGCACTATTCTGCGGCCTCGAGGGTTGTCTCGCTTTCGGCCGCCGGCTGCTGCGAATTCGGACCGTAAAACTGGATCACACCGTCATCGACCGGATCATTGAGCAAGACCTTCTTCTCGAACAGATAATCCTGGTTGAGCTTCCACGGCATCGCGGTGCTGTTGCGTGGCAGTTCGGACAGCGAACGCTGGATGTAGCCGGACGAGAAATCGAACAGTTCCTCCTGTTCCAGTTCCGCGTTCAGAACCGGATTGGCGATCCGCGTCGATGTCGCATCCATATGATTGAGCACGCGACAGGCAAATTCTGACACAATATCGGCCTTGAGCGTCCAGCTGGCGTTGAGATAGCCGAACACGATCGCGAGGTTGGGAATGTCGGAGAACATGCAGCCCTTGTAATAATAATGGTCTGGCCAGTGCACCGGCTTGCCGTCGACTTCGAACGAAACCTTGCCGGCAACCGCCAGCTTCAGACCCGTCGCGGTGACAATGATATCGGCATCAAGCGTCTCGCCAGACTTCAGCTTGATCCCGGTCTTGGTCACCGTATCGATATGGCCGGTCTTGAGATCGGCCTTGCCCGCGGCAACCGCCTTGAACATGTCGCCATCGGGTACCAGACACAAGCGCTGCTCCCACGGGCCGTAAGGCGGCGTGTAATCTTCCTTCACATATTTGTCGCCAAGATCCTTCTTCATCGGCTTTTCGAGCTTGGCAATCACCTTCTCCGGCTTGTCCCGCGCCATCCGGAATGTGATGTCCTGCAGCTTTACATTCTTCCAGCGGGTAATCTTGTACGCCCATTTATCCGGCAATATCTTGCGCAGACTGTTGGCAATCCAGTCTTTTGACGGCGCCGAGGCATACCAGGTCGGCGTGCGCTGCAGCATCGTCACATGGCTGGCTTTTTCCGCCAGCACCGGGACGATTGTCACCGCGGTCGCACCGCTGCCGATGATCACCACCTTCTTGCCCGTATAGTCGAAATCCTTGGGCCAGAATTGCGGGTGAACAACGTCGCCCTGGAAATCCTGCAAGCCTTCTATCTGTGCGTCATAGGGATTGTCATAGTCATAATAGCCCGCGCCCATATACAGGAAATTGGCGTGCATGGTGACGAGGCTACCGTCGGATTTTTCGGCTTTTACGGTCCAGCGCGCATCCTCGCTCGACCAGCTGGCGGCCAACACCTTGTGGCCGAAACGGATATGCTTTTCCAGATCATGCTTGGCCTTGATCCGGTGGAGATAGTTCATGATCGAGGGGCCGTCGGCAATCGACTTTTGCTCGGTCCAGGGTTCGAAGATGAAGCCCAGCGTATGCATGTCGCTGTCGGAACGGATGCCGGGATATTGGAACAGGTTCCATGTTCCTCCAATATCATCGCGGCGTTCGACGATGGCAAAGCTTTTGCCAGGACATTTGTCGCGCAGATGCACCGCCATCCCGATCCCCGATATCCCCGCGCCGACGATCAATACGTCAACCGATTCTCCCGTGGTGACACCCTTTTCCGCAACTTGTGTAGCCATTGCCGACTCTCCCAGCTTTTGACAGGTTATGCCATCGACGCAGGAGAGTTGCAATTGGCAATTTAATTGAGCGGTTAAGGAGCAAGGCCGGGACCGGCTTCGCGGGGATCTGGGCCAGCACCGCCAGCGTCCGCCGGGCGCGAGCGCTGTCAACGAGATTGACAGCTGTGTATTGCGTATATAATACACTCACAAATTGAACGGAAGGTCATGTAATGCAGTCTGTGGAAAATGTAGATCCGAAAACCCTGGGACGATGGGTTGGCTGGTCGATGTTGGCGACGCTGGTGGTCGGCTTGGCTTCGGCGTTTCTGATCGCCGAGGGTATCGACATCAACCTTACCGCCGATGTTGAAGCTACGGCTCGCAATATGCTGGACGCCGAGCTGCGTTTGCGGGCCAAGGCCTATATCGCGGCCTTCACCTTCGCACTGGACGGGCTGGTCAGCCTCGGCCTGTTTCTTTTGCTCCGCAAATCGGGTCAACTATTGGCCGCCTGGAGTCTGCTGGTCAGCGTGACCGCAGCGATATTTTCCCTGCTTGGCGCGATATTTGCCTTGAATGCGGCTGAAATTGCCGGTGATCCCGCCTATCAGAATATCGCCAGTGAATCGCAACGCCTGCTGCTAGCGGGCCTGCAAGCAACCTCCAACTATACATCATTTCACCTGGGCCTGGTCTTTTCGAGCGCCGCCATGGCGGGCTTTTTCTATCTGTTCCTCCGATCAGCCTTGATACCCGGAATAATCGCGGGCTGGGGCCTGTTCGCTTCGTTATTTGTCGCAATTGCCATCGTCGCACGGGATTTTATCCCGCTATTGGGACATGAAGCCATCACCGGCGCGTTCATGATTTCAAATCTCGTCGCAATTGTCGCGACAGGCATATACCTGAGCATTCATGGCGTGCGCACGTCCCTCAAAGCCCCTAGCTGACGGGTCTTCAGTGTATCGGGACGCATCGACCGCCAAGCCGATCCATTCCTGTTTGCTTACCGATCGACACTCACCGTTTTTTGGCGATTTTGAGCTTGTCCAGCTTGGCCCGTGTCCGGATTGATTCCTCACTGCGGGTCAGCGCTTTGGCAATGGCTTTGAGGGTCATGCCCTTTTTCGCAAAGGCGTGAAGCTTCTGGATCTCTTCGCTGGTCCAGGGCTGCTTGTGGCGTTCAAAATGTTCTTTCATGGCTCTGGCTTAACAGAACATCGTCGGCCATGGCATCCCCTAAAAAAACATTGTAAACTAGCCTGATGACCGCAACGACGACCATCCCTGTCACTAGACACCGGGCCACCGACCAAAAAGCTGACTCGATCCGCAAGGCAGTCAGCAGGGCCACGTCGATCACCACCGAAAACGCCCTGTCCCGCCTCGCGACGGTGGATGACGCCGGGATTTTCCATGCATTTCTGAGCGACCCGCAGATCCACGCCCCGATCTATACCTTGCCGCGCCCGCTGACCGTCGAGGCGGTACGGACATTCATCGCCGATCACCAGAAGCAGCGCGAATCGGGCGCCGGTCTGTTATTCCTCAACTTCGACGATCACGGCAAGATCGGTGGCTATACCGATATCTGCGTCTGGCCCGAGTGGGCAGCAGGAGAATTGGGCGGCGCGGTCCACCCCGATCGCCAGGGCCAACGACGTGGCATCAGGGGGGCACGGCTCAGTTTCGACTGGATGTTCGAGCGTCTGGGTCTCGACCTGATCTGCGAGACCGCATCGCTCGACAATCACCGGACCGCGCATTTGCTCGACGGACTCGGGTTCCAGCGGATGGGAGAAATATTGAGCCACCGCGATGATGGTACCACCCGTCCGTCGCTGGTGTGGGAAGTTTCGCGTGCGGACTGGATTAGAGGCCGGCAGGAATGAGCTTTCTCCCTTGTGGAAGAGGAAACAACACCACTTAACAGCCTCCCGAAGCTGTGATAGCGCCAGGCCATCGAAACCTTCTTCCTCTGGATTGGCCTCGCTCTGGCGGGATCGGGACTGGCGCTGGCGCTGCGCAGCGATCTGCTGTTCATTCGCAACGGTACCCGCAGGGTGCCGGCCAAGGTGGTCCGTCACCGGAGCGCGCGGGAAGACGGCGGTACG
>NZ_JBATHY010000094.1:0-13052 GCF_049667325.1 Parasphingorhabdus sp. | reverse complement strand
CCCTGCTGTGCGCTTCCGACAAACCGTTGCACGGCGAGATCAAGTTGCCCGGCATGGCCGATGCCTTCTACCAGGAACGCGTGGGCCAGCACCTTGCCATCGGCCTGCGCGCGATCGACCTGCTGGCGAAAGAGGCGGAGGCGGAGACGCTGCACAGCCGGAAATTACGCAGTTTCGGCGAGCCGCTGTTTAGGTAGTGGAAGTACGGATGAATTGAGCCCGCGATTGACAAAGCAGTCGGTTGTCTCACCGTAAACTGGGATCTCCCAGCGTCTATTTCTACAATAATATTCTAGACCAAGGGAGGCCCAAAAACTACCCCCCAACCCCCAATGCCGCCGCCGCCTCCCTGATCCGCTTCGCTTCCGCCCCGTCATTCCTGAACGCCTTCAGGCCGCGCTCCATTGCCTGCCTGGCCTGCACCGTCTGGCCCAGCTGCATGCGGCTGCGGATCAGCATGATCCAGCCGTTGGCGTCATTGGGATTGGCCTGCAGCCTTTTGTCGAGCCCGTCGACCATATTGGCGATCATTGCTTCCTGCTGGCCGGGGGGGAGGGCTGCCGCCTCTTTCATTTGTTGGCGGCTGGGACCGGGGATCGCGGCGGTGGCGGTGGCCGGGCCGGTAGTGGTGATGCCGCCGGTCGGCGCAGCGGGTGCGGCTTTCGCCAGACGGGCAGCGACATCAATGCCCTCATTCTCGGCCACCTGGCCAATCACGCGGCGAATATCGCTGGCATAGGGCGCGTCGGCCGGCGTGTCCTCGAGCAAGGCGAACCAGTCATTGATCGCGCCCTTGTGATCGCCAGAAATGTCTTTCTGCACGGCGAGAAAATAGCGCGCGCGCGGATCCTTGCTGTCATGTTTCAGCGCATTGCGGAAAGCGGAGGCGGCGTCGGGTGGTACTTGCTGTCCATCGCTGTCCATCACCAGAGCTTCGCCGAGCATCGACCAATATTCCGGATTGTCAGGGTCGAGTGTGGTCGCGCGTTTCATCGCCGTCGCCGATTCGGCAAATTTGCCGGTTTCGAAATAGCTCCACCCCAGCATCCGCCAGCTTTCCGCGTCGTCGGGGTTGTCCTGCAGCTTTTTCTCGAGACCGGCGATGACTTCGTCGACGCTCGGCGCCTGCTCGGTCTCGCTACCGCTACCGGCGACAGCCGGGTTTGCGCCGGAGCCATCGTTCATGCTGCGATAGACCTGCACAGCAATCGCTCCCAGCGCCAGTAAAGCCGCTATTATCAGAGCGATGCGGCTGATATTCATCGAAGAAGCTGATTTCGCCATGGTCAATCCTCAAGCTATTTTATGTCGCGATATTCCCGCGCAGAGATACGGAGCCGTTTGCTGCCTGACAAGCGCTGAGATGGCTGTGATATTTTGCACTGGCAATGGAGGGGCTTTTTGGTAAGATACTGCCAAAGTTCAATCTTTTGGGTCGCGCTATAGCCGGACAGACAGCTGAACCGGATCGACATAACGTATGAGGGTGCGTTGGTTGGGGCAGCACGAGGGGGGAAGCAAGCGCGTGGCGGATAAATTTCGAGTAGTCATTATCGGGTCCGGACCGGCGGGCATGAGCGCTGCTGGCCGCGCGGCGCAGCTGAAGTTGAAGCATGTGCTGCTCGAGAAAACCGACCATCTTTGCGACACCATCTACAAATATCAGAAGGGCAAGCATGTCATGGCGACGCCGAGCCAGCTGGTTCTGCGCTCGGACTTGGATTTTGATGCAGGCAAGCGCGAGGCCATTCTCGGTACGTGGGATGATCAGGTTGCCGCCCAAGGTGTGAATGTCCGCTACAATAGTGAAGTGAAGGCAATTCGCGGCACCGGCGAGGCAATCCCTGGCAGTATCCATATCATTGAAATGCGCCAGCGCGACGGCACGGTTCAGAAAAAAGAAATCCAGCGCTACGCGCCGCCTTATGAAATCGAAATGACCAATGGCGACAAGATTATCGCCGACACGGTAGTGATGGGGATCGGGACCCAGGGCAATCCCAACCGCATGCGTTGTCCCGGCGGCGACCTGCCGCATGTCCAGTATCAGCTGGATGACCCCGGTGAATATGTCGACGAGCATATTGTCGTGATTGGTGCGGGCGATGCGGGGATTGAGAATGCGCGCGGACTCGCGGAGGACGCAGCGCAGGGCAATACTGTGACGATCGTCAACCGGAGCGCTGATTTTGCAACCGCCAAGGATGCCAATGTGCAAGCGCTGATCGCCGATCAGGCCGCCGGCAAGCTGATCGTCCGGCTCGAAACGGAAACCGCGTCGGTCGAGGCCGACTATATCACCTTCAACACGCGTGACGGAGAGGAAAAGGTGCGCTGTGACCGGATTATCGCGCGTATCGGTTCTGCCCCGCCGCGCGCTTTTGTCGAGGAATGCGGCATCGAGTTTTCGAGCAACGACCGGCTTGCTTTCCCGAAATTGTCACCGGTCTTCGAAACCACCACGCCCGGTATTTTCGTAATTGGCGCGCTCGCCGGTTATCCGCTGATCAAACATTGTATGAATCAGGGCCATGACGTCATCGAATTCATCAACGGCAATACCGAGCTAAAACCTGCCGACGAACCGATACTGGAAGCAAAATTCCGCGACCTGCCGGGAAAGCGGTCGGTGGCCGAGTGGCTCGATTTCCTCAATCAGAATATCGCTATTCTAGATGGTATGAATCCGCTGCAGATGCGCGAGTTCATGCTGGACAGCAACGCGCGCTTCTATCGTAAGGGTGAGGTGATTTTTGAGCGCGCAGCGCCGGGATCGTCCTTGTTCGCGATCGCGCAGGGTTCGGTGCTAGTGGAGGTCGATGCTGATGACCCGTCGATCACAGTGCCGATTACAGAAGGATCTATTTTCGGCGAGGTTGGTCTGATTTCGGGGCGTCGGCGCGGGGCCACCATCCGGGCGGCGGAAGATACGATCTGTATTGAAATCTCTCGCAACGCAGCGCTGAAATTGCAGAGCCAGGTGCCCGCCGCGAAAAAAGCGATCACCCGGATATCAACCGAGCGCCAATTGCTCCAGATGTTCGGCTCCGGCCTGACCAAGGACGATATTGCCGAAGTCGTCGAGTCCAGCGAGATTATCAATGTCCGGGCCGGCGAGGCGATCATCGAGGAAGGCGCCGAAGGCAATGACATTTACGTCATACGCGTCGGGTCGATGGTGGTCGAGAAACAGATTGGCGGTAAGCCGGTGTTCCTGTCCTATCTGCCAGCCGGTTCCTATGTCGGGGAAATGACGCTGATCGCCGGTGGCTATCGTACCGCGACGGTCAAGGCTGCAATCAAGTCGGAAGTGATCAAGATCAAGGGCGATGCGTTCAAGAAAGTGCTCGACGCCCATCCCGATCTGATGCGCAAGGCGAAGCAGGAAATGGCCGCGCGGCAGGATATCAACGCTTTTGTCGAAGCGAAAAAGGACAGTTTCTCGGGCGTCGTCGACATGTATTCGGGGATCGCAAATTTCCTCGTCGACAACGGTATTGGCGAGGCCACGGACGTGCTGCTGATCGACGAGAATCTGTGCGTCGGTTGTGACAATTGTGAAAAAGCCTGCGCTGACAGTCACGAAGGATTGTCGCGTCTCGACCGCGAGGCAGGGCGCACCTATGCGCATCTCCATGTGCCGACCAGCTGCCGTCATTGCGAGCATCCGCATTGCATGTCCGACTGCCCGCCCGATGCCATTCACCGTGGCCCCGACGGCGAGGTGTTCATCGACGACACCTGCATCGGCTGCGGCAATTGCCAGCGTTATTGCCCTTATGGCGTGATCCGGATGGACAAGGTGCCGCCGGAGAAGCCGGGCATTTTAAACTGGCTGCTCTTCGGTTTTGGCCCCGGCCCGGGCGAGCCGGACAAGAAATGGGTTTCCGACCATAGCGATCCGGCGGTCGAGAAGCCGAAAAAGGCGATCAAATGCGATATGTGCGCCGGCATCAAAGGCGGTCCTGCCTGTGTCCGTGCTTGCCCGACCGGAGCGGCGATCCGCGTGGCGCCGGAAGAGTTTCTCACCGTTTCCAAGCTTGAATCGGAAGAGGTATAATGGCGAGCCAGGCAATATCCGCCAAGTCCGGCCGCAAGAAAGTCGTGATGCACGACGGTTTTCTCCGGCACGCCGGTTTCCGCTGGCTGAAAATTTCGGCGGCCATCATGCTGATCTGTATTGTGAGTTATATTTTCATCGACGTATCGCCGCGGCACAATGGCGGCAGCTGGTACGGTTATACGCTCGGCACCATTGGCGCCTTGCTCATTCTCTGGCTCACCATGCTGGGGGTCCGCAAGCGGGCGATGACTTCTGGCCAATGGTCGCTCAAGGCCTGGACTTCTGCTCACATCTATCTCGGACTGAGCCTGATCGTGATCGGCACGCTGCATACCGGTTTCCAGCTTGGCTGGAATATTCATACTGCGGCTTACGTGTTCATGATGATCGTTATCATCTCCGGCATCGTCGGCATATATTTTTACGTGACCATCCCCAAGGCGCTGTCCTACAATCGCGACGAGATGACCGAGACAGAAATGCTCGAAAATCTGCGCTCGCTCGACCGGCAGTTACACGAATCGGCGCAGCCTTTGTCGGCCGATCATGCCGCTCTGGTGCTACAGTCGCTCGAACAGGATCCCTTCGGCGGTGGTTTTTACCAGCGGATTTCGGGCAAATATCCTGATTGCGCGACGCGGCAGGCGCAGGCGGATCTGCGCCGCGAGCGCGCCTATCAGCCGAAAATGGGCGGTGATGATCCGCTCGACAAAGTCGATGCGCTGCTCGAGAAAAAGGAGGCGACCCTAGCCCGGGTCCGGCGCCATCTGAAGCTCAAGGCCATGCTGCAGGTCTGGTTATTCGTTCATGTCCCGATGACCTTCGCGCTGATCGCATCGCTGACCGCGCATATCATCAGCGTGTTTTTCTACTGGTAGGATGGAGAGCCAAATATGACCTTCATAGTACGCCAGATTGCAACCACCGCAGACGGACGGGAAATAATCCGGTCTAACCCGTTCCCGACGAATGAAATCGGCATCGGCCGCAGCACCAAAAACGCGATCCATCTTCCCGATCTTGCGGTCAATCCGGATCATGCTGTCATCAGCAAGCGCGATGATGGACAGATTATCGTCGAAAGCACTTCGGGCCAGAATTTTACGCTCGATGGCAAGCAACGGATTTCCGTCACGGTCGATCCGTCATCCGGTGCGGAGCTCGGCTTTGGCGGCCACGTAATTGTTGTAGGCGAAGAGGGCGAGGATATTGTCCTGACCGTCAAGCGGGTCGAGGCCTTGTCGGATTCCGCAGAAATACGCAGCGAAACAACGCTCTACACGCTCAAGGGCTTGCTACCGGGCAAGCGGCTCACCGCCTGGGGTTTTATCGGTCTGGTGCTGGCCGCATTTCTTGTCTGGCCGATCTATACCTGGGCGACCTGGCGCAGTGTCGAGGAACGGCCCGACCAGTTCCACGCCGACACGATGTGGTCGTCCGGCGCGCTGAGCAGCGCGCATCACGCGCTCGAAAAGGACTGTCAGGCCTGCCATGTCGATGCCTTTGTCACGGTTAAGGACAAGACATGTCTTACATGTCATGAAGATGATGCGCACGACCATGCGGACAAATCACGACTGCTGACCGCGCGCGGCGGGCCGGAGGGGCTGGAGAGGATCGGCGCTGCTTTTGCATCCGCTTTCAACAAGCCACCGGGCAGGTGTGTCGAATGTCACAGCGAGCATGAGGGTGCCGGTGCTATGCAACCCACTGCGCAAAAATTCTGCGCGGATTGCCACAACGGGATGGATGGACGGTTGACCGACACAAAACTCGAAAACGCGTCGGATTTCGGCATCGAACATCCGCAGTTCCGGCCGGCTGTTCTGGTATCGCCGGGCGGCGAAAATCCGGAACGCAAACGCATATCGCTCGATCAGAAGCCGACAGAATATAACGGCCTTAAATTTCCCCACGACTTGCACCTGTCACGGACCGGCGGCGTTGCGCAAATGGGACGGAGACTGTCGAAAGATTACGGATTTGGATCCTCACTCGCGTGCAAGGATTGCCACACGCAAGATCCCAAGGGCGTGCGCTTTGAACCGGTCGACATGAAGCAAGACTGCAGCATGTGCCACAGTCTCGCCTTTGACGAGATCGGCGGTACGGTAAGGACATTGCGGCACGGCGAACCCGCCATGGTGCAGGCTGATCTCAGGGCCTATTATCGTTCCACGCGGCCCACTCGTCCGATCAATCTTGGCGGGATGAGCCGCCGTCGTCCAGGGGGCAGCAATGAAGTCCGCGTCGCCAGAGACTATGCCCGCGCTGTCCAGTTCCGGCCAAGCCGCGCCAATCTGGCGATAAGCCAGGTTTTCTCGCGCGGAGGGGCCTGTTATGACTGTCACGGCGTTACTCCGCCGACGGCTCGCGGTCGGGTTGACTACGGCATCAAGCCGGTGACCCAGACCGATCGCTACATGCAAAAGGGCTGGTTCAGCCATGAAGCGCATAATGACGAAAAATGTACGACCTGTCACAATGCGACCACGTCCAAGGATGCCAAGGATCTGCTGCTGCCGGGAATCAAGACCTGCCGCGAATGTCATGGCGGGGAATTCCAGAAAACATCCGACGTGCCTTCGTCATGCGCAATGTGCCATGATTATCACGCCGACGATGGTGCACCCTGGCTGATCAAGGAACAGCAAAAAGACAAGCAGGTAAAGCCGGAGAAACAGATTGCCGGTCGCTAGGGCAACGGGAAACAGGGGAGATTGACCGTGTTGATGGCGCAGATCACGGATATTCATCTTGGATTCGATCCCGATAATCCGGCGGAATTCAACCGCAAGCGGCTTGATCAGGCGATCAAGACTATTTGCGATATGACTCCGCAGCCCGATCTGTTGCTGGCAACCGGGGATCTGGTCGACCGCGGGGATCAGGCAAGCTACCGGCGACTCGAAACCGCTCTTTCCGCGGTGCCGTTTCCGGTCCACATGTGTCTTGGCAACCACGATCTGCGGGCGCCGTTCCGCAAGCAATTTCCAGAAGTCCCCACGGTCGACGGTTTTATCCAATATGAGGTCGACACTCCGGCGCTGCGGCTGCTGTTTCTCGATACGCTGGAAGAGGGCAGGCACGGGGGCGCGTTTTGCGAGGTTCGGGCAAAATGGCTGGCCGACAGGCTTTCGGAAAATAGCGACAAGCCGACGATCCTGATCCTGCACCACCCGCCGGTGGAAAGCGGCATTGACTGGATGAACACCCATCCCGACGAACCCTGGGTCGCGCGGCTGGCCGACACGGTGGCCGGTCATTATAACGTCAAGGGCATGATCACCGGTCACTTGCACCGCAATATTTCGACCTGGTGGCGGGATATCAGCCTGGCGATCTGTGCCTCGACCGCGCCGCAAGTCGCGCTGGACCTCAATCCGATTGATCCCGAAAATCCCGACGGGCGCAATATGATCGTCGCCGACCCCCCGTCGATTGCACTGCATTACTGGAACGGACGCCAGCTGGTCAGCCATTTCGAGACGGCAGAAGAACATGTCCTGCTCGCTCGCTACGACGAAAATCTGCAGCCGCTGGTACGCGCATTGTTGGCCGAGCGTCCGAAATAGCCAGTTTTTTCAATGCCGTTCATCGACAGGTCACGGTCGTTCGTCTAATAATTGATTTCTAACGCAACCTTTTTTGCGTTTCCGCTCCGCTTTGGGTAGACCATCCCCAACAGCGCCGCAGGCGCTTTTTTGGGCGACCCGCGACAGCGGTCTGATATTTGGAGAAACAATAATGCGATTCACGATTTCCAGCCGTAAATTTTTTATGGGCGTTTCCAGCGCCGCGCTTATCGGCGCGACCGCGACTCCCGCTCTGGCCGATCATCATGGGAAAAAAATGACCACAGCTGAACTGAACATCATGAGCGCAAAGCAATCTGCGCCGAGCGCGGCCACCGACAACAGCATCCTGCAACAATGGAGCGGACCTTATGATGGCGTGCCGGCCTGGGACAAGGTCAAGGTCTCGGATTTTCCACAAGCATTTCAGGTCACGATGGACAAGGTCAAGGCCGAGGTTGTTGCCATCCGCGACAATCCCGAACCAGCGACCTTTGAAAATTTTACCGTTCCCATGGAACTCGCGGGCAATGACGCCAACGAGCTTTTTGCTATCTGGGGTGTGCACTCCAGCAACCTGTCCAACGAAGAAGTCCGCAAGATTCAGGGCGAGTGGCTGCCGAAAGTATCCGCTTTCTTCGACGAGCTGACCCTCGATCCGAAGCTGCTCGCAAAGACCAAGGCGGTTTATGACCGCCGCGCGACGGCTGGCCTCGACGCCGAGCAGCTCCGCCTGGTGGAAAGAAATTACGAACAGCTCGTTCGTGACGGTGCCTTGCTCAAAGGTGCCCAGAAGGAAAAACTGATCGCGCTCAACACCGAATTGTCGAAAGCGTTTAACGATTTTTCGAACAAGGTTCTGGCGGATGAGGAAACTTATATCTATCTGACCGACGAAGCCGATCTCGCGGGTCTGCCGAACAGCTTTGTCGCCTCGATCAAGGCCGCCGCAGAAGCGCAGGGCAAAACCGGCTGGGCGCTGAAAAACACCCGTTCGGTGATGCAGCCTTTCCAGCAAAACTCGACTCGCCGCGATCTGCGCGAGCAAGTCTATAACGCCTATATCAACCGCGGCGACAACGGTGATGCCAATGATACAAATGCCACGATCGCCAAAATCCTGAAGTTGCGCGCCGAACGCGCCAAGCTGCTCGGCTTCAAGACCCACGCCCATTACCGGATGGCCGACACGATGGCCAAAGAACCGGAAGCGGCGATGGAGTTGATGATGAAGGTCTGGCCGGCCGCCGTCGGACGGGTCAAGGAAGAAGTCGCCGACATGCAGGCGGTTGCCGACGCTGAAGGCGCCGGTATCACCATCGCACCGTGGGATTATCGCTTCTACGCCGAGAAGGTCCGCAAGGCGAAATATGACCTCGATGCATCGGAGATCAAACCCTATTTCAAACTCGACAATATGGTCGATGCGATGTTCGATGCGGCGGGCAAGCTTTACGGCATGACCTTTACCGACAACACCGGCAGCGTCCCCGTCTTCGATCCCGAAGTGCGGACCTTCGAGGTCAAGCGCGGCGACAAGTTGATCGGCCTGTTCTATCTCGACAATTATGCCCGTGAAGGCAAACGTTCCGGCGCTTGGATGACCACCTATCGCAGTCAATATGATCTCGGTGGCGATAACCGCTATGTGCTGGCGTCGAACAATAATAATTTCGTCAAGGGCGGCGAGGGACAGCCAACGCTGATCAGCCTCGACGATGCCTCGACCCTGTTCCACGAATTTGGTCATGCGCTGCACTATTTGAACTATGACATCACCTACCCCGGCCTCGGCGGCACTCCGCGTGACTTTGTCGAATATCCCAGTCAGGTGAACGAGAATTGGCTGCTGACGCGTTACATTCTCGACAATTACGCCAAACACGCCGAAACCGGCGAGCCGATGCCGCAAGAGCTGGTCGACAAGATCAACAAGTCGAAAACCTTCAACGAAGGCTTTTCGACGGTCGAATATCTGTCGAGCGCGATTGTCGATATGAAGCTGCACAATCGCACCACGCCGGTCACCGACCCGGACGCGTTCGAGCGCGATACGCTGACCGAAATCGGCATGCCCGAGGAAATCGTGATGCGTCACCGCCTGCCGCAGTTCAACCATCTGTTCTCGTCAGACGCCTATTCGGCGGGCTATTACAGCTATCTCTGGTCCGAAACGATGGATGCCGACACCTGGGCGGCGTTTGAAGAAGCGGGCGATGACTGGGATGCCGACACGGCGGAACGCTTCCGCTCGATCATTCTGAGCACCGCCAATGAAACCGACCGCAAGGAAGCCTATCGCAAATTCCGCGGCCGCGATCCAGAAGTCAAATATATCCTGAAGAAGCGTGGGTTCCCGGTACCGGGCGAAAGCGCGGATGCAGGCAGCAAGGATGGCGCGGCAAAATAGGTCGCGAACATCCGGACGAAATCTGGAGAGGGGAGTGCGATTGCGCTCCCCTTTTTATTCGCGCCGTCGTTGCCGGGAAATCTGTTCCTGAATTTGCAGCAACCGTTCTTCCGTCATCGAGAAGCGGAAGGTGAAGAAAAAAGCGATCAGCATCAGCGGAACGATCCCGGCGGCACCGATCCAGACCAGAGAATCCAGCGTCGATTGGTCGACCGACCCCGGCCGCATGCCTTCTTTAAGGCCCACCATATCGAGCGCGAAGCCGCCATAGAGCGGTCCTACGGCGGCACCTAGCTTGGAGGTGAACTGCAGCACGGAAAAGAATCCGCCCTCCTGCCTGAGGCCTGTTTCAGCCTCGTGCTCGTCGGTCAGATCGGCGGTCAACGAGGTGATCGCAACGATCCGCAAAATGAAGAAGCTCATGAAAATCGCGTTCTGGATGACCAGGATCGCAAATATTGCGGGATCGCCATTATCCGGAATCAGGTCGAACCAGCGGAGCAGATAGGGCCAGGACAAATCGAGCAGCATGATCGCAACCGCCCATTTGACGATGTCGTGTTTGGCCATCCGCCGGCCAATCGTTTTGAGGAATATCATCGCGATCGGTACCGCAATCAACACGGAAATGCCAAGCACCAGCCCGGTCTCGGTTGCCTCCAATTCCCAGAAATAGGTCCAGAAGATGACATTGAGAGCGAGTGTAATACCATAAGAGGCGGTCGCGCCGAGATCGTAACAGAGTATGTTGCGAAAATTGCGGTTTTGGAAGGTTGAAAGGAAATCGCTCCACAATCCCGAAAATCCCGGGGTGGCAGGCGCGCGTTCAGGGTCAATCTTTGTATGGCCGATAAACTTCCAGGTGCCGGCGATACACGCTGTCGCAGTGATCCAGACGATCAGCGCCGACAGCCATCCATAGGTCACATAATTGCTTGCAATGAACCGGCCGTCGCCATCGGCGCCCGCGTCAAACAGGAAATAGAGACAGGTGGAGGGCAATAGCAACGCGGTGAGAAACAGAAATGCGGTACGCTGCCCCATCAGGGCACTGCGGTCGTGATAATCCTGGGTAATTTCGGCAACCAAAGTATAGTGCGGGATCGAAAAAAGAGTCAGCGCAGTGCGGATCCACAGCGAACAGACCAGCAGCCACCCCGCCAGCCATAGCTGGCTACCCAGCACAAAATCCGGTGGCGCAAAAAGCGCAACAAAGCCAAGGCCGAGCGGCACCGTGCTGTAAATCATGAATGGATGCCGCCGCCCCCAGCGACTTTTATAGCGGTCGGACCAGCTGCCTACCATCGGGTCCGATACCGCGTCCCAGAGCAGGCTGAGCGACAGCACAATACCCGTCGCCGTCCCGCTGAGCCCCAAGACCTGCGTATAAAACAGCAGCGCGAACATGATGAAGGCGGCTTCCTTGACCGCATAAACCGCCCCGCCGAGCCCGTAGGACAGGCGGTTGGGGAGGGTCAGGTGCAAGGGGGCTGGCTGTCGGTTGTTCAAAGTAACACATACGTCGCACAATCGGGCGTTGGAAGCTACGGAATTGCGGTGACAATATACCAGTTACCTGGTCGAAACTGACAAGCGGCTCCGACCACAAAATAAAAAGGGCGCGCCGCCGATTGAACGGCGCGCCCTCTCATTGTTAACGTAGCTCCAACTTAAAAGCGGAAGCCGACACCCGCGACGACCTGATGGCGGTCGAGGTCGACGCCGATTTCATTGTTACCGTTGAACAGAGTGTCGTTATATTTGAGCGAGCTATAGTTGGAATAGCGATACTCGAGTTTGACAAACGCGCCGGAGCCGTTTCCGGAGCCGCCGGTTCCGATCAGCTGCTCGACGCCGGCACCGAGGCGATAGCCGTCAACCTGCTGGCTGTCGTCGAAGTTGAGATCGACGCCATCGGAATCAGCGCGATCCTGAAAGCGGGATTCAACGGCGGTGTTGGTGTAGCCGCCCTTGGCGTAGAGCAGGGTGGACGGCGTGACCTTGGTACCGATGCGCGCGCCGATATAAAGGTCGCGCTTCAGGTTGACGCGATAGCCGAACGGGGCATTGACGTCTTCATCGCCTTCCTGTTCGCCGGTCGAATCCATATATTCGCCTTCGAGGCCAAAGATCACGGGGCCGGCATCGAAATCATAGCCGAGCGCGACGCCATAAGCGAAGCCATCGACCGACTGGTCGAGCGTATTATTTTCGAAAATGCCGTCATTGTCGGTGTCGACATCGACGTCGCTGCCCGAGCGCAGCGTGTCATAGCCGCCAAGGATTTCTGCGCGCGGTCCGGTGAAGGGGGAATCGGACTGGGCGGCAGCAGGTGCGGCAAACGCGCCGGCAACCGAACATAGGATCAGGGGGGTGATCACAGAGGATTTCATTATTTTACTCCAACTTACAAAAATGGAACATGATCGTTCCGGTGATGCCCGCTATCATTGCGAACTTTGCTCGTCGATGAATGGCCAAACACAGGGCGTCATTGATCGACGAGTGGAGGGAACGGTCCAACGGAATGGATTGTTCCATCGTTTGTCGGATTATTGGTAAGAATAATGAACCTGGTGCAAGATTGTCACTATTTGTCGGTAGGCGGTCGATTCTGCGGAGCACCGCCAAATAAGCCGACCGCTAGTAAGCCTGTCGCAAATTCCGCGAGCGCCTTCCCGAGTGTAGATATTTCCTAAAGAAGCGCGGGTTATTCGTACCGGGGAAGGTTCGGATGCGGGCAGCAAGGATGACGCGGTAAAATAGGCGGCGCTGTCCGGATGAAATGGGAGGAGGGGAGTGCGATTGCGTTCCCCTTTTTGTTGGGTTTCGGCGACATTCACGAAATGCGCCCCGTGAATCGATTGTAGTTCAACGTTCGTAGCCTTATTGGCTTTGAGATGAACATTGATTCAGAGGTGAACAAGGCTAAAATTCTAGCGAATTGGATATCTGAAAGGGTCGACGGCTTGTTCGTTATCCCCGGTCATAAAAACCAACTGGC
>NZ_JBATHY010000093.1:0-1941 GCF_049667325.1 Parasphingorhabdus sp. | reverse complement strand
AGGGCTGGAACCGCAAATTTTTCTGCGACATGAAGAGCAAGAGATCGCCGGAGATGGTCGGGTTTTTCGAGATATACCGGGCGGTTTTCGGGCGGGTCAAGGGTTGACCGCAATAATCTGTATTACTGATCGAACACGCGGGATAATTGGCTAAGCCGCAAGCTATTTGAGAGATAGTCCACCGGAATAATTGGCGGGTCGGAACCATCAATATCCCTATTCCTGGTCCTATTAGCCCTTGCTTAACCCCAAGCTTATTCGGGCGAAGTCTTTGGTAAAATAACCTCATCATGGGTAGCAATGACAAGAATCCAATCGTTTCCAGCCCCACCTCCGGGATTGCTATACCATGGCTCCTGTTCTTCGCCGTCTTTCCACAACTCCAAAACATCGGTGGACTTAACAACAATCAGCTTCATATCACTGTGGGAACCAACAAAATTACTCGCCTCCTCGGCACTTTGTGTAGCAAATGCAATAGTTGACGGCATATCTGATCTCCCTGCTAGTTTGATGCCCAAGATTTCAATTTTTCATCAAAAATGGTTTGATTGTCCTTTTGAGAATATGCAGTTTTAAAAATTGTAGCTTTTTTTGCAGACACCTGAGCCACACAGCTAGATTTAGAGTCGCACAGTCGACTAAGCTTGGTCCTAGAGGGTACGACGGCTTCAAAGGCGTTAATTCGCTCCATAACCCGATCATCTGCAGTATTTGAAATTGCATCAACCAGACTCAACCGGAACTGATCGTAGTTTTTCAGGTTCGCCACTCCTCTCTTAAAGGCGGCTTCATTCCCGAAGAGTGCGCCAAGAGAAACATCCGTATCCTGAACTGCGGATTCTGTGGCGGCAGCGCCTGTGGAAACGAGAGCGGCCCCGCCCTTTGCCGCGAGAATTTGCGCCGCGATACCGGTAGCGAAATATTGAGCAAGCCCCGATTTTGATTCAACTTCCGTTGCACCGACTTGACCTCCGAAATCCGCTCCAAAACTTGCTAACACCGAATAGCTGTCTTGCGCTTTTCCGTTCCAAGCGACCAATGAACAGGGATGAACTGCGTATTCGCCGTCCCCCGAGACTTCGATATCGGAAGTCAAGTTACAGGGATTCAGCACTCCACCACTATTGGATTCCGACGTATTCGCAACCAACGGCATAATCACTGCTTCTTGCCGATCATAAGCGAGCATAATTTCCGGAACCTGATTTACGTTCTGGCCAACCTTGAAACCTAGAGTAGTGTTCGTCCCGAATATCATCGTGTTGCTATGCCGGGTCGCCTGTACACACCCCGCGGTCAACGCGATAAGTCCCATAATCCCTATTTTTCCGTATAATCGACTATGCATGGATCTTGCCCCTCCAGTGATGAAATTATTTTGGCGGCGTTTTCCGCCTGTGCGGCTGACCGAACTACAATCAATAACTGACATTCGGATGGGTCAGCAGTGACCAGATTGCTTGCATTCCAGCCGATAAACGGACCTGACTGCCAACCCACACCCAATGTTTTGATATCCGCAGCCTGCACATTACCTTGGCTAGCTGGCAACCGCAGGCGCGTTATTCCGATATGCGTGCTCTGCTGATATGCGGTGGCTGCGACACCATCCTGCTGCACCATATTTATAGTTGTACAGCCGGTCAGCGCGCCGGACAAAAATATCAGCAAAATCGAGAAATTCACAAAACGAGTCATCGTGCCCCACGAAAAATGATCAGCAATGCGACTCGTTTTCTTTTGATGATATGCTAATTTCATAGCCATGTAAAATATCGAGGCTTGCACCGATCACCTTTGACCCCCGTCACGCTCCTCCAAAAAAACTCGCCCTCGCAAAAAGAACAAACATCGAACATATAGCCCAGTCCACCCTGTCCTTTCGACCCGCTGGACTCTCTCCGGCATCTTCGGCAAAGCACCCGCATGAGTCTGACC
>NZ_JBATHY010000092.1:0-2880 GCF_049667325.1 Parasphingorhabdus sp. | reverse complement strand
GCCAGCGTACTGTCGCCCGGTTTCAGATCGATCCAGGCATGTTCCGGCTTGTCCTCAACCAGCGGCCGCAACTTGAACAGATTGTCGTTGGTCAGCACCGCGCCCTTGGGGTTGCCGGTGGTGCCGGAGGTGTAGAGTTGCAACACGCCTTCCGCCGGGTCGCATAGGGGCAGTTCGCCCGGCGTGGTTGCGGCGACAAAATCGGCCAGCGCCGGCAGGGCTGTACCCGGCTTTGTGCACAATATATTTTTGGTGTCGGACGCTGCTTGCGCCGCCTGCTGTGCGGTCTCGACAAATTCCGGTTCGCAAATCAGCAGGGGTGCGCGTGTATCTTTCAATACATAGGCTACTTCCGGTGCGGCGAGACGCCAGCCAATCGGAGCGATGACCATACCGGCGCGACTGGCGGCGGCAAACAAGGTGAAATAGAGACCACTATTCTTGCCCAACCAGCAAATCCGATCGCCCTTCACTAGGCCCGCGCCGGTAAATGCGCGGGCATATTCGGTCACACGCCTGTCGAGTTCGGCATAGCTGACCAGACCGTCGCAATCGTCAATCGCGATATTATCCGGTGTCTTCGCTGCCCATTGGGCGATCGAAGATCCCATGCATCTGCGTGTCTCTGTCATTCGCCCGCTCCTATCCAATTTGCCACCCTGTTAATCGGGCGGTTAGCGCAAGGCAAGAGCAACTATGTCAGCTTTTTCGGTATATAAGCGAAATATTATTAGCAGGCATCTCGCTCAGGCTTTCCTGAACAAACCCGTTGCGAGTCGCCAGCGCGTCCATATCGGCGACATCGCGCAGGCCCCATCGAAGATTGCGGCTTTTGAGGCTGCGTTCGAAATCAAGATTGCCCGGGGCGGTTTCGACTTCATCGCGCAGATAGGGACCATAGAGATAGAATGGCGCCCCAGGATCGAGCAGTTTGCCAGCCTTTTCGAACAGCCCGATGCTGGATTCCCACGGGCTGATGTGGACCATGTTGATGCACAGGATCGCCGCCGGTTTCGGCACGTCCCATAGCGCTGCCTGCGCATCCAGTTGTAGCGGCGGCAGAACATTGGCCATCGCTTCGCGCTTGCTCCACGCGGCTATCGACTGGAGGCATGCCGGATCGGGATCGCTGGGCTGGAAGGTCAGACCGGGAAAAGCCTGGCCAAAATAGACGACATGTTCGCCGGTGCCGCTGGCGATTTCCAAGATGGTTCCGCGATCGGGCAGGATGCCGCGCAGGACTTTCACTATTGCATCGCGGTTGCGTAGCGTTGCCGGGGCATGACGCTGCCTACCCGGAATTGCCGTGTCAGTGGACCAATGTTTTGAATCAGCCATCACAAGGACCTATCATTTGCCTGCCCCACGATATTGAGATATTGGTCTGAGCCATGATGGAAGTATTTCGCCTCGAAGAAGACAGCGCGCAAGTGAAATTTCCCCCGCCGTTCGTTTATATCGGTTTCCTGTTGACCGGATTGTTGCTCGACCGGCTGAGCGGTCGAACGCCCGACTTCATTCCTGTCCTCGACTGGATCATGGTGGCCGGCGGGATTGCAGCGCTGGCCGGTATTTTCTTCATGCTCGCCGGATCGAGCCGCTTCAGACAGCTCGGCAATAATCTCGAGCCGTGGAAGCATGCCAATCAGATCGTCAGTTCGGGCATTTACCGCTACACCCGCAATCCGATGTATCTGGGGATGGCGCTGCTCTATCTCGGACTGGCGTTGCTGTTCCGCAGCAGCTGGGCGATCATCTTGTTGCCGGCGGCGGTCCTTGTCATTCGTACGCAGGTGATCGCGCGGGAAGAGCGCTATCTGGCAGCCAAATTTGGCGACGAGTATCTGAGCTACAAGGCCAGGGTTCGCCGCTGGCTCTAAAGCCACAACCCTAATCCATCCGCCGCCAGATTGCGGCGAGAAAACTGCCGATAACCACATGATAGACAGCGGAGATGGCGCTCGGCACCGGGGCCAGGGCCGCCTGCATCGGAGTGGCAAACTGGGCCGCGAAGCTTGGCGTTGACGCCAGACTGGAGCCGAGGCCGCTATTCTGCATACCGACTTCGATACTGATGGTGCGGCGCTCCGCCACGCCCATCCCCAGCGCCTTGGTGATCAGATAACCAAGACCGAAGCCGAACATGTGAAGCAGCAATATTGCCAGCATCAACGCGCCGAAATGCGCCTCGATCAGGGCCTTGCTATTGGCGATGATCCCGCCAACGATCAACACGATAACGATGATCGAAGCGAGCGGAGAAATGATCGCAATCTTCTCGGTCAATTTCGGCAGATAGCGGTTGAACATTACGCCTGCCACGACCGGCAAGAGCACGATCGCGACCATGTTGATGAACAGGTTCCACTGGTCAATCTCGACATATTTCCCGGCCAGCCATCCGGTCAGCAGCGGCGTCGCGATAACCGCGATCAGCGTTGAGGCCATGGTCATGGTCACCGACAGCGCGAGATTGGCGTTCGCGAGATAGGCGACGACGTTGGAAGCTGTCCCGCCGGGACAACAGGCTACCAGGATCAGACCGACGGCGAGACCCGTCTCGAGCCCGAACGTCACCGCCAGAAATATCCCCGCCAGCGGCATCACCGTGAATTGCAGGATGACACCCGTCGCCACGCATCCCGGGATTTTCGTGATCCGTTTGAAATCGTCGAAAGACAATGTCAGGCCCATGCCGAGCATCACCAGACCGAGCAGGACGCTGACCAGAGGCTGGCCAAGCGGCCGGAACCGGCCGTCGACGACCCAGAGAAAATGTTCCGGCACAAACCATGCCCAGCCTGTCCCCAATATTGTCCACAGGGCGAAGAGGTTGGTGAGACGGTGGATCAAATTATCCTCCCTGCGGCGAAGCCGTGG
>NZ_JBATHY010000091.1:0-4061 GCF_049667325.1 Parasphingorhabdus sp. | reverse complement strand
GGGATCGGCGGGTCGCAATATGGTGATATCACCCAGCGCCTGACCGGTAGCGCCGAGCCCCTGAAACCATGCGCGCTCGGAGAAATCATAAGCGCCTGGAAGGGCGGGCATCGCGGGTGGCATCAGCCGCGCGCGCAACTGGATCAGAGCGCCGCTTTGCAGTGCCGGATTGGTATGATCGAGTGGCACATTGACCCGGACTCGAGGCGGAAGCCCGGCTTTTCTTCCGGTCTGCAACACGAGCCTCACCATGTCTCGCGCCAATACCGGTTCGACCCGTTCGATCTCGGCATTGAATGATATTACGGCCGGACGATCCAGCACAGGTGCGGCGACCTGCCATGAACGGAACCAGATAAGACAGCAGCCAATTGCGGCAAACAGGAAGAACCAGAAAAGCACGCTTTCTATCCTGGTCTCTCGTCCCCTTGTGATCACGATCAGGCCAATAGCGCCACAAAGGCTCGTGAAAGCAAGCCACCATGCCGGAGCAGCAAGATTGAACCAGGCCGCAATCCCGCATCCCAGCGCCACCGGCAACCAGAGAGGCAACTGATCACGCTCCTTTTCCAGCAGCCGTTCGAGCTTTTCCAGAGCCCTTTCTCGACGCAAATATTCAAGCAATTGTCGCGGATGAAACAGCGTGCTAAGGGCAAGCCTGATCGGACCGGAACCGGTGCTCATGGTGCCATTCGGGCTCAATCCATCCCGCATTTCCCAAATCTATCACAGGGGCCAAGCAAGCGTGAATTCAAATGATGATAATCAGCCGAAACAGACAAATATGGTCGTAACCCGCTTTGCGCCCTCCCCGACCGGATTTCTGCATATCGGCGGCGCCCGTACCGCCATGTTCAACTGGTTGTTCGCCCGCCATCACGGCGGCAAAGCGCTGCTGCGGATCGAAGACACAGACAAGGCGCGCTCGACCCAGGAGGCGATTGACGCGATCAGCGAAGGGCTGGACTGGCTCGGACTCGACTGGGATGGCGAAACCGTCTTCCAATCAGAACGCGCTACGCGCCATGCCGAAGTCGCCAATGAGCTGGTCGCCTCAGGCAATGCGTATAAATGTTTCGCGACCCCCGAAGAGCTGACCGAAATGCGCGAAAAACAACGGGCCGAGAAAAAGCCGATGCGCTATGACGGCCGCTGGCGCGATCGCGATCCGTCGGAAGCGACAGCGGGCGCGCCGTTCGCGATCCGGCTAAAAACCGAAACCTCTGGTAAAGTGACCATCGCCGACAAGGTGCAAGGCGATGTTTCGGTCCAGAATGGCGAGATTGACGACTTCATCCTGCTGCGCTCCGACGGCACACCGACCTATATGCTCGCGGTGGTCGTCGATGATCATGATATGGGTGTCACCCATCTTATCCGCGGCGATGATCATCTCAACAATGCCTTCCGCCAACTGGCCCTGATCCGGGCGATGGGCTGGCCCGAACCGGTTTATGCCCATATTCCCCTGATCCACGGCAATGACGGCGCCAAGCTGTCCAAACGCCATGGCGCGCTGGGCGTCGAAGCCTATCGCGATATGGGTATATTGTCGGACGCGATGTTCAACTATCTACTGCGTCTGGGCTGGGGACATGGCGACGATGAAATCATTTCCCGCGCGCAGGCAATCGAATGGTTCGATCTATCCGGCGTCGGCAAATCCCCTTCGCGCTTTGATACCAAGAAGCTTCAAAATCTGAACGGCCATTATATGCGCGATGCCGCAGATGCGGATCTGGTTCGGCTTGCAACCCCTTGGATCGAAAAGGATTTGGGCCAGCCCCTAGGGTCATCGGACAAGGAATTGCTCGGTAAGGCGATGCCGGTTTTGAAAAGCCGGGCAAAGAATCTGATCGAATTGAGCGAATCCAGTCTTTTTCTCTTTAAAAAGAGACCACTTGGCCTCGACGAACGGGCAGAAAATCTGCTAGACGATGTTGCACGGACGCTGCTTAAATCGATTCATCTTGGCTTGACTGATCTGGAAAACTGGACTCTCGAGGCGACGGAAGAAACCATAAAAGCGATCGCGGAGTCTGCCGAATTGGGATTGGGGAAGCTCGCACAACCTATGCGCGCCGCCTTGACGGGAAGTACCAGTTCACCCGGAATTTTTGACGTCCTGATCCTTCTTGGCAAAGAAGAATCTCTGGGCCGTCTCGCAGATCAAATAGAAAACACCTGAGTTTCAGGAGCAGAAAGGAACATATCGTGGGCGATAACGCAAAATTCAGCATCAACGGCGCAGATCACGAATATCCGGTTCTGACGGGCACAACAGGCCCCGATGTCGTCGATATTCGCAAATTATACGGCCAGACCGGCGCCTTCACCTATGACCCCGGCTTCACATCGACCGCCAGTTGCGAATCCGAGCTGACCTTCATCGACGGCGGTGAAGGCGTATTGCTCCACCGCGGCTATCCCATCGAACAGCTCGCCGAGCACAGCAGCTTCATGGAAGTCGCGCATCTTTTGCTTCGTGGAGAGCTGCCGTCTGCGGATGAATTTTCCGATTTCAACAACACGATCACCCGCCACACCATGGTGCACGAACAATTGCGCGGTTTTTACCAGGGTTTCCGTCGCGATGCGCATCCCATGGCCATCATGTGCGGTGTGGTTGGCGCGTTGTCAGCTTTCTATCATGACAGCACCGACATCAACGATCCGGCGCAGCGGATGATCGCCAGCCACCGTCTGGTAGCAAAAATGCCGACCATCGCCGCCATGGCCTACAAATATTCAATCGGTCAGCCGTTCGTCTATCCGGACAACGATCTCTCCTATACCGGCAACTTCCTGCGCATGACATTTGGCGTCCCCGCCGAAGAATATGAAGTCCACCCGGCGATTGAAAAAGCCATGGACCGGATTTTCATCCTCCATGCCGATCATGAACAAAATGCGTCGACATCAACCGTCCGGCTTGCCGGTTCATCCGGCGCAAACCCGTTTGCCTGCATCGCGGCCGGCATTGCCTGCCTCTGGGGCCCTGCACACGGCGGCGCCAATGAAGCGGCGCTTAATATGCTCCATGAAATCGGTCATCCCGACCGTATTCCGGAATATATCAAACGCGCCAAGGACAAGGATGATCCGTTCCGCCTGATGGGATTTGGCCACCGCGTTTACAAAAATTACGACCCGCGTGCATCGGTGATGCAGGAAACGGTACGCGAAGTATTTGAAACGCTGAAGGTCAAGGATCCGGTGTTTGATGTCGCCTTGCAACTGGAAGAAATGGCGCTCAACGATCCGTATTTTATCGACAAGAAACTCTTCCCGAATGTCGATTTCTATTCCGGAATCATCCTGTCGGCGATCGGTTTCCCGACCTCGATGTTCACCGTTCTCTTTGCCCTCGCCCGCACCGTCGGCTGGGTCGCCCAGTGGAACGAAATGATTTCCGATCCCGGCCAGCGCATCGGTCGGCCGCGTCAGCTCTACACAGGTCCGGCCAAGCGCGACTATGTGTCGATCGACAAGCGGTAGAGACAATAGTTATTCTAGAAAACGGGGAGCCTCTGCGCTCCCTTTTTTTTGGCTATTTTCGGTCAGGAAGCGCCAGGGTGAAGGTAGAACCTTTACCAGTCAAACTCTCGACGGTGAGACTGCCGCCCATAGCACCAGCGAGCCGGCGAGAAATAAACAGCCCCAATCCGCTGCCACCATCGCCCGATCGGCCCAGTCGTTCGAATTTCTCAAAAATCCGGTCCTGATCTTCGGCAGCAATGCCGTCGCCTTGATCGGTCACCGAAATCTTGGCAAATTGTTCATCGGCAGAAACACGCAGTTTGATCACAGAACCGTCCGGCGAATAGCGGATGGCATTGCCGATCAGATTGACGAGAATTTGCAGCGACCGGCGAAATTCGCCGCGCGCCGGAAGTTTTTCACCCTCATCGGGAAGATCGATTCGTATCTGATGGTCGGAAGCCTTGACCGCAAGCAAGCCAGCGGCACGGTGAGCAAGATCGATAAGATCGATATCATCCGCAGCAACCGTAAATTCTGGCCTTTCAATCGCCTCCAGATCGGAGAGATCATTGACCAGA
>NZ_JBATHY010000090.1:0-3799 GCF_049667325.1 Parasphingorhabdus sp. | reverse complement strand
GCCATCGGGCTGGCCATTCTCGTTATTTACTTCCGTCAACGGGGCACCATTGCCGTCGATGATGTCAACCGGATGAAGGGATAAG
This sequence comes from Parasphingorhabdus sp., assembly GCF_049667325.1. GTDB lineage: Bacteria > Pseudomonadota > Alphaproteobacteria > Sphingomonadales > Sphingomonadaceae > Parasphingorhabdus. The sequence continues at coordinate 3,714 of NZ_JBATHY010000090.1, read as the reverse complement.
GCTTTGGCTATCCAGCTGATCGTATTCCTGCCCCTGCTGGCAGCGATAGTCGCCGGTTTCGGTAATCGGGTCATTGGTAATGTACCGGCGAAAGTCATCACCACCGGCGCGCTGTTCGCCGCCTGTGCGCTCAGCTGGCCAATATTCCTTGGCTTTGTGAGCGGGTCCAGCACCGCCGAAGTCGTGCCGGTTATGACCTGGATTGTGTCCGGTGACCTGACCTTCGACTGGGCCCTGCGCGTCGATGCGCTGACCGCGGTCATGCTGGTTGTGGTGACCACCGTCTCGGCGCTCGTCCACCTTTATTCATGGGGCTATATGGATGAAGATCCGGACCAGCCGCGTTTCTTCGCCTATTTGTCGCTGTTCACCTTTGCCATGCTGATGCTGGTGACCGCCAACAATCTCGTCCAGATGTTCTTTGGCTGGGAAGGCGTCGGCCTGGCATCCTATCTGCTGATCGGTTTCTGGTTCAAGAAACCCAGTGCCAATGCCGCCGCGATCAAGGCTTTTGTCGTCAACCGGGTTGGTGACCTTGGCTTCATGCTAGGCATCTTTGGTACATTCCTTGTGTTCGGCACAGTGTCGATTCCCGAAATCCTCGAAGCCGCTCCGGCAATGGCCGGCTCGACGATCACTTTCGCGGGCATGCGTCTCGATACGATGACCATACTCTGTCTGCTGCTGTTCATCGGCGCGATGGGCAAATCGGCGCAGCTCGGTCTGCACACATGGCTGCCCGACGCGATGGAAGGCCCGACACCGGTTTCGGCGCTGATCCATGCTGCCACCATGGTCACCGCAGGCGTGTTCATGGTTTGCCGCCTGTCACCGATGTTCGAAACCAGTCCGGTCGCCTTGATGGTTGTGACCATCGTTGGCGCTTCCACCGCGATATTCGCAGCCACCGTTGGCCTGGTCCAGCACGACATCAAGCGCGTGATCGCCTATTCGACCTGTTCGCAGCTCGGCTACATGTTCTTCGCCGCTGGCGTTGGCGCCTATAGCGCGGCGATGTTCCACCTGTTCACCCACGCCTTTTTCAAAGCGCTTTTGTTCCTCGGTGCGGGTTCGGTAATCCACGCCATGCATCACGAGCAGGACATGCGCTTTTATGGCGGACTGCGGAAAGAAATCCCGCTGACCTTCTGGGCGATGATGGCCGGAACGCTGGCGATTACCGGGGTCGGTATCGTCGGACTCGGCGGATTTGCCGGTTTCTACTCCAAGGACGCGATTATCGAGGTTGCCTTTGCCAGCGGTACGGAAACGGGCCAGTTCGCCTTCTTCATCGGCGTCTTCGCTGCGTTGCTCACCAGCTTCTACAGCTGGCGACTGATGTTCCTGACTTTCTGGGGCACACCGCGCTGGATCCAGTCCGAACATATCCAGCATAGCGTCCACAAGACACCGAAACAGGCGGGAGCCGATCAAACCGGCGGCTATCATCCGCATGAAAGCCCGTGGTCGATGCTGATCCCTCTGATCGTTCTGGCCACCGGCGCCGTTTTCGCCGGCTTCCTGTTCCACAACCAGTTTGTCGAAGCCGCAGAGGGCGCAGTCTTCTGGGCCGGAAGCCTCGCGTTTGACGAGCATCTGATGCACGAAATTCACGAAGTGCCGCTGTGGGTGAAACTGTCATCGACGGTCGCCATGCTGACGGGTCTTGGCACCGCCATCTTCATGTATTTCTTTGGCAAAGACCGTCCTGCGCGTCTCGCCGCGACGTTCGCTCCGCTGTACCAGTTCTTCTTCAACAAGTGGTATTTTGACGAGCTCTACCATCTGATCTTCATCCGCCCGGCATTCTGGCTGGGACGGCTGTTTTGGAAGAGTGGCGACGAAGGTACGATTGACCGCTTTGGTCCCAACGGGGTTGCTGCGGTCATCGCGAGCGGCGCCGGCGTGATGAAACGCTTCCAGAGCGGATATCTATACACTTATGCGCTCGTCATGTTGCTGGGCCTCGCTGCCGCTGCGACCTGGATTATCGTGCAGGGAGCCAGCTAATGAACCAGCTTGATTTCCCGATCCTGTCGCTGATGATGGGTCTGCCAATGCTGGCAGCGATTATCTGTCTTTTTCTCAATGCGCAGGCCGCGCGCTGGCTGGCGCTCCTGACGACGCTGGTGCTGTTCGTGCTCGGCGTGGTCCTCTGGGCCAATTACGATATCGGCGGTCCGCAATGGCAATATGTCGAGCGGTCCGAGCCGTTTGGCAGCTTTGCCTGGGCGCTGGGTATCGACGGCATTTCGATGATGCTGATCATGCTCACGGTCTTCCTGATGCCGATCTGTATCGGTGCCAGCTGGGAAACGATCCAGACAAGGGTCGGCGAATATATGGCTGCCTTCCTGTTCATGGAAGTGCTGATGATCGGCGTGTTTGCCGCTCAGGATATCTTCCTGTTCTACATCCTCTTCGAGGCTGGCCTGATTCCGATGTATCTGATCATCGGGATCTGGGGCGGCGCCAACCGGATTTACGCGAGTTACAAATTCTTCCTCTACACCTTGTTCGGTTCGGTGGTGATGCTGATCGCGATGCTGTGGATGGTCCAGGATGCGGGAACCAGCGATATTCCGACCTTGCTCAACTATGATTTTGCACCCGAGGCACAAACATGGCTGTGGCTGGCTTTCTTCGCCAGCTTCGCGGTCAAGATGCCGATGTGGCCGGTCCATACCTGGCTACCGGATGCCCACGTGCAGGCACCGACCGCCGGTTCGGTGATCCTTGCCGGTGTGTTGCTGAAAATGGGTGGCTACGGCTTCCTGCGTTTCTCGCTACCGATGTTTCCGGAAGCGTCCGAGCAATTCATCTGGCTGGTCTTCGGCCTGTCGATGGTCGCGGTCGTCTACACGTCGCTGGTGGCACTGGTGCAGCAGGACATGAAGAAGCTGATTGCTTATAGCTCGGTTGCCCATATGGCGATTGTCACGCTCGGCCTGTTCGCGTTCAACCGCCAGGGCATCGAAGGCGCGATTATCGTGATGCTGAGCCACGGTCTGGTATCCGGCGCGCTCTTTCTCTGCGTCGGCGTGATCTACGACCGCCTGCACACACGGGAAATCGATCGCTACGGCGGATTGTCGATCAACATGCCTAAATATGCGATCCTGTTCATGCTGTTCACCATGGCCTCGATCGGTCTGCCGGGCACCAGCGGATTTGTCGGTGAATTTCTTTCGCTGGTCGGCCTCTACAAGGTCAACAGCTGGGTCACGCTTGTCGCGACGACGGGGATCATCCTCGGCGCAGGCTATATGCTCTATCTCTATCGCCGGGTTGCATTCGGTGAACTTGTTCACGAGGATGTCAAAGCAATGCCGGATCTGTCTGCGCGGGAAATGGCGCTGCTCGCGCCGATCGCCGCTGCTGTAATGTGGATGGGTGTCTATCCCGAAAGTTTCATGGCTCCGATCCGCGGCGACGTCGGCGCGCTGGTTGCACGCATCGACCGCGCGGCTCCAGAGGGCGATGCTCATCTCAAAATGGGTGAGGCCAAAGCCGTTGCCAAAGACCATGATGCAGGGGAGGCACACTGATGGGTATCGGAAACTCCCTCTGGCTGGTTTCACCGGAGATTTTTCTCTCGGTCTCGAGCCTGATCCTTTTGATGGTTGCCGCATGGGGTGGTGACAAATCGGCTCGCCTGGTAACGATATTGTCAGCAACCGCGTTGTTTGGCGCGTCGATCCTGTTGATGGTGCT
>NZ_JBATHY010000089.1:0-3425 GCF_049667325.1 Parasphingorhabdus sp. | reverse complement strand
TGGCCACGACCTCGTCGAGCGTCAGGAATTCCTGTTCCTTCTGGCCGAGACGCCGCAGGGCAACCTTGCCTTCTTCGGCTTCGCGCATGCCAACGACAAGGATATTGGGCACTTTGCCCACGGAATGTTCGCGCACTTTATAATTGATCTTTTCGTTGCGGAGATCGGCTTCGACACGGAGGCCGGCGGCTTTCAGTTTTTCAACCACTTGCTCGGCGTAGGGATTGGCGTCGGTCACGATCGTCGCGACCACGGCCTGGGTCGGCGCCAGCCAGAGTGGCAGCTTACCGGCATAATGTTCGATGAGAATGCCGATAAACCGCTCAAACGTGCCCAATATGGCCCTGTGTAACATGACCGGCCGGTGACGGTTGCCATCTTCACCGATATAGCTGGCATCAAGACGCTCTGGTAGCACCGTGTCCGCCTGTATCGTGCCAACTTGCCACGTCCGGCCAATCGCATCGGTCAGATGAAATTCGAGCTTGGGCGCATAAAATGCCCCTTCGCCGGGTAGTTCTTCCCAGCCATACTCTTCCGTTGCGCGGCCGGATTTGACAACTGCCTCACGCAGGATCTGTTCGGATTTGTTCCACTCTTCGTCGGTTCCGAACCGCTCGTCGGGGCGGAGCGCGAGCTTGATCTGGTAATCGGCGAATCCAAGGTCGCGATAGATCGCATCGAGCAAGTCGCAAAAAGCCACGATTTCTTCGATCAACTGGTCTTCGCGGCAGAATATATGGGCATCGTCCTGGGTAAATTGCCGGACGCGGAGCAGTCCGTGCAATGCGCCATGGGGTTCGTTGCGATGACAGCAGCCAAATTCCGCCATCCGGATCGGCAGGTCGCGATAGCTTTTGATACCCTGTTTGAACACCAGCACATGGGCAGGACAGTTCATCGGCTTCATTGCCATCATGCCCGCGGTGCCGGTAATGACCGGCCCGTCGCCCTCGGCATCAGGAACCTCATCCGGGACGGCGAACATATTCTCGGAATATTTGCCCCAGTGGCCAGATTTCTCCCACTGGTTGACGTCCATCAGCTGGGGTGTCTTGATCTCTTCATATCCGGCGGCATCGAGCTGGCTGCGCATATAGCGTTCCAGTTCGCGCCAGATGAAATAGCCCTTGGGATGCCAGAAGCAGGATCCCTGCGCTTCATGCTGGAAGTGGAACAGGTCCATTTCTGCGCCCAGTTTGCGGTGGTCCCGTTTGGCCGCTTCCTCGAGCCGCAGCAGATGCGCGGCCAGCTGCTTTTTGTTGAGCCAGCCGGTACCGTAAATTCGCGACAATTGCGGATTGCGCTGGTCGCCGCGCCAATAGGCGCCCGATACCCGCATCAGTTTGAACGCCTTGGGATCGAGCTTGCCGGTCGAAGCAAGATGCGGGCCGCGGCACATGTCCATCCAGTCGTCACCCGACCAGTAAACCGTTATCTCGTCGCCCTCGGGCAGTTCAGCCGCCCATTCGGCCTTGAAAGATTCGCCGTCTATCTGCCAACGCGCGATCAGATCATCGCGCTCCCAGACTTCACGGCGCAGCGGCTTGTCGGCGGCGATGATCCGCTTCATTTCCTCTTCAATCCCGGGCAGATCTTCGTCGGTGAACGGATCGCCGGCAGGGGCGAAGTCATAATAGAAGCCGTCATCGGTCGACGGACCAAAAGTGATCTGCGTGCCCGGGAACAGGTTCTGCACCGCTTCTGCCAGCACATGGGCAAAGTCATGCCGCGCCAGTTCCAGCGCCTCGGTTTCGTCGCGTGATGTGATCAGGGCCAGCGCGGTGTCTTGTTCGAGCGGCAGCATGATATCGCGAATTTCGCCGTCGATCCGCGCAGCAAGAGCGGCTTTGGCCAGGCCGGGGCCGATATCAGCAGCGATCTGTGCGGGCGTAGTGCCCGATGCCACTTCGCGCGTGCTGCCGTCAGGAAGGGTGATTTTGATCATCTCGGTCATCGGCGCTGGTCATTCCAAAGTTTGTCAAAGTTGGGGCCAATGAAGCGCTGAAAACAGCGCCGTCAGGCTTCAGATGCCTTAGTCTATGACCCCATCAAGTCAACTGTCTCGCTATCGCTTCTCTTCATACCCTTTCACTGCAAAGGGAAGGGCTGCTGGACAATATGGAAAGCGTGCTTGACATTTGATTGCGAATCGACGATATAAGTCAAGGAAACACGACATAATGTCTATGTTGCTTGATGGAGAATGATCATGAAACCGAAACGTTGTTTAGGCCGGACAATGACGCCCAATGAAAATATCGCGATGTGGGCGGCGCTCGCCATCCTGTTACTGGGGGCGATGTGAGCGACTGTGACCCGGCTCGGGGCTGTAAACTTTTCGTCCTGACCGGATGGAGGCAATGATGGCGCATGGAGAGAAACGGGAAAGCCAGGCCGCAATCTGGAGCGGGTGGCTGAAACGATTGGGCGCGGCCGCGATATTGTCTCTCGCGCTTTCAGTCGCATTTGTTGTGACCCAGGACCCGGCGCTTTGGCTGCGGGGCTCAATCGCCATATTCAATGTGATTCTGTTGCTCGCTGCCGGCTGGTCGATGATGCGATTGATGGAAGTTAATGCGGCCGGCACCAAGGCCTCGTCGCGCTATCTGAAACGGATGATGTTGGTTACAATCGTCTATATCGGCGGTGTGTTTCTGGCGGAATTCCTGTTTGATCGTTATACCTTGAGTGGTGTTGCTGCGGTCGGTGTGGCGCTGGTGCCAGCCGCCGGAGCGCTCGGGTTCATCTGGGCGATCGGGCGCTACTTGCTGGAAGAAGAGGACGAATATGTCCGGATGCGCGAAACGCAAAAATTTCTGATGGCGACCGGGTTCATGATGGTGATCGTCACGGTTTACGGCTTTCTGGAACAATATGATCTCGTGCCGCACGTGCCGGCCTATTATGCCTTTGTCATCTGGTGTCTCGGCTTGGGCGTGGCGGCCCTGTTTCAGTGGAGGCGGGGATGAAAAACCGTCTAAAGGTTCTGCGCGCCGAGCGCGACTGGTCACAGGCAGACCTGGCCGAACGGCTCAAGGTGTCCCGGCAAAGCGTCAATGCGATCGAAACCGGCAAATATGACCCTTCGCTGCCGCTCGCTTTCAAGATTGCCGATCTGTTCGAAATGCCGATCGAAGAAGTATTTCTCAGGGCCTGAGTTTTCAAATAGGATCACAATATGAAAAATCCGCTCATAATCGCCGCGCTTGTCGGACTTTGCGTTAGCGTACAGACGCCAGCTTCTGCCCAATCGGATGCTGCCGGGATGGCAGGAAAAGAGATTCTGACCGATAGTCTTGGCGAAGGCGAAATTCGCGATTTTGCTGATGGCTCGCAGATGGTCGGTGCCGATTATTTTACCGTTTATATCGAAGGCGAAGGGCCGGATGTGCTGCTGATTCCCGGACTATCCACGCCGCGCG
>NZ_JBATHY010000088.1:0-38046 GCF_049667325.1 Parasphingorhabdus sp. | reverse complement strand
CCCTCGAACTGTTCAAGCCATTCATCTACGCGCGCCTCGATGCCAAGGGTCTTTCGATGACGCTCAAGCAGGCCAAGAAATGGGTCGAAAAAGAGCGCAAGGAAGTCTGGGACATTCTCGAAGACGTGATCCGCGAGCATCCCGTGATGTTGAACCGCGCGCCTACGCTTCACCGTCTGGGTATCCAGGCGTTCGAACCGGTATTGATCGAAGGCAAGGCTATCCAGCTTCACCCGCTGGTCTGCTCCGCCTTCAACGCCGACTTTGACGGTGACCAAATGGCGGTCCACGTTCCACTGAGCCTCGAGGCCCAGCTGGAAGCCCGTGTCCTGATGATGTCGACCAACAACATCCTGTCACCAGCCAATGGCAAGCCGATCATCGTTCCTTCGCAGGATATGGTTCTCGGCATCTATTATCTGACAATGGATCGCAAAGGCGAGCCGGGCGAAGGCATGTTGCTCGCCGATATGGCCGAAGTGCATCAGGCACTGGAAATTGGCGCAGTGACCCTGCACTCCAAGATCACCACCCGGGTTCCGCAAACCGACGAGGACGGCAATCCGATTCTCAAGCGTTTCGAAACCACACCGGGCCGTTTGCTGATTGCGGAATGTCTGCCGAAATCGCACAAGGTACCGTTCGACATCGTCAACCGCTTGCTGACCAAGAAAGAAGTCGGCGACGTGATTGACCAAGTCTACCGTCACACCGGTCAGAAAGACACGGTCCTGTTCGCCGACGCGATCATGGGTCTTGGCTTCCGCCACGCTTGTCGCGCCGGTATTTCCTTCGGCAAGGATGACATGATCATTCCGGATTCGAAGGACAAGACGGTTGAAGCAACCCGTACGTTGGTTGCCGACTATGAGCAGCAATATCAGGATGGCCTGATCACCCAGCAGGAAAAATACAACAAGGTGATCGACGCCTGGTCCCGCTGTGGTGACACGGTTGCCAACGCGATGATGGACGAACTGGCTGCGACGCCGGAGGACGAAAACGGGCGCGAGCGTGAGATCAACGCGATCTACATGATGAGCCACTCCGGTGCGCGTGGTTCGCCAGCACAGATGAAACAGCTGGGCGGTATGCGCGGTCTGATGGCCAAACCTTCTGGCGAGATTATTGAAACACCAATCATCTCGAACTTTAAGGAAGGCCTGACGGTTCTCGAATATTTCAACTCCACCCACGGGGCTCGTAAGGGTCTTGCGGATACGGCGTTGAAAACGGCAAACTCGGGTTATCTGACTCGGCGTCTGGTTGACGTTTCGCAGGATTGCACGATCGTCGAAGAAGATTGCGGCACCGAAAATGCGCTGGAGATGAAAGCCATCGTCCAGGGCGGTTCGGTTATCGCATCGCTTGGCGAACGTATCCTGGGCCGGACCATGGCCGAAGATATTGTCGACAGCAAAGACGACAGCGTTGTGATCAAATCCGGCACGTTGCTGGACGAAGCGGCCATCGTGGTAATCGAAGAGCTCGGCATTCAGTCCGCGCGCATTCGTTCACCGCTGGTTTGCGAATCCAAAATGGGTGTCTGCGGCACCTGCTACGGTCGTGACCTTGCTCGCGGTACACCGGTGAATATCGGTGAAGCGGTTGGCGTTATCGCGGCACAGTCGATCGGTGAGCCGGGCACGCAGCTAACGATGCGGACTTTCCACATCGGCGGCGCAGCGCAGCTCAACGAGCAGTCCAATCTGGAATCGGTGGCAGAAGGCAAGGTCGAATATCGCGACATGCCGGTCATCGAAGACAAGAATGGCCGCTTCCTGTCGCTGGCGCGTAGCGGTGTGATCGCCGTGATCGACAATGACGGTCGCGAACGCTCTGCCGACAAGGTGCCTTATGGTACCAGCGTGCTGATCAAGGATGGTGCGAAGGTAAAACTCGGCGATCGTCTCGCCGAGTGGGATCCGTTCACCATGCCGATGATCACCGAAAAACCGGGTATCATCAAATATCAGGACGTCATCGAAGGCAAGACGATGACCGAACAGACCGATGAAGCCACCGGTATCGCACAGCGTGTGATCATGGAATATCGGGCCTCTGGCCGCGGCGCGAACAAGGAAGACCTTCGTCCGCGTATGACGTTGCTCGATGAAAACAGCGGCGAAACCGGTCGTTATATGCTCGCCAACGGTGCAACGCTTTCGGTCGAAGACGGTCAGAAAGTTGTCGCCGGCGACGTGCTGGCACGTGTTTCTCGCGAAGCCGCGAAAACCCGTGACATTACGGGTGGTCTGCCACGTGTGGCCGAACTGTTCGAAGCGCGTATTCCGAAGGACAATTCGATCATCGCGAAAATCGACGGACGGATTGAATTTGTTCGCGACTATAAAGCGAAGCGCAAGATCGCGATTGTTCCGGAAGAGGGCGAACCGGTCGAATATCTGGTGCCGAAGACCAAGGTCATCGACGTTCAGGAAGGCGATTTCGTCAAGAAGGGCGACAATCTGGTTTCCGGCTCTCCCGATCCGCATGATATCCTCGAAGTATTGGGTGTCGAGGCGCTGGCCGAATATCTCGTTTCGGAAATTCAGGAAGTCTATCGTCTGCAGGGCGTGAAAATCAACGACAAGCATATCGAGACGATCGTTCGTCAGATGTTGCAGAAAGTTGAAATCACCAACGGCGGCGACACGACGCTTCTTCCGGGCGAGCAGATCGATCTCGAAGAGATGCTGGAATATAACGCCAAGCTGACCAAAAAGCAGGAACCTGCTGCCGGCAAGCCAGTCCTCCTTGGTATTACCAAGGCGAGCTTGCAGACCCGCAGCTTCATCTCTGCCGCTTCTTTCCAGGAAACCACCCGGGTGCTTACCCAGGCGGCTGTCGAGGGCAAGAAGGATCAGCTGATCGGTCTCAAGGAAAATGTGATCGTTGGCCGTTTGATCCCGGCTGGTACCGGCGCGGGTATGAACCGTGCGCGTATCGCCGCAACCAGCCGCGATGCGGCACTCAGGGCGCAACAGCAGAAGATGCTTGACGCGATTCAGGCTGCAGCAGATCTGAAAGCCGCAGAAGTAGCCAAGGCTGCAGCTCCGGTTGAAGCAGAGCCAAGCGCCGACGACGTCTTTGCGGCACCAGCTGCGGAAGCCGAAACAGCGGTTACCGACGCACCGATCGAAGAATCTGAAGCGGCGGTTGCAGAAGCATTGATCGCTGCGGATAGCTCCGAAGAACAGCATGCTGCAGAATTGGCGCAAGGCGATGAAGCTGCAACGGGCGATTCACATATGGCCAAAACCATGGGTGAAGGCATCGAGGAAAGCGACACCGAAGCCGCTCAACCCGACGCAGACAAGAAAGAATAAACTTCCTCGTCTTGAACCGAATTTGAAAAAAAGCCCCGCTGGAGATGATCCAGCGGGGCTTTTTCGTGCGTGAATGCTCTAGATTTGGGCGAGTTTCGACAGGGCCTGTACCAGCGCCGTTTCACCCTTCATCATCTGCTGGTCAGCAGCAATGATGGTCACATCTTTGATGCCGATAAACCCGAGAACATGCTTTAGATAACCGGAAGCAAAGTCGATATCGCTACCGATTTGCGTGCCGCCCGAGGCCATCATCAGATAGGCTTTTTTGCCCTTGAGCAGGCCTTCCGGACCATCCGACGTATAGTGAAACGTCTTCCGCGCCCGGGCGATCAGATCAATCCATGCCTTCAGCGCGGCGGGAATATTGAAATTGTAGATCGGAACGCCGATCACCAATATGTCGGCGCCGACTATTTCCGCCACAAGTGAGTCGGACAAGGCGAGTTCGGTTTTTTGTTCATCGGTCCGGTTCGCCTCGTCGGTGAAATTGGCACCCACCCAATCTTCCGTCACAAATGGCAAGGCCTTGGTAAGGTCGCGGGTGACAATATTTTCCGGTGCCAGTTTCTCGATCAAGGCATCGGTTAATGTACGGGAAGATGATGCTGCTGTGCGCGCGCTGGCATCTACACGGAGTAAATTTTTGGCATGATTCATGAGCATTTCCTGTGTTCTGGATTTGTGTGAAAGAAATTGGAGGGTCGCCACGCGTAGAGGAAATAGGCGAGCGTCGCACTGGCAGTGGGTATCAGTTGCGGAACTCCCACGCTTCGACGAAGACGAATTCGGCGTCGTCGATGGCTTCGATTTGCAGCGACGAAACGTCCCGAATAGCCAGCGCATCGCGGGCAACGACAAGTTCGCCATTGACCCGGATATGACCGGCAGAACCGACCAGATAGATATGGGCACCATCGGCAATCTCGTGCTCGACAGTCGTTCCTTTGCTCAGCGTAGCGCCGTAGAGTCGCGCATCCGCGCCGATCATCAGCGCGCCGCTTTTGATGTCCTGTTCAAAGCCGCTGGCAAGAATTTCCAGCTGATCGGCGCGGTCGCCCTTGGGAAAGGATTTCGCATCCCAATGCGGAGCACCACCCGGAGCACGCGGTTCGATCCAGATCTGGAACAGGCGCACCCGCTCGTCCTCGAGATTATATTCGCTGTGCATCACGCCGCTGCCGGCGCTCATCACCTGGACATCGCCGGCCTCGGTCCGGCCTTCATTGCCCATATTGTCGCGATGGGTGATCGCTCCCTCGCGGACATAGGTGATTATTTCCATATCCTGATGGCCATGCATCGGAAATCCGGTTTTCGGGTTGATCTCGTCGTCATTCCACACCCGGATCGGGCCGAAACCCATACGGGCTGGATCCCAATATTTACCAAAGGAAAAATGATGACGGGCCTGCAGCCACTCGTGGTCAACATGGGCCAGGTCGCTGAATGCGCGTTTCTCGATCATGGTCTTGCTCCTGCAAAAGCGGTTCTTCCGCTCGTCTTGAACATTGGATAAGCGCTCCATTTTGTTTCTAAAATAGACAAGATAGAAATTGATTGTTTCCAATAGTTCACTAATACCGAGGTTATGAAACTGCCTGATTACGAAGCCTGGGCGATATTTGCAGCGGTGGCGCGGCGCGGCAGTTTCACCGCCGCGGCACAAGAACTGAATCTGTCGAAGCCGACGATTTCGAAGGCAATCACCCGGCTCGAGCGGAGCCTCGGTACTGTCCTGTTTCACCGGACCTCGAGAAAAATATCGCTATCCACGGCCGGCCGTTCGCTGCTGCCCCATGCCCGGCAAATCGCTTATGATGGAGAGGCGGCGATGGCGGCGGCACGGGACACCACCCACTTGCTTCGCGGGCAGGTGCGGATAGCGGCCCCGCTCAGTTACGGCATTTCCCATCTCGCGCCGGTGATCGCGGATTTCATGAACCAATATCCGGAAATCGCTATCGATGTGCAGCTCAGCGACGCCAGAATCGATCTGGTGGAAGAAGGTTTTGATCTTGCGGTCAGGATAGCGGCGCTTCCCGACAGCAGCCTGCGCGCGATCAAATTGCGTCCGATAGAGCGCTATTTCGTGACATCGCCGGCCTATATCGAACGGCGCGGCGAGCCAGATCACCCATCACAGCTCGGCGAACACGACTGCTTCATATATTCCAATCTGCCCACACCGGAAGTCTGGCATCTGACCGGCCTCGACGGGAAAAAGGTCAGCGTTCAGCCGAAATGCCGCCTGCGCACAAATAACGGCACTCTGGAGCTCGCGTCGCTGATCGCCGGGCACGGCATCAGCAATCTTCCCGATTTTCTCTGCGCGAACGACGTCAAAGACGGACGTCTGGTGACCATCCTCGACGACTGGCATTTCGAACCGATCGATCTCAATATCGTCATGCCTCCCTCCGCATTGCGTCCCGCTCGTGTTAACGCACTGATAGATCATCTGCGGGACAATTTGCGCTGAGCCAGGCAGAACGAAGGCGCCATCATTTTGCTGTCCTACAGCGAATGAATTTTGTAGTTTCCCCGTTTGACCAATGAGACGGTGAACTGACCTGATGGCACAAGACTGTTTTCAATTCGATATTTTATGTGCGCCAGAGCGCGTGATTGACGCAGAAATCGAAGGCGGAGAATTTTTTGCTCTTACACTGTAAAGTTTGTAAAGTTCGTCAGCAGAACAGGCCCGAATATTAATGCCGCTCGAAACCATTTTTCTTTTTGTGATCGCCGACTTGATGTTTTGCCTCACCCCGGGACCGGCAACCATGGTGACCGTCAGCCATGCTCTGCCACTCGGCCCGACAGGAGGAATGCGCGGTGCGCTGGGACCGATCGTGGGTGTGAATATCGGAAATTTTATCTGGTACGCGCTCACCGCCTTCGGACTGATAGCACTGATCGAGGCGGTTCCGGCCATCTATGCCGTGCTACGCTGGATCGGCGTCGCCTATCTGGCGTGGATGGGCATTCGGATGTTCCGTGTCGGGTCCGGCGCGCTTGCCGATCAATCGGCCAATAGTGCAAGCTTCAAAAAGGGTTTTCTCAATGGTTTGGCGGTGCACATGTCCAACCCCAAGGCATTGCTTTTCTATGTAGCGTTCATCCCGCCATTCATCGATCCCTCGGGAAATCTGATGCTGCAGTTCGCGATACTGGCTGGTCTGACCGTGTTCACCGAAACAACCGGCCTCACATTTTACGCCGCGATCGCCTCAAAGGCACGCAATCTGGGTGATGCTGATCAGGCGCAACCGGTGTTTCAAAAGATTGCGGCGGTTGTCCTGATCGGCGCAGCGCTGATATTGGCCTGGTGGAATCTCTCAGACGGCGCGGCGCAGACCGCGTTCAACATGCCGAAAGGCGAATTGGGTTAAATGGCCTTTATGATCCGTACATGCTTCTCCCTTGCGGCTTTGATTGTCGCCATGCCGCTGTCCGCGCAACAGGCTCCCGATGCCGGGTTCGATGCCGAAACCATATTGGCGCTAAAGGGCCTGCAATTGCTCGACCATCGCATGAATGCGATCGGATACCGGCTGGTCAAAGATAACACGCCCTATTGCGATCAGAAAACTGCCACGACCGGTCTGCTCCTGAACGATGTCGCCCAATATGAGGACCTGGATACAGCGCGTTTCGCGCTAGGATTTGATGGCTCGATAGGGATCACTGCGGTGGCTCCGGACAGCCCGGCCGAAACTGCAAAATTGTCACCGGGCGATACCCTTCGAGCGATCAACAATATGCCAATCGATGAAATTATGGGCGATGATGCGCAATTGTCCCGCGAGCAACCCGTCTATCGCAGGATTGCGGCGATCAATCGGGTGCTGGAACAGGCGTTGGAGGAGAGCAGTGTCCAGTTGACCATCTCCCGAGACGGCATCAGCCATATTATCCCGGTCGAACCAATTCTAACATGTTCAGGCCAATTCCAGATCCGGGTCAGTGCAGACAGAAATGCCAGCGCCGACGGCACGCTGGTCAGTGTCTCATCGCGCCTCGCCGAATATTTTCTGGACGATGATGAATTTGCCGCGGTTGTTGCCCATGAACTGGCGCATAATCTGCTGAAACACCGCGAGCGTCTCGATGCAGTAAGCGCCAATCGCGGATTTTTCGGGCAGCTTGGCAAGAGCGCGGGGAAAATCAAGGCCGCCGAGATTGAAGCGGACCGGCTGTCGGTCTGGCTGATGGCCAATGCCGGCTACGATCCGGCTGCGGCGATCCGCTTCTGGACCCGCTACGGCAAGCAACATGGCAAAGGCATATTCTCTGCCTCGACCCATTATCGCTGGAAAAAGCGAGTGCGGTTGTTCGAAGAGGAGATAGCGAAAATGGCGGAAATTGAACCGGTCGATGGCAAGTTTGCGCCGCCGCTGCTGGCAGCGAGTGACTAATCGTCGCGAAAATGCGATTTACACACGTTTCGCTCGAATTTGTCCTCGGCCCGGTCAAGACAGGCTTCCAGTCCTGCCTTGCGTTCGGCCAGCACTTTGCGGCCCAGGTCTTCTTCCTTTTCGGATTGGGTCTGGGTGGTTGCGTCGACGGCCGTCTCGACGACAGTTCCTGCGGCCCGGAACGGCGCGGTGATGATCGTGCTCGCGACGCAGCCGGACAATATCAAGGGGATGAAAGCCGCGAACAAGATTGAAAATGCGCGCATGATATACTCCTCAGCTGCTTTGTGCAGGCCAGATGATGAAGTCGCGATGAATGCCGGAACGGTTCATGACTCGGCCAGCAGCTTCTCGGCCATGGTCCGGATATCGCTGCCAATTTCCGGATGGACCAGAGCCAGAGCCAGATTGGCTTCGACATAGCCCAGTTTCGATCCGCAATCATAGCGCTTGCCGTCAAAGGTCATGCCATGAAACGGCTGTTTGCCGATCATCTGCGCCATGGCATCGGTCAGCTGAATTTCTCCACCGGCCCCGGCTTCCTGCGTTTCCAGGATCCGCATCACTTCGGGCTGCAATATATAGCGACCCGGCAGGATCAGGTTGGATGGCGCCGTTCCCGCCGCCGGTTTCTCGACCAGCCCTTTGACCTCGGTGATCGGCCCGTCCCGTTTGCCGGGATCGATCACCCCATAGGAAGGCGTGTCCTCGATCGGAATCTCCAGCGCACAGACAATATTGCCGCCCAGCTTTTCATAAGCGCTGACCATCTGCTTCATGCACCCCGGAGAACCGACCATGAACTCGTCAGGCAGGAAAATCGCGAACGGCTCGTCGCCGATAATATCCCGCGCGCACCAGATGGCATGGCCCAGACCCAATGGTTCCTGTTGCCGCACAAAAACACAGTCGCCCGGCCTGAGGCGGGTTCCATCGAGATCCGACCGGTCCTTCGATCGATCCGCCATGGTCCGCTCCAGCTCGTAGGCCATGTCGAAATGGTCCTCGATCATGCCCTTGCCGCGGCCGTTGACGAAGATCATCTGTTCGATTCCGGCCTCCAGCGCTTCATCAACGGCATATTGGAGAAGCGGCCGGTCGACGATCGGGAAAAGCTCCTTGGGCATGACCTTGGTTGCCGGCAGGAAACGGGTCCCCATACCCGCTACGGGAAAGACGGCTTTTCTGATCGGTTTCATTGGTCTGGCCTAGTCCTTCAGCTTGTCAGCGAAACTGGTCCGCAGTTTCTGCAATTTGGGCGGGATGGTGGCCACGCAATAAGGATTGCCGCGACCTTCGTCCGCCCAATATTGTTGATGATAATCCTCCGATACATACCAGCGCGCGGGTCCTTCTATGGTCGTCACAACCGGTTCGGAACGCCCCTCTCCGGCACGCACGACGCCGGCTTCCGCTTCGGCGCGCTGTTCATCGTCCAGCGGGAAGATCGCCGACCGGTATTGGGTTCCAATGTCATTGCCCTGACGATTGAGCTGGGTCGGGTCGTGGGTCGCGAAGAAAATATCGAGCAGGTCGGAATAGCTCACCACCGCATCGTCAAATCTGACCTTGATCGCTTCAGCATGGCCGGTCGTACCCGAACACACCTCGCGGTAGCTTGGATCCGGCCGCTCGCCCCCGATATAGCCGCTCTCGACGGAACTTACCCCGGCAATGTCATTGAACACTGCTTCGGTGCACCAAAAACACCCACCGGCAAAAATGGCGTCCTGCTCTGCCATATCAACTCCTTTTACGCGGGGGCAGCTTCACCCTCGACAATTACGTTCTTTCGCTCTTCGTCGCGTCGAACGACCAGAAGATACATGGCGGGTGTCACCACGCGAGACAAGAGGGTCGAACTGATCAGTCCCCCGATGATGATAACGGCCAGCGGCGCATATAGCGCCCCGCCCCAGAAAGCGAGCGGGGTAAGAGCACCGATTGCGGTCACCGATGTAAGCAGTACCGGAAGAAAACGGACCTCTCCGGCCTTTTCTATCGCTTCGCGTAACCCCATGCCCTGCTCCCGCAGCTGGGTGGTGAAGTCGACCAGCAATATCGAGTTTTTGATTTCAATCCCGATCAGCGCGATAAACCCGATAATCGCCATAACACTGAGCGAATTCCCGGTGACGAAAAGCGCGATGATACCACCAAATGTCCCCAGAGGGATAACACCTGCGACGACAATCGTTTCCCGGAACCGTCGAAACTCGGCCACCAGAACCGCCAGAATCAACATGATTGCGGTAATGATCAACGGTCCAAAATCGCCAAATGTCTCTCCAATGGCTTCCGACTCCCCGCCGATCGACCATTTATAGCCTTCGGGAAAATCGATCTGCTCCAGCTTCTCGACGGCGCGATTGTTGACTGTCGAGGGGACCTCGCCAAAGTCGACCTGAGCCGTGACCAGCACGGTTCGCTGCAACTGGTAGCGCTGGATTTGCGGGGTTACATTGGTGAGTTGGGGATTGGTTATCTGGGACAGCGCCACGGGATCACCGGAGCGCGTAGCCACATAGACCTTGTCCAGCACCGATATCGGCAGATTGCCCTCGAACGGATAGCGAACGGTCACCGGATAATTGTCACCTTCCTGATCCCGGAAAGATGCCGCCTTTTCGCCGCTGATCGCCAGCCGAATGGCGCGGCGCGGTTCGCCCGACGGAATATCGAGCAGCGCCGCTTTCTTTTCATCCAGACCAATATCGAGATCGATCTTGTCCGTATCCACGGGGTTCACGATATCGCGAGCGCCAGGGGTCTCTCGCAGCACATCGGCAACCTTGCCGGACAGTTCCTTTAACTTGTCCAGTTCCGGTCCGGCCACCCGGATGACGATCGGCGCTTCCACCGGCGTCCCGTTCTGGAAAAGCTCGATTTTCACACGGGCGCCGGCGATTTGATCCAATTTTTCACGCAACCTGTCGATCATCTTTGGACCTTCGCGAGTGTCCCATTCCTCCATCACGGCCAGCACTTCGCCATAGTTTGTCCGCTCTGCTCTGGGTCCGACATTGTAAAAAACCTGCGGATTACCGTTGCCGATATTTTCCGCCCGGACGATTATGTCGGGTTCGGTTTTCAGAATCTTTGTGACTTCGGCGACGATGCGATCGGTACGATCAAGACTGCTGCCCTGTTCCGCTTCGACCGAGACCCGGAAATAGGGGGCATCGGCAAAGGGGAAAAGCGAAAAGCCCAATACGGGAACCAGTGCGAACGCCGAAAGACACAAGGCCATGGCCAGAACCACCGTCTTGACCGGCGCGCCCAAGGCTATGTGCAAAAACGGCCGGTAGAATCTCTGGATTTTGTCGTTCACCCAGCGCAGTGCCGGATTGCCTTCCGGATTTTCGTCCCGCCGCAACATGCGACTGGCGAGAAACGGAATAACCGATAAGGAAATCACCAGCGAGGCAATCACTGTCGCGATAATTGCGATGAAGAATGACCTGGTATAGGAACCGGCACCACCGGGAAGAAATAGCAAAGGTACAAAAGCCAGCACCAGAACAGCAGTCGAACCGATAACCGCCGCACGGATTTCCAGACTGGCCTCGATCGCCGCCTGCGTGCGCGTCTTGCCCATTCGCAGATGCCGGGCGATATTTTCTGTCACTACGATACTGTCGTCAACCAGCAACCCGAGCGAAACAATGAAACCGGCAATGGAGAGCTGGCTGAGATTATATCCCATCGCGTAAAGCACCAACAGGCCGGATGCGAGCGAGAGCGGGATCGAGATCATGACAATCGCCGACGACCGCAAGCCAAGCGGAAGCAGTGTGAATATGACCAGGGCGATGGCAATCGTGAAGTCGCGGGTCAATTCGTTCAATCGCCGTTTCACGTCGCGGCTCTGGTCGAACTGCATGACCAGCTTTATGTCAGGCGGCAAAATCGAACGCATCCGTTCCAGTTCGATATCAAGCTCGTTTTTCAGGCGGGTAACATCGACACCGTCTTTCTGGGTCACCGTAAGAAACACGGCGCGCTGACCGTTATGCCGGGTCCGGTATATCTGTTCCTCCGCGCCCCAGCCGACGTTCGCGACATCGCCAACAGTTAAAAGCGACCCGTCCGATGCCCGCAGCGGCAATCCGCGAATCGCATCCAGATCGCGAAATGCACCACCCGCTTCGACATTCAGCCTTCGCTCGCCGCTTTGCACGGCACCGCCAGGCAGGTCGGCGCCTCCCTGGCGAACGGCATCGGCTATCGCGCTAGCGGGGACCCGCAGTTCTGAAAGTCGATCAGGATTGACGGATATGCTGACTTCCGGGCGCGGAAGCCCGAAGGTCCGGGATTCGCGGGTGCCGGGATTGCGGGTGAACACGTCCACCATATCTTCGGCATATTTTTCCATCCGCCGCCACGAAGCGGTTTCGCTAATCAAAGCCACCTGCATGACCGCCGCTTCGGTGGTCCGGATCTTGCGATATTCGAGCCGCTGCAATTCGTCGGGAAGCTGATCGCGGATCGCGGATACCGCGCGCACGACATCATCGAAATAACCGTCAACATCGCCCGACCACTCGCTGAACTCGACATTGATGACGGTTCCGCCATCCGTGCTTGTCGATTGCACCTCTACGATATCATCCAGACCCTGCAGGACATCTTCAATCGGCTTGGCGACCGTCTCTTCCATTTCCTGCGCATCGGCGCCGGGCTGGATCGCAATGATGTTGACCGCGGGAATGGGAAAATGGGCGTCGACGGCCTTGGGAATATTGACCAGCGCGCTGATGCCCAGCACAACGAGCAGGATGAACAGGACCAGGCTGAGTTGCCAACGGGAGATGACGAACCGGGCTAGCATATCAGGCCGGATGGTCCTTCTGGTCCAGCACAGCAGTCACGTCGGGGTCCGTATGGGTTTGATCAAGTCGCCATCCCGCAGCTTCTCGACGCCGCGAGTCACGATGACTTCGCCTTCCTTCAAGCCAGCGAGGATTTCAAGATTCTTGTCGGTCAACTTTCCAATATCGACATTGCGTTGTTTCACCCGGTTCTTGGCATCGACCACAAACACCAGGCCTTCTCCGGTACGGACGCCGAATATTGCATTGGCTGGAACGACAAAAGTGGACGACGAATTTCGCGACACTGCAATTTCGACCTTACCCAACTGGCCGGAACGCAATCGGCCATTGCCAGGCAGCAGGAAGCTCACTTCGAACGTACCGGTCCGTTCGTCCGCGCGCGCGTCTTTCTCGCTGATCACCGCGTCGATCGGCAGGTCCGAAATGGCAGAAATCAAGACTTTCGCAGGCATGCCGACGCGCACACGAGCGGCGTCGGAATCGGTCATCGGAACGCGCAGCACAAAGCCTTTGTCAATTTCTCCTAGCACCAGCGCGGTCGTACCGGCCGCGACAATTTGTCCCGCGTCGATGTTGCGGGTGAGGATGATTCCATTGCCCGGCGCACGAATGGATGCGGTTCGGCTGGCAAATTCCGTAGACCGGATCCGTGCCCGCGCTGCGCGCGCTGCCGCCTCTGATTGTTCGAGCCTGGCTTTGGTTACCCAACCATCCTTGAACAATTTTTCGATACGGCCAAGCTCTGCTTCGGCAAGATCCCGTTCTGCCCGCGCTGCACTCAGATCGGCGGCGACATTGCTGTTATCCAGAGCGGCGAGAATCGCGCCGCGCTTCACCTGGTCACCTTCTTCAAAACCGACCGAAACGACTTTGCCACCGGTGGTGAAGCCCAGTGATGTTTCCCTGCGCAAGCGGACAGTACCGGCGGCGACAATCAATTCGTTCTCGCTGGCCGGTTGAACCGTTGTCACGGCTGCCGGAATGGGGCCATTGGATTGCGGCTTTTCTGCCTGTTCGCCAACGCCACATCCGGTCAAAAAAACCAGACCGACGAAAATCGATATTATCGTTCTGCCAAGCGCCATATCGCGAACTACCACCCCTTTTCAATTCTTCTTAGGTCGCTATCCAGCCTTGACCAATAAAAAATTGCGAAATGAAACCAAAAAGGGCTGGATTGTCAAACCCTGGCCCCTTGGTGTGTTATTATTGAGTCAGTATCGGCGTACTGTTTCGAAGATCTCCCGATCGGAGTCCTCAAAACAATACTAGTACATCCGGCAAGCGAAATATCAGCTGCCCGCCGCTGCCCGCCGGAGGCGATCATTCAACGCGATACCGATATCGTCTTCCGGAACCGGAGCAACGGCAATTCTTGTCTTTTCGCTTGCGTCTGCATCGTGCAGCGCGGCAAACAATAGGCTGGCGGCTTCTGCAAGATCGGAATGCAGCGACAAGCTGATATCCCCCGCGACAGGTCCAAAACCGATATGATATTCATCCGCGTCGGCGGTCAGTGCATCGAGCCGAAGCGGTTTGGACGGTGCATAATGCGACCCCAGTTGCCCGGGTGCTTCGATTTGCCCGGTGTCGGCTACAACGGGCGATGTCCCGGCGATTTTCTCCAGCTGCGCCTGCGTCACCGGACCGGGCCGCAATATCCGGTAATTTCCGTCATCAACCGCAATTATTGTGGACTCGATTCCGGTTTCACACGGACCGCCATCCAGAACGAGCGGCGTCTCCCCGCCCAGACTGCGCGCAACATGATCCGCCGTAGTCGGGCTGATCCCGCCGCTGCGGTTGGCCGAAGGAGCCGCGAGAAAGAGGCCCGATTCCTTCAGCAATTCGCGCATCACCGGATGCGCGGGACACCGCAGGGCGATGGTAGGCAGTCCAGCAGTTACAGCGGCGGCGACCGGGCAATTTTCGGATTTGGGAACGACAATCGTCAATGGACCAGGCCAGAGAGTCCCGGCGAACCGGATCGCGAGATCGCCGAACTGGCCCAGTTTCCTGGCCGCATCCATATCCGGTACATGAACGATCAGCGGATTGAAGTCGGGGCGACCCTTGGTCCGATAAATCTGCGCCACTGCTGAAGCATTGGTCGAATCGGCAGCGAGTCCATAGACGGTCTCGGTCGGCACAGCGACCAGCCCGCCCTCGCGCAAGCGCACCACCGCCTCGCCAATTGTCGCGGTGCCGTAGCGGCGCGCATCCCCGCCAATATGATCATTTGAGCCAGACATGACCCTGCGCTATAGCCCAGCGGAAATTCAGGCAACAACGGATAACATATTCATGAGTTTTACAGCCCCCGGTCGCGAACAGAATTTTGTCCTCAAACATATCGCCGGCATTGGCGAACTGGCTGGCCATGATCGCTTTGCCGGAGCGAGCGACGATATGGTCGAGGCGATCGTGGAAGGGATCGGTCAATTTGCCGCGGGCGAGTTTGCACCGCTCAACCGGATCGGCGACACCGTCGGCGCGCGGTGGAATAACGGCAAGGTCACGATGCCCGAAGGGTTCAAGCAAGCCTATACACAATTTGTCGAAGGTGGCTGGGCGTCGATCGACGGGCCGGAAGAGTTTGGCGGACAGGGCCTGCCCTATTCGCTATCGGCGCTGATTCTGGAGACCTGTGGCGCGGCCAATTTTGCCTTCACCCTGTGTCCCATGCTCAGCTTTGGCGCGATCGAGGCGATTCACGTCCACGGAACCGAAGCACAAAAGACACAATATCTGCCCAATCTGATTTCCGGCGCATGGACCGGAACGATGAACCTGACCGAACCCCAGGCCGGGTCCGATGTCGGCGCGTTGCGCTCGACAGCGGAACCGATTGCCGATGGCGAACATGCCGGGAAATACCGGATCAAGGGTCAGAAAATCTACATCACCTTCGGCGAACATGACCTGACCGACAATATCATCCATCTGGTACTCGCCCGGACGCCCGACGCACCCGAGGGAACCCGGGGGATTTCGCTGTTCATCGTCCCCAAATTTCATCTCGATACCGACGGCAAGGCCGGCGCGCCCAATGATGTGACCTGCGTCTCCATCGAACATAAGATCGGCATTCACGCTTCGCCGACCTGCGTCATGGCTTACGGCGAACAGGGTGACTGTATCGGCGAGATGATCGGCGGCGAATATGGCGGCATGAAAGCGATGTTCACGATGATGAATAATGCCCGCATCAACGTCGGCTCGCAAGGTGTGCAGATCGCCGAGCGGGCGACCCAGCAGGCCAGCCAGTTCGCTGCAGAACGGATCCAGTCTGCCCGCGCCGGTAGCGGCAACAAGGCACCGGTCGCGATCATCGAACATCCCGATGTCCGGCGCATGTTGCTGCGGTCCAAGGCCCTGACCCAAGCCGCACGGGCGCTACTCTATTATGCAACGTCGAGCGTCGACCGCGCCACTTTGGGCATCGAAGGCGCCAAGGCACGCGCCGAGATCCTCACCCCGCTGATCAAGGGCTATGGCACCGACATCGGCAATGAAGTGGCCTCGCTCGGAGTCCAGGTCCACGGCGGGATGGGCTTCATCGAGGAAACCGGCGCCGGCCAGCATTTCCGAGACGCCCGCATCGCACCAATTTATGAGGGAACCAACGGAATCCAGGCCGCCGATCTGGTCGGCCGCAAACTGGGCCTCGATGGCGGCGAGGCGATGACCGCGTTGATCGCTGAAATCCGGTCCGAGGCTCAAGATGACCAGAACCTGTTGGCGCTGGCGCACGCCTGCGAAGATATCCGGCAGTGGATGGCAAGCGGCGAGGCCTCGATCGATGACCGGCTGGCAGGCAGCTATGCGTTCATGACGATGCTGGCGACCGCGACCTGCGGGATGCTGATGAAGAAACAGCTCCGGATCGCGTTAGCCGAACTGGCCGGAGGCGATGATCCATTCCTCAAAGCGAAGCTGGTGACGACCCGCTATTATCTCGATCATCTCGTCCCGGAAGCCATGGGTCTCAAGGCCGCTGCGATGGGCGGAGCCGATATTCTCTATAGCCTGAGCAGCGCGGAACTGGCCGGCTGATCGTGGCGGACGAGGGCAAGAATGACGACCTGAAACGCATCGCCGATGCGCTGGAACGGCTTGCCCCGCCTCCGCCCACGCCGGTCGACCTGGCTTCGGGAGACGCCTTTTACTGGGATGCCGCTGGTGCCAAAGCGATCGATCCGTTCGAGCCGATCGATTTCGATCTGCTCACCGGCATTGATCTGCAAAAAGCGCGCTTGCTGGACAATACGAAACGCCACGCCAGCGGCCATGCCGCTCATGATGTGCTGCTCTGGGGTTCACGAGGAATGGGAAAATCGGCACTCGCCAAGTCCGTGGTCAGGGCGTTGCAGGCACAAGGCGAGGATATTGCGCTGGTCGAGACGGCATCGGACCATCTCGAAAAACTGCCCGCTCTGTTTGAAATTCTCGCCCGTGAAAAACGCCGTTTCATATTGTTCATTGATGATATCGGATTTGCCGAGGGCAGCAGCGAACCGCGCATGCTCCGCTCGATGCTCGAGGGCGGCGCGAGTGAGCGGCCGGCCAATGTCCGGCTTTATGTCACGTCCAACCGTCGCCATATCGTTCCGCGCCAGATGAGCGAGCAGGATGACCCGATCAACCCGCGCGATGCCGTGGATGACCAACTCGCTCTGTCCGATCGTTTCGGCTTGCGGCTGGGCTTTCATGCCGCGTCACAAGTTGACTATCTGGCAATCATCGCAAGATATGCCGAGGCCCATGGTCTCGCCTTCGAGAGCGAAGATGCGCTACTATGGTCGAAACAACGGGGCAGCCGGTCAGGCCGGGTGGCGTGGCAATATATTGTCGAACTGGCCGGACGCGCAGGAAAGTCTCTGGCTTAGGTTATTTCTTTGTCGCCGGATCGGCTTTTGCAGCATCCTTGCGGGACACCCGCCAGATAATCCCGCCGACATCGTCGCTAACCAGCAAGGCACCGGTCTGGTCAAAGGAAACCATAGCCGGGCGGCCCCGCGCCGCATCTTCCTTGTCGGTAAACCCGCTCAGGATCGTAACCGGCTTGCCCTCGGGTTCGCCGCGCTGGTTGAAGTTGACATAGATCACATCATAGCCGGACAGGGGCTGACGATTCCACGAGCCATGGCGCGCGATCACTGCACCGGTTGCAAAGGGTTTGCCGAGCGCCTGACCATGCGAGAATGCGAGACCGAGCGGCGCGACATGCGCACCCAGTCCATAATCCGGTCGCCGCTCATATTGGCGGTGATCGAGATTCTTCTCGACCCGCGGATCGACATAACCGCCCCAGAAATGCCACGGCCAGCCATAATGCGCTCCCCAGCGGACCTCGGTGAGATAGTCGGGCACCATGTCACTGCCGAGCATATCGCGCTCGTTGACCACGGTGTAGAATTTGTCGGTACCTGGAAGATAGGCCATCCCCACCGGATTGCGCAGACCGGCGGCATAAATGGCCTTCTTGTTGGTCGCGAGTTCGACCTGCAAGATGGACGCGCGCTGCTTTTCGGTATCCATGCCGTTTTCGCCGATATTGCTGTTCGAGCCGACCGAGATATAGAGATATTTCCCGTCCTTGCTGGCGAGCAGACCGCGGGTCCAGTGGTTATTCGGTGCTTTCGCATTCAAATTGGCAACCTTGCGGCCTTCGGCGGTAATTTTGGTGTCGCCCTCAACATAGGGATAGGCGTAAACCGCATCGGTATTGGCAATGTAGAGCGTGTCGTCGATCAGCTCCATGCCGAACGGCGAGTTGAGATTTTCGAGAAATGTGAATCGCTCGTCGACCTGACCATCCTTGTCGCTGTCGCGCAGCAGGCTGATCCGGTTCGCCGATTCGGTGCCCGCGCCGGCCTTGCTCATCAGGTTGCGCATGACTCAGCCTTCGATACCCTTGTTGGTTCGCGGCGGACTGTTGGTTTCGGCGACCAGAAGATCGCCATTGGGCAAGCGGAACATGCTCCGCGGATGATCCAGGCCTTCGGCGAAGCGTTCAACCGTGAAGCCCTCGGCGGCAACCGGGCCTTCGCCTTCACCCCAGGGCTTGGCTTCGGCAATATTGATCGTAGGAAATTTTTCCGAACGGACATCGGTCAGCGTCGGCTCAACCCCTGTCGTTGCATCCAGTGGCAAGCGCGCCGTGTCGCCGCGGGTAAAATAATATCCTGCACCCACGCCTAGGATGATGAGCAGAATCGCGATATTTCTTATATGTTTCAACATGACGCGATAATAGGATGCGTCACAGGTCCTGACAAGCGTGGTCTGAAACCGTCAGCGGCCTTTGAGCCAAACCAGCAGCGCCGCCGCGGCCCCCAGTGCCAGTCCGGCCAGAAGGCCGGCGGACGGCTGCCCCAGATAGATACCGGCAAACACACCGCCGATCGCGCCGATCGCGATGAAGACTCCGCCGCCCTTGCGATTTTCGGAGCCATCTCCGGAAGAGTCGGACGCATGTTCGGGGGTTTCAGAGTTCATGCAAAAAGCCCTAAACGACGATGTATCACATAGCCAGAGTTTCCCTTCCAACATATGGTCAACTCGCGGTTAACCCAAGCTTTTGAAGATATTTGCACCGATCGATTGTACTAATCACGGCTCGGACATGGAGGCGGGTCGCTTCCTGACACAGGAGCCTTGTGATGCAACTACCCGTATTTATAGACTCCACCCACTATAGCGACGCTGAACTGCTAATTTCCAATTATGGCGAGGAAGCCGGGCTAGAAGCGGCCAATCGCGCCGACAAAAGCAGGTCGCTTGGCAACCATCTCCATTATTGTAAATGGCGGCAGGTCGAACGGCTATGTGTCTTGCTGTCGATCGACCAGTCGATCGGGACCGTTCACTGATCTAGCGATCTGGCCTAACGGTCTGGATTGCAGACAATCTCGGCGGCGCCGTCGGTTCGGACCGTGCAATTGGGCGTTCCGGCAATGTCGATCTGCCCGGTGCCATTGTTGGTTATGATCGCTTCGCGCTTCACCGTTAACCGGCTTCTAGCCGGGCCGCGCTGGACCAGCGTAAGTTTTTCAACCGTCAGATCCGGGCTTTCAAACATGCTCGCCCCCTGCAACTCGATCCGGGCGTCGCGCGCCTTGCCGGCGATATTAATTTGTCCGCCGCCGGTCATCGCCAGATCGAGACGATCCGCATCGACCGTGTCAATCTGGAGCGTACCGAATCCGCCAAGCCGCACGCGCGGTGTGCGGCCGGACAGCTTATCCAGCGTCACCAGCCCCGAGCCGAGATGCGAAATGTTGGAGATCGCGTAGCTGCTGAGGTAGAGAGTGACCGGTCGGTCAGCATCATAATCATTACCACCCAGTGATCTGGGTCGCACGGACACGACTAGCTGCTTGCCGTTTTTTTGCAGCGAAACCCGGTCCAGCAGTTCCCTTGTGTCCCCTTCCGCGCGGGCCGACGGGCCCTTTCCCGAGGTCAGGACAACATCGACCCCGTTGCCGATCCGGATGTCATCGAAGCCGAATAGCGAGAATTTGCGTTCTGCCGCCTGGGCGCCTGATGAAAGCAGCAGCATTGCGGATAGTAGAAAGATTGAAATGTTTTTCATATTGGTC
Organism: Parasphingorhabdus sp.; assembly: GCF_049667325.1. GTDB lineage: Bacteria > Pseudomonadota > Alphaproteobacteria > Sphingomonadales > Sphingomonadaceae > Parasphingorhabdus. The sequence goes on along the minus strand of NZ_JBATHY010000088.1, from coordinate 17,857 downwards.
GGGCCTCGCCAAATTCCATCCAGCCGAGCCAGCGCGGCGTCTTGGGAGCGTAATGCCCTCCGTTTTCCGCCAGCACATAGCCATGGGCTTCAATCAGCTTCGCGACCGGCCGGTGCAGATGGCAACCACCGGCGATATGCTTCCAGACCGGTTCGATTCGCCTTTGCCATTTTTCGGGTCCCTCGTCGGGCGCCCTGCCATGTTCGAGAAACAGGACTTTTCCGCCTGGCCTGAGCACCCGGCGAATTTCCGCAAGCACCTGTCCGCCATCCTGCACCGAGCAGAGCGTGAACGTGGTCAGCACCGTGTCAAAACTTGCATCGGTATAAGGCATGGCTTCGCCGATGCCGTCATGGATCTCCATCTCGAAGCCGCGTTCGCGGGCTTCCTTGCGGGTATAGTCGAGCAATTCTGCGGACGGGTCGAGTCCGGTCAGTTTTGTAACCTTCGAGCGGTCATAAAATTGCAGATTAATCCCGCCACCGCAGCCGAGTTCGAGCACCTCGCCGTCGGCCTTTGGCACGATTTTGCTACGGTCTTTCATCACCGCAGGTTGTGAACATGCGGTGCGGATCAGTTTCGGAACCGCGTATTTTTCCCAGAGATTTGGCATCGCTGGCGAATCTGCCACAGCAGGGACAGATCGCCAAGCGATTTCAGCATGTTGGTTTGGCAATCACCCGCAGGTAATGTCGCCGGAGCCCATCGCCCGTGACTTGCACTTGGCGTTGCCGTGGATCCGGACGTCGCCGGAACCCATGACCTTGGCGTTGACGTCTCCGTCCGAGGACAGTTCGACGTCGCCGCTGCCGGCAACCGAGACGTCAACGCTATCGGCTTTGAGTTCCTTGCCGCTGATATCGCCCGATCCGGCAATTGATATGTCGACCGATGCGGCGGTGCCGGCCAGAACCAGATTACCGGATCCGGCAATTTTTGAACTGAGCGTCGCCGTTTCGATTTTGGCCACCCGGATATTGCCGGCGCCCGCGATGCTCAATTTGGTCGAGCCTGTGGTCATCGCGTCGATTTCCATATCACCCGAACCGGCGAGCTTGGCGCTCTTCAACGAGGGTCCGCTAACATAGACCGTGGCCTTGCCGCTGTCGCCCCAGGACATGCCTTTGTTCTCCCGGCCAATCTTGATCTCATCACCGGAAATCCTGTAACGCAGCTGTTCGATTGCCTCGGCATCACCCTCGGCCCGGATCGAAAATTCTGCGCCGGTCGTAAAGACAATGTTATCGGGACCGGCGAGCGTTACGCCCTCGAACGCGCCCGGGTTACTGGCGCTTGTTCCGATGGCTATACCACCCGGAAAACTGCTGCCACTGGTCGTAGCCTCGCCGACGGCATCGACGATTGACCCTTCACAAGCCGCAAGAGCCAGTAGCGGTGCCAAAAACAGTATCTTTTTCATCCAAACCTCCATTGCTGTATTAATCCACTAATACGCCTTCATTCAGTCGAGATCAACCTGAAAATACAAACTCTGCGGACAAGAAAAAGGGGTTGTCACATCGCTGTGACAACCCCGCCCCTGTTTCGACGAAAAACGGTGATCTATCGATCAGTCTTCCTTGACCTCGTAATATTGAGGTGCGGCGATATTGAGAATCTCGAGAATCTTCGCCAGAGCCGTCGGCTCGTCGGTTTCTTCCATTGCCGCCAGTTCGCGGGCTAGGCGGCTGGACGCTGCTTCAAAAATCTGCCGTTCGGAATAGCTTTGCTCCGGCTGGTCATCGGCGCGGAACAGATCGCGGGTCACTTCGGCAATCGATACCAGATCGCCCGAATTGATCTTCGCTTCATATTCCTGTGCCCGGCGCGACCACATCGACCGCTTGACCTTGGGTTTCGCTTTCAGCGTTTCCAGGGCTTCGCGAAGCGTCTTGTCGGAAGACAATTTGCGCATTCCTACGCCTTCTGCCTTGTTGGTAGGAACCCGCAGGGTCATACGCTCTTTTTCAAAGCGCAAGACATATAGCTCGAGTTGCATGCCCGCAATTTCTTCATTTTGCAGTTCGACAACCCGGCCAACGCCGTGTTTCGGATAAACAACATAATCGCCCACATCAAAGGACAGCACATTAGCAGCCATAAAAAGCCTTTCTTTAATCAATGGAATAGAACGCTGGTCACGTTCGAATTTCGTATTCGCCTGACGAAACAACCCTTCCGTACATATATTTAACGACCGAACACCACCCGCTCCCTCAGGTGTCCAGTCGATTACAGCTATTGTTTAGCAGATTCGGAACAAAAAAGCAATTTTTCGTTGCAGTGCACAACTGATCTTGCCCGGAACCGCCAATAATTGGCTTCCAGAGATCACTGTTTCAGCGCCGCAGCGCGGCATATCGGCTGATCCGGATGGCTCGTCCGGCCTGTGCGAAAAGCGCCGAAACTAGTCGCCCTCGCCGGGTTTCTCGGAGAAGAACGCTTCGAACTTGCCTTCCATGCCTTTAAACTCGTCGGCATCGGCAGGCGGGTCGCGGCTGACCGTAATATTCGGCCATTCTTCGGAAAATTTGGTGTTTACCTCGAGCCATTTTTCCAGGCCGTCCTCGGTGTCGGGCAGAATCGCTTCAGCCGGACATTCCGGTTCACAGACACCGCAATCGATGCATTCGCTGGGGTTGATGACCAGCATGTTATCGCCTTCGTAAAAGCAATCCACCGGGCAGACTTCGACGCAATCCATATATTTGCATTTGATGCAGGCTTCGGTAACAACATAAGTCATCTGGTCGTGAACTCCCCTATACCAGTCCGCTATTCGAGGTCGGCAATTTAACCCTAGCTATTGTGCAAATTCTGACACGTCAACAGTTGGTTTGACCGCCGATTCAAATGCCAGTCTGCGATGTTTCTTAACCAGATTACGCCAGCCGAGCGCTGCCGTTCCAACCTGCATGCTATTTCTTCATACTGTCCCTGAGCGCTGCCAGTTCGGCAAAGGCTCCGCCTGCGGTGGCGAGAACTGGCTCAACCTTCCGCTTGGCGGGGGCGCCCTTGCCGTGTTTTTGCGGTTTCCCGCGGAACTTGCCATGATCGCGGTTGTTTTTGCGCGCCATGCCTTTCCAGCGCCAATATTGCACGGTTGTGACTGGTTCTTCCGATACCGGCGTACCGCCTGCCGGCGCTTCGTCCGTCTCGGCGGCCACGACTGAATCGGCTTGCGGTGCAGGTGCAGCGTCTGATGCGGGGGCAACTTCCGGTGCAACAGCCGCTTCAGGCACCGTTTCCGTCTGACCGGCGGCGGCCGGCGGCGACGAACTTTCTTCCGCAACCGCTTGTTCGACCGGCGCAGGCTTGTCACTGGTTTTGACGAAGCCTGCCAGATCGAGCAGCGCTTCGTGGCAGCTTTTCGACAGGCCCAATGATGTCGCCAGAGCAGGATCGACCGCGAAAATCGCGCCCTTTTGCCGGGCTTCGTGGGCCTGCTTGATCAGCCGTTCGACCATATCGACGCGGATATATTCACCGGCAATCTTGCGAAAACCGAGACGGGACGCGTGATCGGCGGCGGCAAACGTTCCTTCTTTGAGGTGCACCGCATTGTCCGGGGTCCGCTCTATCATCGGTTCCGCGTCAAAGGCAGCGAACAACGCGGTCCGCCAGAGCACGGCACCGGGCTTCATCAGCGCGTGATGAAAAATATCGAGCGCCCCGAATACCAGACCTGCCCGGCGCGCATGGCCGCGCATATCATTGTCGAGCGCACGGATCGCCTGATCAATGTCGCGCCGCGACAATATGCCCCCAGCATCGACGATCTGCGCGAACAGGGCGCGGACTGCGGCCGGCGTTTCCGGCTGATTGGCCAGCGCGTCGATTTTCACCAGTCCTTCGAGATGCTTGGCTTTCATCGCATCGACCCAGAGTTTGACGCGATCGATCACTTTCTGGCTGTCTTCGGGCGCCATATCCTTGATCGATCGTTCGAATTTAATCTCGGGCTGCAAGAGAGTCTTGCCCTTGGCGAGGACGGCGAGCCGGGCATCACCCCAGAGTATCGCGGGCTGCCCGGCCGCGTCTGGGACCAGCGTCAATACACTGTCCGGTGCCTTGGCTAGAGCGTCTGCATTTTCCGTCATAATTCGTCCCAAATATCTTTCTGCCGCCGCAAGCAGCATCTTGCGGTCCTCGTTCCGGCTATCGGAAGGCACAACAAATTGGAAGCCCTTGAGTGTTCCTATTTCCTCACCCTCGACCAGCACCATGCCATCGTCATCAACGCTGACATCCTGTGACAGACTATCCTTCATCAGGCCGCGCATCAATATCCGCGTCCGCTTGTCGACAAAGCGCTGGGTCAGCTGAATGTGCATCGCATCGCTCAGCCGCGCTTCCAGCGCGCGGGTGCGCTCGATCATCGCCTCGGGCTGCTCTACCCAATGCGGCTTTTGCGCGATATAGCTCCAGCTGCGCGCCGCCGCGATGCGCGCGCCCAAGGTGGCAATATCGCCCTGCACGTTTTCTAGCCGCGAGATTTCCTGGGCCATCCGGGCGTGGGGAATCCTTCCCGATACGCCGGCGAGATGCGGCCAGAGCGAGGCGACAAAACGGGCCTGGTGGTCCGCACCGACCTTGCGAAAATCGGGGATGCAGGCCGCTTCCCATAACAGGCGCACCATGTCCGGCGAATTTGCGTGCCAAGACACCGCCGGATCTTGCGAGAGTTTTTTCAGTACAGCGAGGTCGACCGCTTCCGGCGCGGCATGCAATCGCCGGTGTCCTGGCTTTTCCTCGAGCGACCGGATCAGGCCGTCGAGCGAACCGAAATCGGGTTCCGGATTGCGCCAGTAAAGCCATTCCAGCCTGGGGAAGCGATGCGCTTCCAGACGCTCGACATCTTCGGCCTGCAATTCGTCGGAAGAGGCCAGGCCAGACAATATGCCAAAGCTGCCGTCCTTCTGGTGGCGACCAGCCCGTCCGGCGATCTGGCCGATCTCCGCCAGGGTCAGTCGTCGTCTGCGGCGACCGTCAAATTTCCGCAGCGCGGCAAAGGCGACATGGGTCACGTCAAGGTTGAGGCCCATGCCGATGGCATCGGTGGCGACCAGATAGTCTACTTCGCCATCCTGATACATTTTGACCTGCGCGTTGCGGGTTTGCGGTGACAGCGATCCCATGACGATCGCCGCTCCGCCGTGCTGGCGCCGGAGCATTTCCGCGATCGCGTAAACATCTTCCAGCGAAAAGGCGACGATCGCCGAGCGGCGCGGTAGTCGGGAAAGCTTGCGCGGTCCGGCATAGCTCAGGGTGGAGAAGCGCGGCCGGGTGATGATTTCGGCATCGGGAAGCAATGTTTCAATCAGCGGTCGAAGGCTTTCCGATCCCAGGATCATGGTTTCTTCGCGCCCCCGCGCGTGGAGCATCCGGTCGGTAAATATATGGCCGCGCTCGGGATCGATTCCGATCTGCGCCTCGTCGATCGCGACAAAGGCAAATTCGCGGTCCATCGGCATGGCTTCTGCGGTGCACAGAAACCACTGCGCATCTTTCGGGATGATTTTTTCTTCGCCGGTGACCAGCGCCACCCGGTTGACCCCTTTGAGCACGACCACCCGGTCATAGACTTCCCGCGCCAGCAGGCGGAGCGGAAACCCGATCATCCCGCTCGAGTGGGCACACATGCGTTCGATGGCAAGATGGGTTTTGCCGGTGTTGGTCGGACCGAGAACGGCGACAAGAGACGACTGGGCTAACCGGGACATCGCAAACACAACAGACGATCAGGCCCGGAGTTGCAAGGGGCAACACACAAATACCGAAGATATGGACCGGATACCGGCGATATTGCACGTTTCACCGCATGGGAACCGCCTGCACCGCGGCTTAATTTGACATTAACTAAGTTCCTGCACAGAGGTTACCGATAAAGTAGGATGTAAAGCGCTATAGTTCTATTGCCGAGGGGTGCGTTTGTTCAAGAATATAGACGATATCGACATGCAAGTTCAGGGATCTGCAGCCATTGCAGCAGATCCCCTTCGGTCGTCGCTACCCCAATTTGCCTCTTCCAACGAGAAGCTTGACGAATGGCGTGAGTATTTTGCCGATGTCGACTGGGTCCCCGACCTTGGCGTGGACATCGGCAGCCCGGCCTGGTTTCGCGGCCTCGTCACTCTAGTAGCCTTAAGCGGTTTTGCGATCAGCTGCCTTCCCGATTTTGGCCCGATAGCCGGACATCGCGCGGATCCGCTAAGCGGATATCGCGCCGATCAAGCGCGTTCGCAAATGATCGCACCGCTGGCATACGGTTCCGACACCGGCATAAGAATGGCCGCAACCGACGCGGTGCGTCCGCTAGCCGAAAGCCCCGAACGTCCCTCGATCGAACTGGTTGCGACGCTTGGCCGGGGCGACAGTTTGCGCCGCGTGCTGCAACGCGCCGGTGTGGCCGGCGATGAAGCCGCGCAGGTTAACGATCTGGTCAGCGGCGCCGTTTCGCTCGGCGATATCAAACCCGGTACCAAGATCGACATCATACTCGGCCGGCGTCCGGCAAAAAACCAGGCGCGGCCGATGGAACAGCTGGCCTTTCGTGCGCGCTTTGATTTGAATCTCGAAGTGCTGCGCGATGGTTCCCGGCTGAAGCTCAACCGCAAGCCGATATTGGTTGACGATACTCCGCTGCGGATCAAGGGCGCGGTCGGATCGAGCCTCTACCGGTCTGCTCGCGCCGCCGGTGCGCCTGCCGATGCGGTCCAGAAATATCTCCAGGTCATCGGCACGAAAATGTCGGTATCCCGTGATATTCGCAGTACCGACGAATTTGATATCATCCTTTCCTATCGCCGGGCGGAAACCGGCGAGGTTGAAGTGGGTGACCTGATCTATGCCGGCCTCGAACGCGGCGGCAAGCCGGCAGCACAAATGCTGAAATGGGAGAGTGGCGGCCGCACCAACTGGTTTGAAGCATCGGGCGTTGGTCAATCAAACGGGGAACTGGCCCGTCCAACCAATGGGCGGATCACGTCCAGTTACGGCATGCGGCGCCATCCGATCCTGCGCTACAAGCGCATGCACAGCGGGCTGGACTTCGGCGGAGGCTATGGCGCACCTATTTATGCGGTTACCGACGGAACCGTGACCTATGCCGGCCGCAAGGGTGGCTTTGGCAACTATGTCAAACTGCAACATGGCGGCGGGCTGGCTTCCGGCTATGCCCATATGAGCCGGATTGCGGTGAGCAACGGGCGTCGTGTCCGCAAAGGCCAGATCCTCGGCTATGTCGGGTCGACCGGCCTTTCGACCGGACCCCATCTACACTATGAACTCTATCGCGGTGGACGGGCAATCAATCCTAGTTCGGTCAAATTTGTCGAACGCGCCCAATTGGGTGGCCGGGAATTGCGCCGATTCAAGGGCGAGTTGCAAAAGTTGAAGCATGTCGAACCGGGCGCAGCATTGACCGCCTTGAAAGGCACCTCGGCTGAAGCAGAGCCCGAACGCGAGATCAACCGGCTCAACAAGCCGCTCAAAAGTTAGCAGCTACAAACAGTTTCACAGAAGAGTTGAGCGCCGCACGCGGCTAAGCTAAGCATTGTCCATGTCACAGCAAGCCTCTTTCCCACGCAACCGATTGCGGCGCACCCGCACTCATGGCTGGAGCCGCTCCATGGTCCGGGAGACGCATCTGTCGCCATCCGATCTGATCTGGCCATTGTTCATCACCGGGGGCGAAGGCGTGGAAGAGCCGATCGCGGCTCTCCCCGGGGTTTCGCGCTGGTCGGTCGACGGCATCGTCGAACGGGCGCGCGAAGCCCGTGACCTTGGCATCCCCTGCCTGGCCCTGTTCCCCAATACACCGGCAGACAGACGCAGCGAAGACGGGAACGAAGCGCTCAATCCCGACAATCTGATGTGCCGCGCCACCAAGGCGGTGAAAGACGCGCTCGGCGATGACATCGGCATATTAACAGACGTCGCGCTTGATCCCTACACCAGCCATGGCCAGGACGGGCTGATCGACGACAGGGGCTATGTCGAAAATGACCGTACGCTCGACATATTGACCAAACAGGCGCTGAATCAAGCCAATGCCGGCGCCGATATTATCGCGCCTTCCGACATGATGGACGGCCGGGTCGGCGCGATCCGCGACGTGCTGGAGCTCGCCCATCATCACAATGTCCAGATCATGGCTTATGCCGCCAAATATGCCAGCGCCTTTTACGGCCCGTTCCGCGATGCGGTGGGTTCGGCAGGGCTGCTCAAGGGCGACAAGAAAACCTATCAGATGGACCCGGCCAATGGCGATGAAGCGCTGCGGGAAATTGCCCTCGATATTGCCGAGGGCGCGGATAGCATCATGGTCAAGCCGGGCCTCGCCTATCTCGACATCATCTATCGCGCCAAATCAGAGTTCAACATCCCGGTCTTTGCCTATCAGGTGTCCGGCGAATATGCGCTGATCAAGGTCGGTGCGGCGGCCGGGGTCGGTGACCATGACGCGCTGATGATGGAGAAGCTGATTGCCTTCAAACGGGCCGGATGCTCCGGGATCCTCACATATTTTGCTGCCGATGCGGCGCGCTTGCTCAATGGCTGAAAAAACCTCCGATATTGTTCTGGAAACCGAACGGCTGATTCTCCGCAAGTGGCGGAAAAGCGATATCGAGCCGTTTGTGGAACATCTCAACACCCGCAATGTCATGCGCTGGCTGGGCGGCGTGCAAAGCCGCGAGAAATTCGACGCCGCGGTGGATCGACTCGAGGGCTATGACCGCGACTTCGGCCACACATTCTGGATTGTCGAGCGCAAGTCCGACGGAGAAATTCTCGGGTTTTGCGGCCTCAAGCGGGTCAATGCGCCGCAACCCAAATTAACCGGCGCCCATGAAATCGGCTGGCGCCTGCGCGAAGATGCCTGGGGCAAGGGCTATGCAAAGGAAGCGGCAACGGCTTGCATGGACGCTGCCTTTAGTCGCTGGAACGCGCCCTATGTCGTGGCACTGACGGTCGCCGGCAATGAGCCAAGCTGGGGATTGATGAAACGGCTGGGCATGAGGCACTGTCCCGAGCTGGATTTTCACGATCCCAATTATAGCGACGATCTAAACCCGACTATTGTTTACAAAATCGAAGCTGATGTCTGGAATTCAAGAATATGACCAAGCCCCTGATCATGCCGTTCAACGGCAAAACACCGAGAATTCACGAGACGGCCTTTATCGCACCGGGCTGCAAGATCATCGGCGATGTCGAAATCGGTCCCGATTCGAGCATCTGGTATAATTGCGTGATTCGCGCCGATGTAAACTTCATCCGGATCGGTGCGCGCAGCAATATCCAGGACGGCACCGTCATTCATTGCGACAGCGCCACGCCTGCGACCCCCAACGGCAATCCGACGATCATCGGCGATGACGTGCTGGTCGGTCATATGGTGATGCTGCACGGCGCGACGCTGGAAGACCGGGCCTTTGTCGGGTTGAGCACGACGGTCATGGACGGCTGCGTGATCGAGGGCGACGCGATGCTGGCAGCCGGGGCGACTCTAACTCCGAACAAGCGCATTCCCTCGGGACAGCTGTGGGCCGGTTCACCGGCAAAATATATGCGCGACCTGCCGGAACAGGCGATTGCCGGTATGCGCATGGGCGTCGCCCATTATGTCGAAAACGCAAAGGCTCACAAGACCGCGATCGACGACTTGGGCTAGCGCAGCCGGTTTTTCATCGCATCGATATCGGATTGCTGACGTTCCACTTGCGCCTGCACCGCGTCGCGCTGCCTGGCAATGATGTCCGTTCCGCCTGATTGACCCTCGTCCGTTTCGCGTTCGAGCTGCGCTTGGTATAGCGCATCGATATCGGCCAGCGCCTCGACCGAAGGGCTCCGCTGGATTTCGAGCGCAGCCAGTTCCATTTGCGCGGCAACCCAGGATTCGCTCGACACCGCAGCGTTGCGCGCCGCATCGACTCGCCTTGTGACGGCTGGCAGCCTTGCCTGGAACAGGTCATGTGCGGCCGCGCTGCTGGCCACAGCCGCGCTCAAATCGCTTTGCAGACCAGCCGGCAAAGAAAGATTGGCGGCCGTCGGAGCGGCCGATTCGACCATGACCGGCTCATCTTCATAGGGACGTTTCAGGAGCGACGGGAAATCGCCTTCGCTCATCGCGCAACCGGACAGCGAAACCGTGATAATCGGCACCAAAACAGAGAGTTTTTTCATTGCTCTGTCTTTAGGTTAGGCTTATCCGGTCTGCAACGGCGAATATCCACGGATGAAGCGGAGCAATGCCGGGGCTTGTGAATAGCCAAAATCGCCTTAAGCTGGTTGACAGCGCCACCTTCATCGGTTAGCTGCCCACTCTTTCCAGCGTGGGCCGAAAGACTCGCGTTGACGGGCTTGTGCGCTGGAACCACAAATTTGAAACGGAAAATAGCCATGTTCGCAATTGTGCGCACCGGCGGCAAACAATATCGGGTTGCCGCAGGAGATATTATCGCAGTCGAAAAACTAGCTGGCGAAGCTGGTGATTCGGTAACTCTGGACGACGTTTTGCTGGCCGGAGACGGTGGCGACATGAAAGACCTCAAGGGCCTGACCGTTGCGGCTGAAATTATCGCCCAGGAAAAAGGCGAGAAGGTCATTATCTTCAAGAAGCGTCGCCGGCATAATTATCGCCGCAAGAATGGCCATCGCCAGCAGCATACGGTATTGAAGATCAGCGCCATTGGATCCGAAAAGGCTCCGAAGAAGGCAGCTTCCAAGAAAGAAGCTGCGCCAGCTGCCGAAAAGCCGGCCGCTGCAAAACCAGCCGCTAAAAAGCCGGCTGCCGAAGCAAAGGCTGCACCGGCCAAAAAAGCACCGGCGAAGAAAGCTGCTGCAAAAACCGAAACGAAACCCGCTGCTGCCAAGAAGGCACCAGCGAAAAAGCCAGCAGCCAAGAAGCCGGCTGCGAAAAAGAAGGACTAAACCATGGCACATAAAAAAGCAGGTGGTTCATCCCGCAACGGACGCGACTCAGCAGGTCGTCGTCTGGGCGTAAAAAAATTCGGCAGCGAAGCTGTTGTCGCCGGTAATATCATCATCCGCCAGCGCGGAACGCAAACCCATGCGGGTCGCAACGTCGGCATGGGCAAGGATCATACCTTGTTTGCGCTCGTCGACGGCAAGGTGGAATTCCACAAGGGCAAGCTCGGTCGCAAATATGTGTCCGTCGACCTCATGGCGGAAGCCGCAGAATAACCGGATAATCGATAAAGGGTTGTCCACAAGCAGGATGACCCGGTAGGTTCCAAGCAACCACCAATTTCAGGGAGAGGGTCATCCTCTCCCTTTTTTTGTCTCTCCCTGTCAGAATGTCTCATTGTTGTAACCGCTCGCTTGTAATGACCGGTCACCGCACAGGGGCAAACGAAAAAAGACTGTGGAGAGTCAAGATGTTTGCAAGAACCGAAAGATTATTGTTGAGACCAGGCTGGCCGGAAGATGCGCCTGCAGTTTTCGAAGCGATCAACGATCAGGCCATAGTCCGCAATCTGGCATCGGCTCCCTGGCCCTATGCAAGGACGGATGCAGATTTGTTCCTTTCCTCTCCGAGGCCGTTGCTTCATCCGAATTTCCTGATTTTCTGGCGCACTTCGGGGCCACCACAGCTGGTCGGCTCAATCGGTATTGGAGACAGCGGTGATGGCCATCTTGAACTCGGCTACTGGATTGCCCGCAATCATTGGGGCCATGGCTATGCGACCGAGGCCGGCCGTGCGGTGCTCGATATTGCCAGAACCGTTGGTCATCGCGAAATCCTCGCGGAGCATTTTGTCGACAATCCCTCATCCGGCAAGGTATTGAAAAAACTGGGTTTCAGACCAACCGGACAGATCACACCGCGCTTTTCAAAGGGTCGTGGCGGCAAGACGGATACAGTTCGGTTCAAGCTGCAATTGTCGGAGGATGGTGACGTCAAGCGACCAATGGCGGCCTGAATCCGAACTCAAGTCCGTCAGGCGACTTTTTTCAGGCCTTCTTCCGGCGGCTCGTCTTCGAGCACGGAAACTTCGGCCGAGACTGATCCGGGGTCCATGATCGCGGCTTCATATTCGCTCTCCGCCAACTGGATAAGGTGACGGTCATCAATATCCCAGGGATGGAAGCCGGGTTTGAAAAACTGCAGCCACGGCCACATCGTTCGCCGCAACGGGGCCGCGCCGATCAGAGCATAATGCGCGAGTCCGGTCCACGCACGGAGCCCCGAGATACCATCTTGCCGCAACAGGTCGATAACGCCTTTGGACCGGTTTATCGTAAAGCCGAGGGAAATTTTGGCCATGAACGCGCTGCGTACATACCAGCGTTTCAGCGGGTTCCAGTCTCTGGTCATATGTAACCACGTATCAAAAGCCACGCCCTTGTGCTCTACCTCTTCCGATGCGTGCCACAGCCAGAGTTTGCGTTGCTGCTCGTCGGCATGTTCCAGATGCCTTGGATTGGAAATGATCTCGGCCGCCAGAATCGCTGTAATATGTTCGATACACATGGTCCCTACGAGATGCGATATTTCCGGCATCGCGCGGATGCGGTTCACAACATCTGCAATCGACTGTTCGAGCCGCGAAATATCGAGATCACAGCTTGCCAGATGTTCGTTGAAAAATTGATGCTCGCGGCTATGGGTCGCTTCCTGCTGGATGAACGAGCGGATTTCGCCTTGCAACTTGGGTGGCGTGCGGTCGCGAAACTTCTTGAGCGATTCGATAAAAAACCCCTCACCTTTCGGGAAGATGGCTGACAGGCAGTTGAAAAAGGCGGACGCAAAGGGGTCGCCCCCAACCCAGCGGCGGCGTTCGAGCAACGCTTTGGCAAAATGCTGGTTGCGGCACTGGATATGGAGATCAGCCGGTGTCGCACTCTCGTGTTGACGATTGGCTTCGATCTCCCTTTCGGAGACGGATGGAGCTCTACCCATATTTATTCATGAACCTCTCGTCCTAATTGGTAGCGACCCAACCATTGATTCTGGTTAAGTGTTTTATAAATAGGGAAGGTTAAAGACCGGCATCACGACATGCTTAACAAACATGGTTTAAAATTCGTTTCCAGCGCCGGAACTGGCTGAAATGCAGGCATCTGACAACATGCTGGTTGAAATATTTCGGTTTATTTGCGCCGGTAGCGAAAATACCAGACGTCATGCCCTTGACGGCGTGCCTTGGCTTCATAGCGCGTCTCCGGCCATCCACCGGGCCGGATCATCCAGTTTTGCGGACTGTCACACAGCCACTCAAATTCATGGCGCTGGTTCATGATCATGCAGGCCCATTCCAGATAGACCGGATGATCGGTTCCGAAACGGAACTCCCCGCCGGGCTTCAACTTCGCCGCAATCATGTCCATCGGTCCATGGTTCATGAACCGCCGCTTGGCATGGCGCGCCTTGGGCCAGGGGTCGGGATGCAGCAAATAGACAAAGCTCAGCGATGCATCTGGAATCCGCTCCAGCACATCCAGCGCGTTGCCCATGTGCAAGCGGACATTGGGCAAACTCTGGTCACGGATATGCTGCAGCGCGCCGACCACGCCATTGAGATAAGGTTCACAGCCGATAAAACCGTGATCGGGGAGCATGTCCGCGCGGTTCGCGAGATGTTCCCCGGCGCCAAATCCGATTTCGAAATGAAGCGGTCGGTCGCTGCCGAACAGCGTCGCCGACGACACCGGACCTTCAACCGGCACGGCAATTTGCGGTAGCAGTTTCTCGATCAGCTCAACCTGCTGGTCGCGCAGCGCATGGCCCTGGCGGCGGCCGTAGAGTTGGCGGATGGTCGTCGGATCACCGTCTTTATATGCGGTCATCGCCTCGGGATTTCTGCGGATAACATCGTGTTCAGATGGCGGCTTTCAGCGCTTCCACCAGATCGGTCCGTTCCCACGTGAAGAAATCGCCCTCGGCCTTGCGACCAAAATGGCCATAGGCAGCGGTTGGACCATAAATTGGTTTGTTCAAACCGAGATGGGTGCGAATACCCTTGGGGGTGAGACGAACAAGCGTCGGTAAAACTTCCTCAAGCTTCTCTTCGCTGACCGTGCCGGTGCCGTGCAGATCGACATTGATCGAAAGCGGCTCGGCAACACCAATCGCATAGGAAAGCTGGATTGCGCAGCGCTTGGCGAGACCTGCTGCGACGATATTCTTGGCCATATAGCGCGTGATATAGGCTGCCGAACGGTCGACCTTGGTCGGGTCCTTACCGGAGAATGCGCCGCCGCCGTGGGGGCTCGCGCCGCCATAGGTATCGACGATGATCTTGCGCCCGGTCAAACCGGCGTCGCCGTCCGGACCACCGATTTCAAAGCGACCGGTCGGGTTGACGTGGATCACGGTCTTGTCCGTGATAAAACCGTCGGGCAGAACGTCGTGGAACACACTCATCACATAGTCGCGCAATTCCTGATATAATGCGGGATTTTCGCTGTCCTTGAAATAACCCGGCGCATGTTGTGTCGAAACCACCAGAGCGACTGCCTCTACCGGCACTTCGTTGACGTAGCGCAGGGTTACCTGGCTCTTGCTGTCGGGCTCCAGAAAAGGCGCTTTGCCGCTGTGACGGTCCATCGCCATCTGCTTCAATATCTGATGCGAATATTGCAATGTTGCCGGCATAAGGTCCGGTGTTTCATCGCTGGCATAGCCGAACATGATCCCCTGATCACCGGCGCCTTCGTCCTTGTTGCCGCTTTCGTCGACACCCTGCGCGATATGCGCGGATTGGGGATGCAAATAATTTTCGAATGTCAGGTTCTGCCAGTGAAAGCCGTCTTGTTCATAGCCGATCTTCTTGACCGTTTCGCGAACCGCATTCTCGATTTCTTCCAGTGCGCCTGGCGCCCATTTGCCGTCGGTGTCGATCATGCCCTTGCCGCGCACTTCCCCGGCCAGAATCACCCGGTCGGTGGTGGTCATGGTTTCGCAAGCGACCCGCGCTTCGGGGTCCTTTGCAAGAAACAGGTCGACGACGGTATCGGAAATCTGGTCGGACACCTTGTCAGGATGGCCTTCAGAGACCGATTCGGAGGTGAAGATAAATTCTGAACGCATGGCAAAATCCTGAATTATGGTCGAAAACGGGGTCGACTGATGGGACATAAGGAAATGTTTATATGCGCTTTAACGGCCGCGCAAGCGAATGGCAATGGCCGAGATCAGCAAAATAAAGGCTAGGCCCAATGGTAATATTTGTCCGAGACGCGCAAAAACAGTCGGTGGCCTGGGACGCGGCAAACGGGCATCGATCCTGCCCGCCTGTCCCATCGGCACGCTCGCCAAGATTGCACCATCGGCACTGATCAGCGCCGAGATTCCGGTCGGGGTCGACCGGATGACCGGCAAGCCTTCTTCTATCGCGCGCAACCGCGCCTGCGCCAGATGTTGCGGCGGTCCCCATGCTCCGAACCAGGCATCGTTGGAGGGATTGAAAATGAAATCCGGACGATTGTCGCGATCGACAACCTGTCCCGAAAAGATGATTTCGTAGCAAACCTGCAAACCGACCTTGCCGAACTTTCCCAGATCAATTGAACGGGGTCCGGGTCCCGGCCAGAAATCAAAGTCTCCGGGTGCCAGCCGGGACAGACCCAAGGCGGACAATAACGGCCGCATCGGCAGATATTCGCCATAGGGCACCAGATGCGACTTGTCGTATCGCCCCAACAGCTCACCCGGTTTGTCCATCGCAAAAACACTGTTGCGGGCACCGGTCGCGCGGCCTTCGGCTTCGTCAAATTCCAGCTTGAGCGCGCCGAGCACCAGCACGTCACCGGGTTTCATCAGGCTGCCCAGTTGCTGGCGCACCAGTTCCGGCGGGCGGCCGTAATAATAACGTGCCGGATATCCGGCCTCGAGATAATCGGGGATCGCCGCTTCCGGCCAGAAAATGATGCGGGGGCTGTCGTCGTCGCGGAGCGTCAGTTCGGCCAGTTTGGCGAGATTTTTTTCCTCGTAACCGGCCTTCCATTTATCCTGCTGGCCGATATTGGGCTGGACGACGGTGATCGGAATGCCATCGGGGGACCCGTTAATGGTCGCGGGCCGGGGCGTAAAGACTACCGCCAGAGCGAAAATAACAATAGCGGGAAAGGCCATGATCGACAGCTGCCGCCATTGCCGGTGGGTGGCAGCCAATCCGATCAGCAGAAACAGTCCAGCAATAACGATCGCCATGGCGGCAAGGCCATAAGTTCCGACATAAGCAGAGCCGGCCCAGAATCCTGAGGGTAATGTCACGGCGAGGGGGTTCCAGATGAACCCGCTGAACAGCCAGCTGCGCAACCATTCGGTGATGATCCACGTCCCCGCCAAAGCCGGAATGAATGTCCAGAGGCTTTTTCTGCCAACCCACCAGGCGAGCAATGCGGCCATTGCCGGAAAAACTGCCAGATAGAGC
This sequence comes from Parasphingorhabdus sp., assembly GCF_049667325.1. Taxonomy (GTDB): domain Bacteria; phylum Pseudomonadota; class Alphaproteobacteria; order Sphingomonadales; family Sphingomonadaceae; genus Parasphingorhabdus. The sequence goes on along the minus strand of NZ_JBATHY010000088.1, from coordinate 1,454 downwards.
GACAACAGGACCACGGCGACATAGCCTAGCCAACCCGGCATGGCGGCCTGGAAAGTGAAGGCCTTGGCGATCCAGTTCAGGCCGACGACAAAATGGCCCACACCGAACAGCCAGCCCGCCAGAAATGCGGCTTTGCGGCTTTGCGCTTGCATCACCATCGTCATCCACAGCGCCAGCATCAGGAGAGTCAGGGGCCATAGGTTCAGCGGCGCGAACCCGGTCGCGCTGATCCCGCCGGCAAGCAGCGATATCCCATAAGGATGGCGGGCAATCATTTGTTGAAGTTTTGACACCGGCGGCTTTTGCCGTGTTCACGGCCGCCATTCAATTGCTAATTGCCCGAACATCGATTTCGTTGCTATTGCGTTGCCATGAACTTCATTTCCATCCTGATGCTGGTCCTGTCGCAACCGGCTGCAAGCCCGCCGGCACCGCTCACCGATATCCAGATGCGCGACCTTTCCTGCGTCGCGGTTCTGGCGATCATCGCATCGGAACAGGAACGCGGCATCGCCAGTGCGCTCGACTATCCGCTGCTCACCGAACGCGGTGCGACCTATGCCGGTCTGGTCGGAGAACGGATCATGAGCGAGACCGGAAAGACCAGGGAACAGGTGCGGCAAGATATATTGGCAGCCGTCGCGGCGCAGCAGTCCAGAGGAGGCAATGGCGCCGAAGCCGATGAGATCGTCCAGGCTGACATGGCAAAATGCCTTCCCCTGCTGGATGCCGTGGTGCCGCCCAAGCCCAAGCCCGACCTGAACCAGTGCGCCGGTATGCTGCAGCTGGCCTATGACGAGGTCCATGAACGGGAAGGCCTGTCCAAGACCGCGCAGGATCTCAAGACCCTCGCCGCAGTTCTCGACAGCCGCGCCCGGGACAGCATGCGCGCCGAGGGGCTAAGCGGTCAGGAGAGTGATATATTGCTGACCCGAAGCCGCGAGATGATTCTGGCGGACGCTAGACAAAAGGAAGCTCTGGGTCAGGGTTCCGATCTCGATTTCGATCATTGCTTCGCTCTGGCCGCACCCGAAGACAAGGGCCGCAAATATGAGCACTGAGCCGCTTGGCCCGTTACGGCCATTCCATCTCGCATTCCCGGTACGCGATCTCGCCGAAGCGCGAAGGTTTTATGGCGATCTGCTCGGCTGCGCAGAAGGCCGCAGCGATCCGCACTGGATTGATTTCAATCTGTTCGGGCATCAGATCGTAACCCATCTCGACGAGCATTTTGACGGCCGCCAGATGCGCAATCCGGTCGATGGCGAACAGGTGCCGGTCCCTCATTTCGGTGTGGTGCTGACGATGGCCGGCTGGCAGGCGCTGGCTGACCGGCTGACGGCAGAAAACATCGATTTTGTCATCGCGCCGACAATCCGTTTCAAGGGACAGGCGGGCGAGCAGGCAACGATGTTCTTTTGCGACCCCAGTGGCAATGCGCTCGAGTTCAAGGC